>JALHDH010000048.1:22727-40536 GCA_022839105.1 bacterium
GAGATCCTGGGCGGAGTGGACACCTTGATGATCGGAAACCTGATCCAGCAACAGTTCCTGGCCTCCTATGACTGGCCCTTCGGCTCGGCCCTGTCGCTGGTCCTGATGGCCCTGATGCTGGTCTCGATCCTGGCCTTCCTCAAGCTGGTGGGCTCGTCGGAGTCCCTGGCATGAACCATCTGGGGACCGGCCGCAGCCGCGGTCCCAAGTGGATTCTCCGCCTCCACGCCCTGGCGGTCTACGCCTTCCTGTACGCCCCCATCATGGTCCTGGTGGCCTTCAGCTTCAACTCCGACCACCGCAACGCGGCCTGGAAGGGTTTTACCCTGGACTGGTACTTCCGCCTTCTGGCCAACGAGACGGTCCAGCGCGCCGTGGCCAACAGCCTGAAGGTCGGCCTGGTGGCCACCCTGGTGGCCACGGTGCTGGGGACCATGGCCGCCCTGGCGCTCTCGCGCTACCACTTCCAGGGGCGGGGCCTGGTGGGCGGACTGGTCTTCATCCCCCTGGTGGTGCCCGAGATCGTCATGGGGCTCTCGATCCTGACCTTCTTCCTGACGATCCGCCAGCCCCTCTCCCTGTACACCGTGATGCTGGCCCATATCGCCTTCTGCGTGTCCTACGTGATCATCACGGTGCGAGCCCGCCTGGCGGGAATGGATCCCTCCCTGGAGGAGGCCGCGGCCGATCTGGGAGCCACCCCCTGGGAGACCTTCCGCCTGGTCACCCTGCCGCAGATCCTGCCCGGAGTCGTCTCGGGGGCCCTCCTGTGCTTCACCTTGTCCTTTGACGACTTCGTGATCACCTTCTTCACCGCCGGGGTCGGAGCCAACACCCTGCCTTTGACCATCCACTCGATGCTGAAGTTCGGGGTGACTCCCGAGATCAACGCGATCTCGACCCTGATGCTGGTCTGCACCCTGACCATGATGGGCCTCTACACCTGGATGGGGCGGGATCGCTCGGAGGGCTGACCGGCCCGGCCTTCAGCCGAGCTTGCGCAGACAGGAGAGCCCGCCCGGAATCCGATCGGGGAAGCGGCCTTCGGCCCAGACGATCAGGGGCGTGGCCCAGCGCCCGGCGTCCTGCATGCGGACCCGCACGTAGTCCGGCCCCACCTCCAGGATCTCGCCGCGCGAACCGGCCGGAACGGGAGGCTTGTAGAAGGGGTCGTCCGGCGCGAAGCCGGGATCCCAGTCCCGATGGAACTCGACAGGGTCCCCCGTGCGGAAGGAATCGGGCAGGGCCCCAGCCTCAGGTGGGGAGCCCATGGCGGCTCTCCTCCTCCATCTGATGGGGGATCGCGGCCAGCAGGGCATCGCGTTGATTGGCGCTGAGATCGTTGTTCTGGAAGCTGACCTCGATGAAGCGGGTGATGCGCTCCCAGCTCCAGGAGGGCTTGTCGTAGACCCGGCGGTTCATCCGCCAGGCGTTGACGATGGAGTGGTGGTCGGCCGCGTTGTGCCGACCGATCGCCCATTCCACCGCCTCGTTGCGTCCCGGCAGGGCCAGGAACTGGGCGATCTCGGGGTGGAACTTGCTGGTCTCCCCCTCCATGTCGTGCCGGCCCCAGTCCTGGCCGCGCTGGAGCCCGATCCGGTGGATGGCATCGGCATGCTCCAGGGTCTCCTGGACATAACGCTCCACCTGCTGGGGATTGGCCTTGACCCAGTCAGGGGAAGGGCTCTGGGCCTTGACGACGGCCTTGGAGAGGACGGGCGTGATGCGGGAGGTGCGCTCGGCCACCGAAAGGGCCGCGCGAGCCACATCTCCACACCACTCCCCGACCTGGTGGCTGTCGGCATCGGCAGGCAGATCGGCCGGCAGGGCCCCGGTCCGGGAGGCGCCCGAGAAGGCAGGAGCGGGTGCCAGGGCCACCTCGGCCACCAGGAAGCCCTCGATCTCGGAGGGGGTGGAGGGAGCGGCCGGGCGTGGTTGCAGAGAGCAGGCAGCCGACTGGCCGGCCGGGGGCTCCTCTTCAGGAAGCGTCTCGGGCGCCGGGCCCAGGCGCACCTGGTCTTGAGGCGGGGTCACCTCCCGGGTCCCGGCAGGCGGAACCGGAGCCGCGGGGGCACGCGGCGGCGTCGGGTCGGAAAGGAGACGGACCCCGGAGATGCTGTTCAAGACCATGCCCTCCTTGAAATCACCCTGAGTATACGCCTGCCCGCAGGCCGGGAACAGGCTCGGGATGTTACATCACGGCAATCCCCGGATGGATTTCAAGGTCTAGACTTCAAGGGGGACTTTGACTCGAGCCCTCATCCGAAAGACCCGCTCGGAGGATGAAGCCTGGTGATCACCGATGCCAACGGACTGAAGGCCCTCGCAGGCAGCCCTGTCTCGGCCAAGGCGGCCCAGCCTGAGAAGTTGGAGAAGGCCGTCGACCTGGTCCGGGACGTCTTCATCCCCCAGGCGGCCCTGCCCGACATCGTCTACCCCTCGGTCTTCGGCGCCACCCAGGCCGAGCGCGCCGCCATCGGAACAGTGCTGGACGCCTTGCCCCTCAAGGACGTGGGCACCGTCTCCACCATCCACGTCAACCCCGATGTGGGCGACCCGCGACTGCTGGGCTATTGCCGCCCCGCGCTGGGCTCGATCACCCTGAACCGCTCGGGCTATGACATGGACACGGCCGGGCAGTTCCGCTACACCCTGGTCCACGAGGTCGGCCATGCCGTCGACGCCCCCGGCCGGGCCCCGCAGATGGTGCTGAAGGGCTCGCCCTCGGCCGGGGAGCCTTTCGGACAGGGGCCCTACGTGACCGACTACGCCAGCACCCTGCCTCAGGAGGACTTCGCCGAGAGCTACACCCACCACCGCCTGGCCCCCGAGAGGCTCGAGCAGGTCTCGCCCGAGAAGGCCCGGGCCCTGCAGGAGCTGGACAAACCCACGGGGCTGCAGGCCCTGATGGAGCAACCCGCCTTCCGCGAGAGCGGCAAGGCCCTGGGCCAGATGCTGGAGGTCACCCCCTGGCTGCGCTGGGGCGCCGAGTTCCTGGGCCAGGCCGCGATCCTCACCACCGGGGTCTCGGGCGTTTCCGACGCGATCCAGGGAGCGGCCACCGGCGACTCGCGAAGAGCGCTCTCGGGACTGATGAAGACCGGAGCCGCCACAGGCTTCGCCCTGGCCTTCCATCACCCCGCCCTGGCGCCCGCAGGCCTGGCCCTGCTGGGGGCCGATCGCGGACTGCAGAAGGCCACCCAGGCCGGCGCCGACGCCGGACAGACCGCGGCGGCCATGGCCGGGGCCGGAGTCGGCGGGGTCGTGGGAGGCATGGGGCTGCCCCTGGGCCTGACCTGGGCCGGTTATCAGGCTGCCGGCCCGGTGGGCGGCGCCGTAGGCCTGGTGCTGGGCTCGGTGGTCGGGCATCGACTGGGCTCGAGCCTGGGCGCCAAGGCCGGGCTGGCCCTGACGGCCAGGCCCGAGCCGAAGTCGCCCCAAGGCTGAGGCCCAACCCACCTCCCGGGCCGGCCCGAGGCTGGATTCTGGCGGAAAATCTCGCCTTTACAGCCTTTTCCGCCGCGTGATATAATCCCCGCGACCCGGGAACCCCGTTCTCTTCGTTCCGGCGATCCCATCCCTGGAGCGTCCCCCGGCTCCCGCTCTTCGGAGGCGACCTCTTGCTGGAAACCGACGACCCGATCATCGAGATGCACAACCTCAGCCTGGTCTACCCCAACGGGGTCCGGGCCCTGCAGGACATCGATCTGGTGGTCGGCCGGGGGGAATTCCTCTTCCTGGTAGGCCACACCGGCTCCGGGAAATCCAGCCTGATGAAGCTGATCTACCGCGAACACGACCCCACCACCGGCGCGGTCTTCGTGGACGGGCAGGAGATCAGCGACATGAAGCGCTCCCAGATCCCCCTGCTGCGCCGCCGGATCGGGGTGATCTTCCAGGACTTCCGCCTGCTGAGCCACAAGACCGCCTTCGAGAACGTGGCCTACGCCCTGGAGGTCACGGGCGCCTCGAGGTCGGTCATCCCGCGCAAGGTGACCAAGGCGCTGACGCTGGTGAACATGCGCGAGAAGGCCGATCGCCTCCCGGGCGAGCTCTCCGGCGGCGAACAGCAGCGGGTGGCCATCGCCCGGGCCCTGATCAACGACCCGATCATCCTTCTGGCCGACGAACCCACGGGCAACCTGGATCCGGACTCCTCCTGGGACATCATGCAGATCCTGTCGAAGGTGAACGCCCGGGGCACCACGGTGCTGGTGGCCACCCACAACCAGCAGATGGTGGACGTCATGCAGAAGCGGGTCCTGGTCATGGAGCGGGGCGTCATGCTGCACGACCTGGAGAGGGGCCAGTACATCCCCACCGGGTCGTCGCGCCCGGCCCTGGTCCTGGGAGCCGTCTAGCCGATGAACCGAAAGCCTCTTCCCGAAGAAACCCCGCTTGAGGCCGAAGAGCCGCAGGACTCTTCCCGCAGCACTGGCCGGGAACGCATCCCGCGCCAGCGTCGAGGCCCTTCGGGCGGCTACTACCTGGAGTGCTTCCTGCGGGAAGTCCTGATCAATATCCGGCGCAACCCCCTCATGAGCGTCGCCTCGATCTCGACGGTCATGGTCTTGACGCTGATCCTGGGCTTCTTCGTGGTGCTGGTGGCCAACCTCGATTCGCTGTCACGGGAACTGGCCGGCGAGATGCAGGTCAAGGCCTACATGTCCGCCGAGTTCCAGCGCGAGGAGGCGGGGGCCTTCCATGCCGCCGTCATGAAGATCGAGCACGTCGAGGGGACCCACTTCGTCTCCAAGGACACCGCCTTCAAGCGCCTTCGCGAGAGGCTGGGCTCGCGGATCTCGCTGGACGACCTCTCCCACAACCCGCTTCCCGACGCCTTCGAAATCCGCGTCGACGACCCCAAGGCGCTGGACGGGGTGGCCGAGAAGGTGGCCCTCCTTCCCGAAGTCGGCTCGGTGGACTATGGCCGCGATGTCGCGCGCAAGCTGATGGCCCTCAACCAGGTGGTCCGGATCGTCGGCATGGTGATCCTGGGCCTGCTCTTCGCCTCCACGCTGCTGATCGTCAGCAACACGATCCGCCTGACGGTCTTCGCCCGGCGCAAGGAGATCGACATCATGCAACTTGTCGGCGCGGCCGACTGGTTCATCCGCTGGCCCTTCATCCTGGAAGGGGTGGCTCAGGGGCTGGTCGGGGCCGCCATGGCCGCCACCGTGGTGGACATCGCCTATCGCCTGGTGGTCCCGCAGCTCCACAAGACGGTCCCCTTCCTTCCCATCCTGGCACCCGGCGAGGTCCTGCCCTTCCTGAACCTGGGCCTGGTGGGCCTGGGCTGCGCGGTCGGCGCCCTGGGCAGCCTGATCTCGGTCAACCGGCACCTCAAGGCGTGAAACCGATCCTGGCAGGCCTTCTCCTGGCGGCGGTCCTCCTGGGCCTGGCCCCCGGCGTCTCGGCGGCCCCTCCGGATGCCGGTTCGGTTCGCCGGAACCTCCAGGACAAGCGCGAAGAGCTTCGCTTCCAACGCAAGCGGCTGGACGTCGTCAACGAGCGGGAGAAGGACCTCTCGGCCCAGCTCAGCCAGGCCCAGTCGGATCTCCAGGAGAGCCGGGCGGTCCTGGAGGACACCGCCTGGAAGCTCTCCAGCGCCGAGGCCCGCCTGGAGGGAATCCGCCGCGATCTCCGAGCCACCCGTGAAAGGCTCAAGGCCAGCCAGGCCGCGATGGAGCGCCGGCTGACCGAGATCTATACCGAGGGGGATGTGGGGTATCTGGTGGTGCTGCTCGGCTCCAACAGCTTCACCGACTTCCTCGACCATGCCCACTACCTGAAGATCCTCATCGAGAACGACCGGCTGCTGGTCGAGCGGGTCCGGCGCCACAAGGCGGAGCTGGAAGGCCAGGAGTCCGCCGCCCGCAGCACGGTGGCCGAGATCCGCCGGCTGAAGGCCACCCAGGAGCAACGGGTGGCCCGTCTGGCCCGGTTGGAGGAGACCCGCAGCAGCCTGCTGGCCAACGTCCAGAGCCAACGCCAGTCGATCGCCTCCTACGTGGTCGAACTGGAAGGCAGCACCCGCGAACTGGAAGAACGGCTGCGCAGCGTCCTGCACAGCGAGCAGGCCGTCGCCCCCTCGGCGGGCCGGGCCCGAGGCACCGGACGCTACGTCTACCCCACCGACGGCCCCGTCACCTCGTCCTTCGGCTATCGGATCCACCCGATCTTCGGAACTTTGCGGTTCCATTCGGGAATAGATATAGCAGCCCCCAGCGGAGCGGCGATCCGGGCGGCGGACTCGGGAACCGTGATCCACAGCGGGTGGATGGGAGGATACGGAAACTGCCTGATCCTCGACCACGGCGGTGGTTATAGCACCCTGTATGCCCATTGTTCGGTGCTCTACGCCAGCTATGGGCAGGCCGTCAAACAAGGTCAGACCGTGGCTGCGGTGGGCAGCACGGGCTACTCGACCGGTCCCCACCTCCACTTCGAGGTCCGTATCAACGGCAACCCCGTCGACCCGGCAGGCTTCATCTGAGCCCGCCTCGCCCCCATCCGCATCATCCTGAAGAGGTGAAGAGCTCCATGGTCGGTTCCCTGCGCAAACAGCTCCTGATTCTGCCCCTCCTGATCGCCCTGGCCCTCCCGGTGCTGGCGGCCCCCCCCAAGGCCCCCGCGAATTCCGGGTTCCGGGTCATCGAGATGGTGATGACCCTGGTCCGCAACGAGTTCCTCGAGGAGATCCCGCCAGCCCGACTGGTCAACGGAGCCCTGGACGGCCTGCGGCTCCTCCTGGAGGAGCGCAAGCTGGACGCGGACTTCCTTGAGCACGTCCCGGACTCGGCCGACCGCAAGGAGGCCCTGGCCGAACTGGAACGCCAGTTTGGAAAGGCTCAGGAACTCTACCCCGATCTGAACAAGGACGAGTTGCTGACCCGGGAGACCATCCAGGGGATGCTCAAGTCCCTGGAGGATCCCTACACGGTCTACATGACCCCGGAAGAGTATGCCGCGCTCCAGGAATCGATGTCGGGTGGAAACTTCGGGGGATTGGGGATCTATATCGAGCTGGACCAGAAGAACTCCAAGCAGTTGACCATCGTCGAGCCCATGGAGGACACCCCGGCCTCTCGAGCCGGCCTGCGGGCCCGAGACCAGATCCTGCGCATCGACGGCAAGAGCACGCGGGACTTCACCATCGAGAAGTCCCGCGACATGCTCCGCGGCCCCGTTGGATCCAAGATCATCCTGACCATCCGCCGTTCCGGTGTCGCCGCCCCCTTTGACGTGACCCTGACCCGGGAGCAGATCCACGTCAACAGCGTCGGCTCGGAACTGCTCGAGCGCGACGGCCACAAGGTCGGCCACCTGAAGCTGCGCATGTTCGGCGACAGCACGAACGTCGAACTCGAACAGGCCATGCGCGTGCTGGAATCCCAAGGTGCCGAGGCCTTCATCCTGGATGTCCGCAACAACGGCGGGGGCTATGTCAACACCGCCCTGGACGTCTGCTCGAAGTTCGTCCCCACCGGCAGCCGGATCGTCTCGGTGGCCGAACGCGGAATTCCCGAGAAGGTGCACAACTCGCGTCCCAACCTGCGCAACTCGACCCCCCTGGTGGTCCTGGTCAACGAGTTCTCGGCCAGCGCCTCGGAGATCACCGCAGGCGCCCTGAAAGACCTGGGCCGCGGCGTCCTGGTGGGCGTCAAGACCTTCGGCAAGGGGAGCGTCCAGAAGATCTACCCCCTGCGCTTCCCGGAAGGGAAGGTCTCGGCCTTGAAGCTGACCACCGCGCACTATCTGACCCCCTCGGGACGGGACATCCACAAGCTGGGCATCGAGCCCGACATCACCGTCGAGATGCCCGGCGAGAAGATCGGAACCTCTGAGGACACCCAGGTCCAGAAGGCCCTCGAGGTCCTGCTCGAGCAGATCAGCCAGGCTCCCGCCGCCCGGAAGTCCTCGATCCGCGATGCCGTGCGCGTGGCCAGCACCCAGGAGCAACGGGCCTATATCCAGCAGGCCCTGCAGAGCGGCGCGAACTACGAGGTGCTGGATCGCCGCATCCTGAACCGCGACGAGGTCCTGCTCGAGCAGATCCGGGTGAAGGGCCCGGATGGTCGCGAGCGCACCTTCCTCTTCGACCTCTCGCCCTACCTGGGCCTGTAGGAACCTGTGTGAGTCTCCGGTCTGGAGACTCACACAGGCTCCTAGCCCCCCATGCGGGCAGGGGATCTCCGGGTCCCCTGCCCCTCCGACCTTCCAGACGGGAGCCCTCAGATGGCCGGCCGATCGGCAAACTTCAAGACCCAGGCAGCCCTCATGCTTCTGGCCGTCCTCCTGGGAGCGGCCCTGGGGCTGCTCGCCTTCCAGCCCCTGAAGGCCTGGCTGGACTCCCGGCAATCCCAGCCCGAGCCCTCCCCGATCGGACTGGAGACGATCAACGAGGTTCTCGACCTGCTGCAGGAGGACTATATCCGCTCGCTGGACACCCGCGAGCTGTTGCAGGGCGCCGTGACGGGCATGCGCGTGTTCCTCGAGAAGAAGGGGATCGAAGGGGTGGAATTGCCGGATCTCCCTGAGGATGGCGATCGCGCGCAACTTCAGGAGGAATTCACCCGCCGCTTCCTGGCAGCCCAGGTCGCCCCCGGAGTCGAGATCCCCGAACTGAGCTATGCCGCCCTGGCCGGACTGGTCGCGGCGGTGAAGGACCCCTACACCGCAGTCCTGGATCCCCAGCAGTTCCGCCGCCTGAGCGAACAGATGAGCGGAGGGAACTTCGGTGGGGTGGGGATCTACCTCGAGAACGATCTGCGCCGGGACGGGCGCCTGACGGTGATCGAGCCGATCGAGAACAGTCCCGCTGCCGCCGCCGGAATCCAGACCGGAGACTGGATCACCCGGATCGACGACGAGGACACTGCGGGGATGGACATCGAGTCCGCCGCCTCGAGGATCCGCGGCGAGGTCGGGACCCGGGTGGTCCTGACCCTGAAGAGGGGCGACCGCGACCCCTTCCGGGTGACCCTGCAACGCCAGCAGATCCACGTCTCCAGCACCACTTCCAAGATGCTCCGCGATCGGATCGGCTACCTGCGGATCCGCTTCTTCGGCGAGGACACCGGCCGGGAATTCGAGGCCGACCTGGACAAACTGGTCGCCCAGGGAGCCCGGGCCCTGGTCCTGGATGTCCGCAACAACGGCGGAGGCTATATCAGCGCGGCCCTGGACGTGGTCTCCCACTTCGTGGACAAGGGCAGCGTGGTGGTCAGCGTGGTGAATCCCCGCGTCGAGCGCAATGAATCCCACCGGGCCGAATCCCGGAAGAAGTTCCGCATGCCGGTGGTCCTCCTGATGAACCGGTTCTCGGCCAGCGCCTCGGAGATCACCGCAGGAGCCCTCAAGGACCTGGGAGTGGCAGTCCTGGTGGGCGAGACGACCTTCGGGAAGGCCAGCGTCCAGTCGCTGCACCAGCTCTCGGACGGAGGGGCCCTGCGCCATACCATCGCCCACTACCTGACCCCCAACGGGCGGGACATCCACCGCCAGGGCATCACGCCGGACGTGGTGGTGGAGGCCGAACCCTCCAACAAGCTGGGGGGGACCGAGGACGAACAGTTGCGGGCCGCCGTGCGCCAGCTCCACAAGCTGCTGACCCGGGCCCAGGCCCGCCCATAGCCTTCCACCTGCCCATGCCCACAGAGGATCCCCTCCCGCCCCGGACCCTCGGGGACCCCACGGCCGACCAGATTCCCGCCGAGGCTCCCGCCGAGATCCATCCCGATCTGGCCGAGAAGATCCGCGCGATCCCGGACCTTCCCGGAGTCTACCTCATGCGGGACGGTCGCCGGCGGGTCCTGTACGTGGGCAAGTCGGCCTCGCTGCGCTCCCGCGTCCGCTCCTACTTCCAGTCGGGAGGGGACCTCTCGGCCCGGATCCGCTGGATGGTCAGCCGGGTGGCCGACGTCGAGACCATCGTGGTCGACTCGGAGATGGAGGCGCTGCTTCTCGAGAACAACCTGATCAAGCGCCACCGCCCCTACTTCAACGTCAAGTACCGCGACGACAAGCGCTACCCCATGCTGGAGGTGACCACCGGGGAGGAATACCCCCGGCTTCGCCTGGTCCGCCGCCCTCACAGCCCCAGACACCGCTACTTCGGCCCCTTCCCCGATGCCGGAGCCCTCCGGCGCACCCGGAAGATCCTCCAGCGGATCTTCCGGATCCGCACATGCAACCTGGATATGTCCCGGAAGATCCCCCGGCCCTGCCTGGACTACTACATCCACCAGTGCACCGCCCCCTGTGCCCGCCTGATCCCACCCGAAGAGTACCGGCGCGCCGTGGACGGGGCCTTGGAGTTCCTGGAGGGGCAGACCACAAGGCTTCTGGAACGCCTGCGCCTGGAGATGGAGGAAGAGGCCCGGAACCTGAACTTCGAACGCTGCGCCCGGGTCCGTGACATGCTGGCCGACCTGCAACGCCTCCTGGAACACCAGAAGGTCGTCCTGGAGAGTCCGGAGGACGAGGACTACGTGGCCCTGACCTCGGGGCGGGGGCTGGCCTGCGCCGTGGTCCTGCAGGTGCGCGAAGGCAAGCTCCTGGGGCAGCGCGACTTCCTTCTGGACTCCCAGTTGCAGGCCGGGGTCCCCCACGAGGTGGCCGCCTTCCTCCAACAGCACTACGCCGAAGGCTCGCCTCCCCCGCGCCGGATCCTGGTGACCCGGATGCCCGAAGAAGCCGAGTTGCTGAGTCGCTGGCTGGGCCAGCGACGGGGCGGCCGGGTGGAGATCCGCCAGCCCCAGCGTGGCGAGAAGAGGCGCCTGCTGGCCATGGCGCTGAAGAACGCCCGCCAGAGACTGCACCAGGAACTGGCGGTTCCCTCCCGGGTGGACCTGCGCGCCGAGGGCCTTGAAGAGCTGCGCCGGGCCCTGGGCCTTTCCCACAGTCCCTGGCGATTGGAGTGCGTCGACATCTCCAACTTCCACGGCAAGCAGGCCGTGGGTTCCCTGGTGGTCTTCGAGCATGGGCTGCCCCGGCGCTCGCATTACCGGCGCTTCCGGATCCGGGGGGCGCAGACCCCGGATGATTTCCGGATGATGGGCGAGGTCCTGCGCCGACGCTTCGCCGCGGCCCTCGAGCCGGACTCCTCCGAGACCGAAAGGCGCTTCCCCGCCCTGCCCGACCTGCTGGTGGTCGATGGCGGGAAGGGCCAGTTGGCCGTGGCCGTCGGGGTCCTCGAAGAGCTGGGCCTGGCCGGTCGGGTCCCGGTGGTGGGGCTGGCCAAGCAGCACGAGGAGATCTTCCTTCCCGGGCTTCCCGATCCGGTGGTGTTGCCCGAGGACTCCAAGGCCCGACTCCTGATCACCCACCTTCGCGACGAGGCCCACCGCTTCGCGATCACCTACCACCGGGAGTTGAGGGGCAAGACCGTGCGCCGCTCGGCCCTGGATGAGGTTCCCGGCATCGGTCCGGCCCGCAAGAAGGCCCTCCTGCGCCACTTCGGATCGGTGGACCGGCTCATGGGCGCGCCGAGCGAGGAACTGGCCCGCGTCGAGGGGATCGGCCGGGCCCTGGCCGAGAGCCTGCACCGCCACCTGCACGGATCCCCCCAGGACTTCGGAGAGCCTTGAAGACCGGGATGCCTCCCCTGCTTCACCCCCTGCGGCTGGGCGGAGTCCCGGTGGATCCTCCCCTGCTGCTGGCTCCCATGGCCGGACAGACCAACCATGCCTTCCGCCGGATCTGCCGCGAGCAGGGGGGTCTGGGACTGGCCTCCAGCGAGCTTCTCAGCGCTCGGGCCCTGCAGTTCCTCAGCAGCCGCTCTCGGACCCTGGACCTCTTCGACTGGACGCCCGAGGAGGGTCCGGTGGCGGTGCAGATCTTCGGAGCCGACCCCCAAGAGATGGCCGAAGCGGCCCGAAGGGTGGTGGAGGCCGGCGCAGCCCTGGTCGATCTGAACATGGGCTGCTGGGTCCCCAAGGTCGCCCGTCAGGGCGGAGGAGCCGGGCTGATGCGGGACCCCACAAGGGCGGCCAGGGTCCTCCAGGCCGTGGTCGAGGCCGTCGAGGTCCCGGTCACGGTGAAGGTCCGAGCCGGCTGGGACGCCCGCACGGGAAGCGCCGTCGAGATCGCCCGCCTGGCGGCCGATTGCGGAGTGGCGGCGGTGACGGTCCACGCCCGGCACGCGGTGCAGGGCTTCTCGGGACGAGCGGACTGGCAGGCCATCACCGAGGTGGTCCGGGCGATTCCCGCAGTCCCCGTGATCGGCAATGGCGATGTGACATGCCCGGCCGAGGCGCGTGGGATGCTGCTCCAGACGGGTTGCGCAGGCCTGATGATCGGAAGGGCTGCCCTGGGAGCCCCGTGGATCTTCCGCCAGATCGAGCACGAACTGCGCACCGGCGAGCCCCTCCCGGGACCAGGGCTCGCAGGGCGCGCGGCGGTGGCCCTTCAACAAGCCCGATGCCTGCTGGCCACCACCAGGATGCCTGCCAGACGGGCCATCCGGGAGCTCCGAGGCCAGCTCCTCCACTATTCCCTGGATCTGCCCGGCCAGACCCGGGTGCGCGAAGCCCTGGTCCGGGTGGAGACCCCGGAGGAGCTCGACGCGCTCCTGGCCCCTTTGACCACGTCCCGTCCGGATCCGAACCGCCCGGATTGAAGACCGCCAGACCCATTCCAGGGGACCTCCCCCGGACGCAGAAGGAAGCCTCATGCTGGACCCGGGCCGCTACCAGAAGATCGTCTTCCTGACCGGGGCCGGAGTCTCGGTCGCTTCGGGGATTCCCCCCTTTCGGGGGCCGGGGGGCTTCTGGAATGACCAGGACATCGAGAGGTGCGCCACGGCCGAGGCCCTGGAACGGGATCCCGAGCGCGTCTGGCGAGCCTTCGCCCCCCTGCGGGAGGCGGCCCGAAAGGCCCGACCCAACCCGGCGCATCGGACCATGGCCAGGCTCGAGGCCCGGCACCCCGGGGTCCACCTGCTGACCCAGAACGTGGACGGCCTGCACCTGGCGGCCGGAAGCCGCCGGGTGGTGGAACTGCACGGGAACATCCATCGCACCCGGTGCACCCGCTGCGACGCCGCCCCCTTCCAGGAGGAGTCGCTCGAGTTCCGGACCTGCAGGGCGTGCGGGGCAGCCCTGCGCTTCGACATCGTGCTCTTCCACGAGATGCTGGATCCCGAGGCCCTCCGGCGAACCGCCGAGGCCCTCAGGGGCGTGGATCTCTTCGTGGCCGTCGGCACCTCGGGAACGGTGTACCCCGCAGCGGGGTTCGCAGCCAGCGCCCAGGCCGGCGGCGCCTGGTCGGTGCTGGTCAACCTCGAGCCGGCCCCGGGGGGCCTGTACGATCAGCAGGTGGTGGGCCGGGCCGAGGAGGTCCTGCCCGGTCTCTTCAAGCCCTCCGATCCGGCCTGAAACCTCGGCTTGGGGTGGCGGCCGCCCCCCGGCGGCTCAGCGGCTCCAGGAACGATAGAGCCGATCCACCCCGACACCCATCACGTTGCAGATCACCGCGAAGTCCCAGACCCTCCCCAGGACCGGGGGAAGCCCGGAGAGCAGGCGGAAGCCGATCATGGTCGAGACGATGCCGAACGCGATGAAGGTGTCCAGGGCCAGGAGACGGTCCTCCCAACGAGGCCCCAGGTGCCGTCCGAGGTTGGAGAGCAGACACCACGAGAAGTTGGAGGGGAAGGCCACGGCCAGCCCGTTGAGCACGATGTCCAAGGCGCCCCAGACCATCACGATCCCGCCCGGGATCGGGTGGTGGCCGCTCAGAAGCCAGCCCGTCCCGAACTTGAAGATCCCGAAGGGGATCCCGGTCAGGATCGCGTCATAGGCCCTGCGGATCCGAAGAAGTCTGCGTCGCTCGGAGTTGGAAGTCATACTCGGACACGCTGACCGCCCACCCTGAAGAAGTCCTGAAACCACCTCGGCGCGGAGTCGCTCAAAGGCCAGAAAATGAAGGCCCGCCAAGGAAGGGATTCCAGTCAGACAAGAGAAGGAGGCGGCGCGCACGGACCATGGTTCGTGCCTTCTTCTTGGCTTCATGGCCTTGCGGCCTGAACCGGATACCGGGTCTTTGTGCAGTGCCTCCCGTCGATTTCGCCAGACGCGCCTCGTCCCCCCGGCCCCTGCCTCAGGGTGGGATCCTGCCCGGGACGGGCGGCTTCGAAACCTGGAGGCCACCTCCCGACCCGCGACCGCAAGAGGACCCAGAACCCGAGAATCCTGGGGTGAACCAGAACCGGTTCGGACCGGGGTGGGGAACAACACGCAGAGGAGACAAGGGAAAGTGAACGATCAATCCACGTGCGCGTGCAGTTGCGGCTGCATTACGGCTGAGGATCCCCGTTTCGCCGAACTCAAGAGCTATATCGACTCCCTGGACCAGAACCAGGGGATCACGATGCCGGTGCTGCAGGAGGCCCAGCGTTCGTTCGGCTACCTGCCCCTCGAGGTCCAGAAGTTCATCTCGGAGAACACCGGAGTCCCCCTGGCCGAAATCTACGGCGTGGCCACCTTCTACAGCCAGTTCGCCATCGAGCCCAAGGGCCGCCACCACATCGGCGTGTGCATGGGCACCGCCTGCTACGTCAAGGGCTCGCAGAAGGTCCTCGACAAGCTGGCTGAAGAGCTCAAGATCAAGGTGGGCTGCACCACCGCCGACGGCAGGTTCACCCTGGAAGCGACCCGCTGCCTGGGCTGCTGTGGCCTGGCCCCCTGCATCATGATCGACGACGACGTGTTCGGGAAGCTCGATGACATCAGCCGCATCCCCGACATCCTTGGCAAATACGAGTAATCGAGGTTGGCACAGATGATGACCATGGTTGATTTGACGGGCCTCAAGGCCAAGGCGCTTGAGGAGATGGAATCCGAGGGGACCCTGCGGGTCGTCGTGGGCATGGCCACCTGTGGCCAGTCCGCCGGCGCCCGCCGCGTCATGGAGACCCTCAAGAAGGATGTCGCCGGCCTGGGCCTGGACAACGTCAAGGTGGCGGTGACCGGTTGCGTCGGGATGTGCACCTACGAGCCCATCGTCGAGGTCCTCCAGCCCGGCAAGAAGAAGGTCACCTATATCCGGATGGACGCCGAGAAGACGGCCCGGGTGATCCAGGAGCACCTCAAGGACGGCAAGCCCGTTCTGGAGTACACCGTCGGGCACGACCACGCCGGGAACCTCAAGAACCTTGAGGACCTGCAGTTCTACGCCAAGCAGGAACGGATCGTGCTGCGCAACTGCGGCACCATCAATCCCGAAAACATCCACGAATACATCGCCCGGGACGGCTATGCGGCCCTGCGCAAGGCGCTGCTGGAGATGACCCCGGAGACGGTCATCGACGAGATGAAGAAGTCCGGCCTTCGCGGCCGCGGCGGAGCGGGCTTCCCGACCGGCCTGAAGTGGGGCTTCGCGGCCCCCAACCAGGCCGATCAGAAGTACATCATCTGCAACGCCGACGAGGGCGACCCCGGAGCCTTCATGGATCGCAGCGTGTTGGAGGGCGACCCCCACTCGATCCTCGAGGCCATGGCCATCGGCGGTTACGCCATCGGGGCCAGCAAAGGCTACATCTACGTGCGCGCCGAGTATCCCGTGGCCGTCGAGCGCTTGAAGATCGCCATCGCCCAGGCCCAGGAGATGGGCCTGCTGGGCCGCAACATCTTCGGCAGCAACTTCAGCTTCGACATCGAGATCCGCCTGGGGGCGGGCGCCTTCGTCTGCGGCGAGGAGACGGCCCTCATCGCGTCCATCGAGGGCAAGCGCGGCATGTCCCGCAACAAGCCTCCCTTCCCCGCCTACAAGGGCCTCTGGGGCAAGCCGACGGTGATCAACAACGTCGAGACCCTGGCCAACGTCGCCCAGATCATCCTCAAGGGCGCCGACTGGTTCCGCAGCTTCGGCACCGAGAAATCCCCGGGCACCAAGGTCTTTGCCCTGGGCGGCAAGATCAACAACACCGGTCTGGTCGAAGTGCCGATGGGGATCACCCTGCGCGAGGTGATCTACGATATCGGCTCGGGCTGCCCCCAGGGCAAGGCCTTCAAGGCGGTGCAGACCGGCGGACCCTCCGGCGGATGCATCACCGCGGCCGATCTGGACACCCCGATCGACTTCGACAACCTGGTGGCCATCGGATCCATGATGGGGTCCGGCGGGATGATCGTCATGGACGAGGACAACTGCATGGTGGACATCGCCAAGTTCTTCCTGGACTTCACCGTGGACGAGTCCTGTGGCAAGTGCACGCCGTGTCGTGAAGGCACCAAGCGGATGCTGGAGATCCTCGACCGGATCGTGGCGGGCGAGGGCACCATGCAGGACCTGGAGAACCTCGAGGACCTGGCCGAGAACATCCGGCTGACCTCGCTGTGCGCCCTGGGACAGACCGCCCCGAACCCGGTGATGTCGACCATGAAGCACTTCCTGGATGAGTACGTGGCCCATGTCCAGGACAAGAAGTGCCCGGCCGGAGTCTGCAAGGCCCTGCTCGGCTACATGATCACCGCCGACTGCAAGGGCTGCACCAAGTGCAAGCGGGTCTGCCCGGTGGATGCCATCACGGGCGAGGTCAAGCAACTGCACGTCATCGACCAGGCCCTCTGCATCCGCTGTGGTGCCTGCTTCAACGTGTGCTCCTTCAACGCCATTGCGAGAAATTGAGAGGGACGATCACCGAGATGGGTAACGTCAACGTCACGGTCAACGGGATTGAAGTCCGTGTTCCCGAGAACTACACGGCCATGCTGGCCGCCCGCGAGGCGGGGGTCGAGATCCCCAGCCTGTGCTTCCTCAAGGACGTCAACGAGATCGGCGCCTGCCGGGTCTGCGTCGTGGAAGCCGACATCAAGGGCGTTCCGATGCGCAACCTTCCCGCCTCCTGCATCCTGCAGGTGGCCGAGGGGATGAACATCCGCACCAACACCGCCAAGGTCCGCAAGGCCGTCAAGACCAACGTCGAGCTGATCCTGGCCAACCACAACCGCGAGTGCCTGACCTGCAAGCGCAACCAGAACTGCGAGCTTCAGAGCCTCTGCGACGAGCTGGGCATCGATCAGGTCCGTTTCCAGGGCGAGAAGCGCAAGCCGACCTTCGACAACCTCTCGCACTCGATCATCCGCGACGCCAGCAAGTGCATCCTCTGCGGCCGGTGCATCAGCACCTGCCGGGACGTGCAGGGAATCGGGGTCCTGGACTTCACCCACCGCGGCTTCCAGACCGAGGTCGCCCCGGCCTTCGACTTCAGCATGCGCGACGTGGACTGCGTGTACTGCGGCCAGTGCATCGAGGCCTGCCCGGTGGCGGCCCTGACCGAGCGCCAGTACATCGACGAGGTCTTCGAAGCCATCGAGGATCCCGAGAAGTTCGTGGTGGTCCAGACCGCGCCGGCGGTCCGTGCCTCGCTGGGTGAAGAGTTCGGGATGCCCGTGGGCACCCGGGTCACCGGCAAGATGGTGGCGGCCCTGCGCCGGTTGGGCTTCGACAAGGTCTTCGACACCAACTTCTCGGCCGACCTGACGATCATGGAGGAGGGCACCGAACTCCTCAACCGGGTGACCACGGGGGGCAAGCTCCCGATGATCACCTCCTGCTCGCCGGGCTGGATCCGCTTCTGCGAGATGAAGTACCCCGAGTTCCTGCCCAACCTGTCCACCTGCAAGTCGCCCCAGCAGATGTTCGGGGCCATCCTCAAGACCTACTACGCCCAGAAGATGGGGATCGATCCCAAGAAGATCGTGTCGGTCTCGGTGATGCCCTGCACTTCGAAGAAGACCGAGGCCAACCGGCCCGAGATGGAAGTCGACGGCCTGCGGGACGTGGACTACTCGCTGACCACCCGCGA
>JALHDH010000049.1:0-46817 GCA_022839105.1 bacterium
CGGCGCTGCTCGCGGGACTCGGGCCACCCTGGTCCGGAGGGCTGTCCGAAGCGCATCCTGTCTTCGGGGCTCTCCTCCACTTCTTCTTCCTCGTCCTCGAGCAGGACCCCGGCACTCTGGCGCGGGTCGTCGGGCCCGAGTCGGCGCCCCAGGACCAGCAGGGTCTCACGCAGCGGGAATCGGGTTCCCTGGTCTGGCCCCTGGGCAGCCACCAGTTGCAGCCCTCCGGGGAAGGAGCGCGACGCGCGTCGGCCCCTGGACGGGGCCTCGTCGGCCAGTCCGGCGAGGCCCTCCATCGGCTCTCGGGACTTCTCCTCGGCCAGATCGTTCAGGGCGTCCATGACCGGGCCCTTGAGGTTCGGGCGGCGCTGGGGTGGAGTCTGCACCGCGTCCCCCAACCGGCCGGTCCGGACCTCGACGGCCTCCACTCCGAAGAC
The DNA here is from genome assembly GCA_022839105.1 of bacterium. GTDB lineage: Bacteria > Vulcanimicrobiota > Xenobia > Xenobiales > Xenobiaceae > Xenobium. Next base: position 438 of record JALHDH010000049.1, read on the forward strand.
CAGCAGTCCCAACTGGACCTTCTGGCCGGGCTGAAGGAAGTTCTGGTCGACGGATCTGCCATCCACCAGCGTGGGGTTGGTACGGGATTTGTGCTGCAGGAGGTATCCCCGCTTCGCCTCGTTCCACTTCAAGGTGGCGTGAATCCGAGAGACCGTGGGCTCTGCGAAGAGCACCCATCCCGGAGCCGCCTCGTTGGGATCCAGGGCCCTGCCCAGGGTCATCTCCTGGGCATCCAGGGGAAAGACCTTTCCCCTGTCGCTGCCATCCAATACCCGAATCTGCAAGCCGGAATTCCAAGCCATGGGACAGCCTCGACGCCTCCTCAACCAGTCTGCGCTGGTTCCACATCGGAAAGCCTGGACCTTCTGGAGCCGGGGGGCACCCGGGGAGCGGATGGATTCAAGGCGGGAGTCGAGCGGCCAGGGGGGGGGCGAGCATCTCCAGGGCAGATTCCGCAGCTTGCAGGAATCCGCTCAGCGTGGCCGGGGTCAGGGCCGAGACGGCGACGGCCCCGGCCCAGGTCTCCAGCGCTGAACGCACCAGCTCCGGGGCCACCTGGTCCACCTTGTTGAGGAGCAGGATCTGGGGGATTCCGTCCAGGGCCAGTTCTTCGAGGATGCCTTGGACGGCCAGGATCTGGTCGGGGTGGTTGGGGTTGGAGACATCGACGACGTGGGCCAGGAGGTCGGCATCGTCGAGCTCTTCCAGGGTGGCCTTGAAGGCTCGGGCCAGGTCCTCGGGCAGGTCCTGGATGAAGCCCACGGTGTCCGTGAGGATCACCTCCCGGCCGGAGGGGAGCCGGAGCCGGCGAGAGGTCGGATCCAGGGTGGCGAAGAGACGATCTTCGACCAGCACCTCGGCCCCGGTCAGGGTTCGCAACAAGGTGGACTTCCCGGCGTTGGTGTAGCCGACCAGGTTGATCACCGGAATTCCCGAGCGCGCCCGCCGGGAACGGCGCAGCCGACGCTGTCTGGAGAGCTGTTCGAGTTCCTTCTCCAGCCGGGCGATGCGGTCCTTGACCCGCCGCCGGAGGACCTCGATCTTGGTCTCTCCCGGGCCTCGGGCGCCGATCCCTCCGGTCAGGCGGGACAGGAAGTCGTCCTTGAGCACCAGGCGGGGCAGGCTGTACTTCATCTGGGCCAGCTCCACCTGCAGCTTGCCGTCCCGACTGTGGGCCCTGCGGGCGAAGATGTCCAGGATCAACTGGGTGCGATCGATCACCTCCAACTCTCCGAGCTCCGAGATGGCCCGCATCTGCGAGCCGGAAAGCTCGCCTTCAAAGACGATCAGATCGGCCCCCTTCTGCATGGCGGTGATCATGAGTTCCTTGAGCTTGCCGCTGCCGACCACGTAACGGGGATTCAGATCGCGGCGGCGCTGGGTCACCACCTCGACGACCTGGATCCCGGCTGAATCCGCCAGTTCCTGCAACTCGGCCATCGACTGCTGGAGATCCTCGAGCCTGCCGGTCGTGACGCCGACCAGGATCCCCTTGCGCGTCTGCCCGGTCACCTGCCTGGAGTCGCGGGCGATGGCGGCGGACTCCTGCTCCAGGCCAGCCAGCAGGGCCGTGAAGTCCAGGTCCAGACCGTGGACCGAGACGGGCTCCTCCAGATGCCAGGGGTCGCCTTGGGAGCTCTCCGGCTTCAGCCAGGCCAGGTGGATCTCGCCTGGAAGCCCGGAGGGCAGGGCCTGCACCGCGCCCAGAAGGTCGAAACGCAACAGGGCCAGGTCGGTCAGGTCGTCATGGGTCAGCGGCTCGCCGTCGAGGTGGGTGTGGAGGAAGCGGACCCCTCGGAAGCGGGACTTCCCAACCCGAAAGCGAGCCAACTCCGAGATCACGATGCCCTTGGCATCCCCGACGTAGACCTCCAGCACGTTCCCTCGGCGATCCACCAGGATGCCGATCTGCCGTCCGGTCTCCCGGGAAGCCTCGGTCAGGGCGCGGGCGAGTTCGGGCGTCAGGACCCGGTCCGGGGGAATCCGCCTCTGGAAGAGTCTCTGGAGGGTCTTCTTCTGGCTGGGTTTCAGGCCCAGGGTATTGCCCTTGAGATCGCGGATCGCTCGGGTCCTCCTTCGGCAGGTATCTCCTCCCGGATGTCCAACGGGGCCGCCGGGAGGCCCCCATCATAGCACGCCCCAGGCGCCCCTGGCAGCGGTCCGCAGCCGGGGCCAGGGGCATTCCGGGTCACCCTCGGATGCCGGAGGAGGTTGGGGGCGGGCGTATAACCTGTATCCTCCGCGGTCCAGGTTCAAAGGAGAGGGACGGTCCAGCATGGCCCGGATGAGTCTCAAGAAGATCGCCATCGTGCTCTCGCTGCTGGGCCTGATCGGTCCGTTGTTCTGGGTTTTCATGCGCAATGGCCTGGAACCGACCGTCTTCGGAGCCACCGTCAGCATGTGCCTGGCCCTGACGGTCCTGAACCTCTGGGACCAGCAGAGGGTCAGCCGGAAGCTGGCCCTGGAGGATGTCGAGGCCTCCAGGGAGATGATGGAGAAGTCGCAGTTCCGCGCGGCCCTGAACCGCCTGGAGTCGGCCCTCAAGCATGACCCCGCCTGTTTCGAGGTGCGCGTCGCCCGTGGAGAGATCTACCGTTGCGAGCAGGCCTATGATCTGGCTCGTCGCGAGCTGGTGGAGGCCATCCAGATCCGTCCGAACTCCTTCCGAGCCCACTTCGCCCTGGGCCTGACCTACCTGCAGGAGAAGAAGGTCTTCGAAGCCGTCTCGGAGTTCCGCCGCACGATCGAGCTCAAGCCGGACTTCAGCGAGGCGCACTTCATCCTGGCCCAGTCCTATGAGCTGGCCGGTGAGAAGTCCAAGGCCCTGGAGGCCTACCGGAACTTCCTGAAGGTCGTGTCGGGTGAACAGGACACCAGTCGGAAGATCGCCGACTACGTTGAACGCAGCCAGTTGCGGATCATGGCGCTCAAGTAGCCCGGAGGAACCCCATGGCCGAGAAAGCCAACAAGAAGCCCGAACCGAACATGGTCGAGTTGGGCAGCATCGTGTTCATCCTGGCGGTGCTCTTCGCAGTCCTGCTTCCGGCCTGGGAAATGGTCTCGCACCGGGCCAGGGAGCAGGCCCGATTGCTGCAATGTCAGCAGAATCTGCAGATCCTCAAGATGGGGGTGGAGACCTTCCGCCAGACCCACCAGGGCCGCTTTCCGGCCAGGCTGGAGGATCTGGTCGTGGAGGAGGTCCTGGATGAGATGCCCAAATGCCCTTCCTCCGAGAAGCAGTCCTATACGGGGAAGGGCTACCAATACAAGCCGGGCGATCCGGGCCGCTACACGATCATGTGCTTCGGCAACGCCCACGGCGATGCCGATGCCGGGGTCAATGAGCCTTATTACGACTCTCTGTATGGAATCAAGCCGCCGTTGAAGGGGGAAAGCGTCTCCTCTCCTTCCCCCTCCACCGCCTCGCCGACTCCAGACTAGGAGCCTGTGCGGTTCCGGGGGAGGATCAGGACCGGCCTGCCGCAGTGGGAAAGGACGTACTGGCTGACGCTGCCCAGGAGCAGGCCCGAGAGTCGCCCCCGACCCCGGCTGCCCATCACCACCACGTCCGATTTCTCGGCTTCCGTGCAGATCACCTCACCGGGGGCGCCCTCCAGGAGGTGGCAGCTCACCTCGTCGGCCGTGCCCAGTTCCTCGAGGATCTTGTCGAGGAATCCGCGCCCTTCGATGGCCAGGCGCTCCTCGACTTCCCGAGGCAGAAGATCGACCTCGCTCATCGAGACCCGGTTGGAGAGGAGATCGATCAGGTACAACGGGACGACATGGATCAGGCGGACCTTGCCGCCGTACTTCCGGGCCAGATCCAGGGCGACCCGGGCCGCTTCCAGGGATTCCGCCGAACCATCGACGGGGCAGAGCACATTCCTGAACATGGTGCCTCCAGTTCTTCTCGAGGGAGTCTGTGGCTGGGAACCGACTTCGCCTCCGGAGGGGGTCGTCCCTGGCCAGGGGATCCCGGTCCGGAGATCTTCAGTCCAGAACCTCCCTGGAAGGGGGGGGCACCTTCCGCTTCCAGACCATGTGGTACAGGACCGGCACCGCCGTCCGCGACAGAAGAAGCGAGGCCACCTCGCCGGCCATCAGGGAGATGGCCAGCCCGTTGAAGATCGGGTCGGTCAGGATCACCGCCGAGCCCACCACCACGGCCGCAGCGGTCAGGAGCATGGGGCGGAAGCGCACCGCTCCGGCGTCGATGACCGCCTGGTCCAGGGGGGCTCCCTGCTTGAGGCGCAACTCGATGAAGTCGACCAGGATGATCGAGTTGCGCACCACGATGCCGGCCCCCGCGATGAAGCCGATCATCGAGGTGGCCGTGAAGAAGGCGCCCAGACCCCAGTGGGCCGGCAGGATTCCCACCAGCGAGAAGGGGATGGCCGTGACGATGACCAGTGGAGTCACGAAGTTCTCGAACCAGCCCACCACCAGGGCGTAGATCAGGACCATGACCACCGCGAAGGCGATGCCCATGTCCCGGAAGACCTCCCAGGTGACCTGCCACTCGCCATCCCACTTGACCGAGTAGCTCTCGGTCTCGAAGGGCTGGGCGATGAAGTGCGTGTGCACCTTCTGGCCATCCGGGGCGAGAAGGGCGTCGATCTCCGGCTGCAGGTTCAGGATGGCGTAGAGCGGGCTTTCCACCTCGCCGGCCACGTCTCCGGTGACGTAGATCACCGGCTGGAGGTTCTTGTGATAGATCGAGACCTCGGCCGTCTCCTCGACCGGCCGCACCAGGCTCCTGAGCGGGACCAGGCGGCCATCCCGCGAGGGCAACAGGGTCGACTCCAGGGCCTCCAGCGTCCGGGCCGGCCTGGAATAGCGCAGCACCAGGGGGATGTCCTCGCGGGCCGACGGATCGTGAAGCAGGCCCACCGTGCGGCCCTGCAGGGCGGTCTCCACGGCGGCCGCCACGTCTGCGGGCGAGACGCCGGCCCGGGTGGCCTTCTCCCGATCCACCACCAGATGGATGCGGGGCTGCGGATCCTCCTGATACCAGTCCACGTCCACCACTCCGGGGGAGTGTTCATACAACTGCTTGATTCGGGAGGCAAGCTCCTGACGGCCCTTGGCCTCGGGACCGAAGACCTCGGTGACCAGCGTCTGGAGAACCGGAGGACCGGGCGGGATCTCGGCCACCAGGAGGACCGCACCGTGGCGCTGGGCCACCTCGCGCAACTCGGGTCGCAGGGCCACGGCGATCTCGTGGCTCTGACGCTGGCGATGATGCTTGGCCTCCAGGTTGACCTGGATGTCCGCGACGTTGGGACCCGAGCGCAGGAAATAGTGACGGACCAGGCCGTTGAAGTTGTAGGGTGAGGCCGTGCCCACATAGGCCTGGTAGTGGGTGACCTCCGGGACCCTGGCGATCTGCCGGCTCAGCTCGCGCACCACCCGGGCGGTCTCCTCCAGGGTGCTGCCCTCGGGCATGTCGAGCAGGACCTGCAATTCGCTCTTGTTGTCGAAGGGCAGCATCTTGAACTGGACCGCCTTGAGCGGCACCAGGGCCATGGCCGCGAGCAGCAGCGCGGAGGTGCCCAGCAGGAAGGACCAGCGCCAGCCCGAGTGATGGATCAGCGGATCCATGAATCGGCGATAGAGACGGGTCAGGAAGTCCTCCGGCTCATCGTGCCCGCCGGCGTGCCCCTCATCGCCCAGCAGCCTCAAGGCAGCCCAGGGAACGATGGTGAACGCCACCAGCATCGAGAAGAGCATGGCCGCCGAGGCCCCCAGCGGGATGGGGAGCATGTACGGCCCCATCAGACCGCTGACGAAGGCCATCGGCAGGATGGCCGCGACCACGGTCAGGGTGGCCAGGATCGTGGGGTTGCCGACCTCGTCCACGGCCTCCAGCACGATCTCGGCCCGGGGACGCCCGGCGCTCTCGGGAAGACGCAGATGGCGGACCACGTTCTCCACCACCACGATGGCGTCGTCCACCAGGATGCCGATCGAGAAGATCAGGGCGAAGAAGGTGACCCGGTTCAGGGTGAAGTCATAAAGGACGAAGGTCGCCAGGGTCAGGGCCAGGGTCACGGGGATCGCGATGGCCACCACGACCGACTCGCGCTTGCCCAGGGCCCACCAGATCAGCAGGGAGACCGAGACCACGGCGATCCCCATGTGCAGCAGGAGCTCGTTGGAGCGTTCGGCCGCGGTCTCGCCGTAGTCCCGGGTCACGGTGAGGGTGACCTCCGAGGGGAGGTAACGGCCGCGGATGGCCTCGAGTTTCTCCAGGACGGCATGCGAGACGGCGATGGCGTTGGCCCCGGGGCGCTTGGCGACAGCCAGGGTGACGGCCTCCTCTTCGCCAGCCGGCTCGGCGCCCGAGGCCGGTCCCCGGCCGAAGAAGACATAGTCGGAGGGCTCTTCGGGGCCATCGGTCAAGGTGGCCACCTCGCGAAGGCGCACCGGGCGGCCCTGGTGCACCGCCACCACGACCGAGCCGACCTCCTCGGAATCGCGAAGGAAGGAGCCGGTGCGCACCAGGACGCTGCGCTCGCCGCGGTCCATCCGACCGCTGTGGCTGGCCGTGTTCTGGGCCTGCAAGGCTCCCATGACGTGGGTCGGGGAAAGGCCGAAGGCCGCCAGGCGGGAGGGCTCCAGGTCGAGGCGCACCTGCCGGCGTTGTCCCCCGATCAGGGTGGTCTCCGAGACATCGGGAACCTGCTTGATCTGCTCGTCGAGCTGGGCGGCGATGGCTCTCAGCTCCTGGCCGTGCAGCGTGGCGCTGGACAAGGTCAGCGCCAGGATCGGCACGTCGTCGATCGAACGGGACTTGATCAGCGGCTGGCTGGCCCCCGGGGGGATCCTGTCGAAGTTGGCGTAGAGCTTGGTATACAGCCGGATCAGCGCGTCCTCGGGGTCGGTGCCGACCAGGAAGCGGACGATGATCAAGGACTCGCCGGGCCGGCTGATCGAGTAGAGGTACTCGACCCCGGGAAGCTCCTGGATCAGCTTCTCGGCGGGCCAGGTGACGCGCTGCTCGACGTCTTCAGCCGAGGCTCCCGGCATGGCGACCATGACGTCGGCCATGGGAACGACGATCTGCGGCTCCTCTTCGCGGGGCAGCACCAGGGTGGCACCCACCCCCAAGAGCAGCGAGACCAGGATCACCAGGGGGGTCAGCTTGGAGTTGAGGAACATCGCGGCCAGGCGACCAGCCAGGCCGCGAACAGGGGGGTGGGGGGACGGCGAATTCGAGCTCACGGGGCGGCCTCCTCAGCCAGGACCCGCGCTCCGTCGACGAGTCCCGAGGCCTGGCGAACGACCCGCTCTCCCGCCTTCAGACCCGTCAGGATCTCGATGCCGGAGGGGAGCGCCCCACCGGTCTTGACCAGGCGCAGGTGCGCCAGGCCCTGGTCTCCAACCACGAAGACCCCCTCCAACTGTCCTCGACGCACCAGGGCATCCGGAGGCACGGCCAGGAAGGAGCGGGTGCCCTGGGGGACCTGCACCCGGCCGTACATCCCGGGGAGGATCCTCCCGTCCTGGTTCTGGAGCGAGATCTTCACCGTGAAGGTGCGGCTGGCCGGATCCGCCGAGGGGACGATCTGGTCGATCCGGCCCGAGGCCCGGCGTTCCAGGGCATCCAGGTGCACCGGAAGGGCCTGGCCGATCTGGAGGTGCTTGAGCTGCTCTTCGGGGACCGAGACCTCCAGGCGGACCGCGCGCACGTCCTGGACCTCCAGGAGTGGACCTCCCGGGACCGTCATCTCGCCCTCCCAGGCCAGCTTGCGCGTCACCACGCCGGCAAAGGGCGCGCGGACCTCTCCATAGGGGAGATGGCTCATGGCCACCTCGACCCCGGCCTGGGCCTGGCCCACGGCGGCCCGCGAGCTGTCCACGGCAGCCCTGGTCTCACCCATTGTGGCCTGGGCCCGGCTCAAGGAGGCCTCGGCCTGGCGGCTGGCGGCCTGCAGGCCCTGGAGCCGGGCGCGGGCCACCTCGAGCTCGGTCTGGGTCTGCTCGGCCCGCTGCTTCGCGATGGCCCCCTGCTCGAAGAGGTACTTGTGGCGACGGGCCTCGGTCTCGGCCAGGGCCAGGCGTGAGCGGGCCTCGACCTGTTCGGCCTCCAGCCCCCGGAGCCGAGCCCGGGCCTCGGCGACCGCGGCCCCGGCGGTCTCCAGGGCAGCCTCCGCCTGACGGCTGGCGGCGCTGGCCGTCAGGGTCCCGGCCTGGGCCTGGCTGACCTGGGCACTGAGGTCGCGGGCGTCGACTTCGACCAGGACCTCTCCGGCCTGGACGGCATCCCCCTCCTCGACCCTCAACCGGGTGATCAGGCCACTGATCCGGGTGGTCAGGAGGGCCTGGCGCACCGGAGCGACGGTCCCGGAGAGTTCCAGGCTCTCGGGCATCTGGCCGGGCCGGACCGTGAGGACCTGCACGGATCGAATCTCCCGCCCCGAGCCGGTTGGGGGATGGGATGGGGAAGGAGCCTCCCCTCCCAACCACCACCAGGTGCCGGCCAGCAGGGCCAGCCCGGCCAGGGTGTAGAGGAACCAGCGCATCGAGCACCTCCCGGGAATGAGCCTCCCCTTCCCTCCGATGCCTCGGAGCGGGCAGGGATTCAGGACTTCGGTTCGGACCGGCAGGATTCTTCCCGACCCGGGCGGACCTCAGGAGGATCCGGGTCGTCGTTCCAGGAGGCAGAGCGCCTCCACGTGCGGGGTCTGGGGGAAGAAGTCGAAGAGGCGGACCCGGCTCAGCCGATAGGCCTCCCCGAGGGTCTCGAGCTCCTCGGCCAGGCGCGCCGGGTTGCACGAGATGTAGAGGAGGCGCTCGGGGCCCTCCTCGGGGAGCCGGCGGATCAGTCGGGGGTGGCAGCCCGAGCGGGGGGGGTCCAGGATCAGGAGATCACAGGAAAGGTCAGGGAACTCCTCGGCCGCTCCCACCAGGAAATCCGCCGGGATTCCGGCCCGGGCCGCGTTGCGGCGGGCGTCCTCGATGGCCTCCGGGACGGACTCGACGCCGACCAGGCGCCCACCGAGCGAAAGCCCCACGGTGCCCACCCCGCAGAAGAGGTCCAGGACCCGGCGCTCGGGATCGGGTCTGATCCACTCCCGAGCCTCGGCGAGCATGCGGGCGAAGGCCGGAGGGTTGGACTGGAAGAAGGAACGCCATGAGAGCTGGAACTGCAGGGAGCCCAACCTCTCCACCAGGCGATCCTCTCCGCGCAGGACCCGGCTGGATTCGACGCAGACCGCTCCGGCCGGCGAGTTGTGCTCGACGTGCAGGACGCCCGTGGCCCCCAGGCCCTCCAACTCGTCGGCCAGCTCCTCCGAGGGGAAACCTTCCGGAGGCGTCGTCGTCACCAGCGTGACCAGCCACTGGCCGGTGGCATGGGAGCGGCGCAGCACCAGATAACGCAGGAGACCCTGGTTGGCTCGCGGATCCCAGCCCGGGAGGGAGTGCCGGGTGGCCCAGGCCCGGGTGATCCTGAGGATCTCCCGATTCTCGGGAGGCCCGATGAAGCACTCCTCCACGTCCACCAGGCGATCGAATCGTCCGCGGCGGTTGAAGCCGAGTTGCCGGCCCAGGAAGCTCAGCTCGATCTTCCCGCGATAGTGCCAGGGAGAGGGGGCGGCCACCGCCGGGAGGACCTCGAACCCGCCGGCAACCTGACGGAGCCTTTCGATCACCGGCCGGGTCTTGCCCTCCAACTGGGTCGCGGGATCCAGGTGCTGCAGGGCGCATCCTCCGCAGGATCCGAAGTGGGGGCAGCGGGGCTCGACCCGGCCCGCAGCGGGTTGGAGGACCTCCTCCAGGAAGGCTTCCCTGGCGCCCTTGCGGCGGCCTCCCAGGAGGCAGCGGGCCCGGTCCCCGGGGGCCGCCCCGAAGGCTCGAGCCAGCCCGCCACCCGGTCGGGTGGCCTGGGCCTGGCCCCGAGGGGTCCAGGAATCGAAGGACAAGGTCTCGCTGGGCAGGGGACGTCGGCGCATGGGCACGCCGTTCGGGACGGGGGCTCAGCCCTCCTGGCTGGCCTCCAGGCCGCCGCAGACCTCCTGCCACAATTCGCGGAAGCGCTGGAACCACTCACCGAAGCGGTCCCGGCGGAGGGGGCTCAGCATGGTGTAGCGCTCCAGGTCGAAGTGACGCAGGTCGATGTCCAAGGCCCGCCAGTCCACGGTCTCTTCGTGGACCAGGCCCCGTTCCCGGGCCTCGCGCCAGACCTCGGTCCCGGGGAAGGCGACCAGGGGCCCGAAGGTGAAGGCAAAGAGTCTTCCCGTGCGCAGGTTCTCGCGCAGGAAGCTCCAGGTCTTTTCCAGGTCCTCCTCCTCCTCGACGGGAGCCCCCAGGATGAAGGAGCCGACGGCCCGGATCCCGTGCTCGGCCAGCAGGTTCAGGGCCTCCTGGTTTCGCCTCGCCGTGGTGGTCTGCCGCTTGAGATAGGACAAGACCCGGTCCGAGCCGGATTCCAGGCCGACCTGGCAGACCCGGACCCCCACCTCGCGCAGGAGCCGGCACATCCGCTCGCTGACCAGGTCGGCCCGGATCGCAGCGGTGAGTTGCAGGGGACGGCGCAGATCGGTCCTCATCAGATCGGAGATCTCCTCCAGGCGAGCCAGGTTGACCGCGAAGAGGTCGTCCATGAGCACGTGGAAGCGGATGTCGAAGCGGTCGATGAGGTGGTTGAGCTCCTCGACGACGTAGCGGGCCGAGTGCATCCGGTAGGAGTCCCAGAAATCGGCCGTGGAGCAGAATCGACAGGTGTAGGGGCAACCTCGGGAGGTGAAGGACCAGTGGGGCTGTTCCTGGATTCCCGGCCAGTCCCGCTTGGGGAAGGGGATCCGGTCCAGGGGGGAGATCCGCGGCCTTCTCGCGGTGATCCGGGGGCCATCCGGGGCGTGGTGGACCACTCCGGCCACCTCGCAGAGATCGACGGGGTCCAGCCGGCCGGAGCGCTTCAAGAGCTCGACCAGCTCGCGGAAGGTCTCCTCGCCTTCCCCCAGGACTCCGGCCGAGAAGGTTTCGGGCAGGCTCCCGGGCAGCCCCGTGATATGGGGGCCGCCCAGCACGAGCGGGACATCCAGGTTTCCGCGGATCTCCCGGGCCATGGCCCGGGCCTCCGGGAAGTTCGGGCTCACCGCCGAGATCCCGATCAGGTCGGGATTCCAATCCAGGGCCTCGGGCAGGGTCTGGAGCAGGCGGACCTCCACCTCGGGCAGGTGATGCTCGACCCAAGAGGCCAGATAGGCCAGCCCCATGGGCATGAAGACCCGGTCGGGGCGGGAGGGGTCCCAGGCTTCCAGGAGGGCGACGCGCACCGGGTGGTCCAGGCCCGGGGTCAGGCGCCGGAGAGCGCGTAGGCCAGGATCTTGCTGGCCAGTCGGGCCGCCAGGTAGTCCGAGGCGGGCTGGCCGGGGAGGGGAGCCAGTTCCACCACGTCTGCGGCCACGACCCGGCGTTCCCGGAACAGGGCCCGCAACAGGTCCAGCGTCTCCTCCCAGAAGAGGCCCCCAGGCTCGGGGGTTCCGGTGGCCGGCACGAGGCTGGAGTCCAGTCCGTCCAGGTCCACCGAGAGGTAGACGGGCCCCTCCACGGCCTCCAGGACCTCCGCCGGCGTCCACCTTCTTCCGCGGGCCAGGAAGTGTCGCACCCTCTGGGGGTTCTGGGCGGCAAAGCGGGCCTCGGGGGCCGACATGCTGCGGATTCCCACCCCGACGATCCGGATCGCCGGGTCGTCCAGGCAGCGGCGCATGGCGCTGGCGTGGGAGTCGGCATGGCCCTGGTAGCCGTCCCTGAGATCCGCGTGGGCGTCGATCTGCAGGACCGTCAATCCGGGGAATCGCCTGGCGGCGGCCTGGACCCCGCCCGGGGTCAGGGAGTGCTCTCCCCCCAGGATCAAGGGAAAGACTCCGCGGTCCAGCAGGTCTCCGACCGTGCGGGCCAGGCGCGCCTGGACCTCGGCGATGGTTCCGTGGACCTCGAGAGGCTCCAGGGTGGCAATCCTCAGGGAGGCCCCCAGGTCGATTCCGAGTTCCTCATCCCAGGTCTCGACCTGGTGGGAGGCCTCCAGGATCGCCTGGGGTCCTCGGGAGGTGCCGGCGCCATAGCAGACGCTGGCCTCCAAGGGGCAGGGCACCACCACGGCCCGGGCGTTCTCCAGGCCCTGGACATGGAGGTTCTCGTCCCCCAGGAAGCCCAGCTCTGCAGGCAGGCAGGCCACCCGCCTCAGGCTCCTGCGGTCGCCAGGAGGGCCTTGCCGTTTCCGCCGGCGGCGCACGCGCAGGTCCCGGCGCACTCTTCGGGGGCTCCGTCCAGGACCCGGGCCAGGTTCCGCCGCGCCCGCTGACGCCACTCGCCGCGGTGCCAGGCGTCGCTGAAGAGCAACGGCATCACGCTGGTGGCCTCGGCATAGACCATCTGCTCCTTGCCATGGTCGACCTTGCCCCAGGAGCTGGCCTCCTTGAGGGTCGAGCTCGAGCAGGCCCCGTCGCGGACGTCGGCCACCGTGATCTGGACGGCGTACTTGTGGGCCGGAACCTCGACGCCCATGATCTCGGCGCAGACCACGGTGTCCTGGACGAAGTTCTTGGGGACCCCGCCCCCGATCATCAACAGGCCCGTGGTGCCGGCATGGATCTTGAGCTGGGTCAGCTCGCGGAAATCCTTGATCGAGTCCATGGTCAGGTGGCGCTCGGGATGGCGCAACTGGTGGGTGACCAGGCCGAAACCGGCGCTGGAGTCGGTGAAGGCGGGGCAGAAGATCGGAACCTCGTAGCGGAAGGCCGTCTCGACCAGCGAGTGGCGATGCCCGGGAAGAGTCGTCAGGTAGCGACCCATCTCGCGGATGAACTCCCGCGAGGAGTGGGGCCGGGGTTCGAGGCTGTCGGCGATCTCGCCGATGGTGTGATCGCAGCGCTGGAGGGCCTCTTCATCGATCAGGGTGTCGTAGATCCGATCGATGTACAGCGAGCGCAGCATCGCATCGTCAAAATCGGGGCTGCCCTGGTAGTGCCGGTTGCCGAGGGCTTCGAAGAAGTCCATGTCCACGATCGAGGCCCCGGTGGCCACCACCGCGTCCACCATGCCATAGGCGACCATGTCGGAGTACAGCCGCATGCAACCGCCTGCGGAGGTCGAACCCGCCAGGGTCAGGATGATGGTGCAGTCGGGGTCGGCAAGCATCTGATGATACAGATCGGCGGCGCGGCCCAGGTCCCGGGCGGTCATCGACATCCGGGACATGGCTTCCAGAACCGGGCGCGCGTCGAAGGAGGTCCCGTCGACGTGCTCGACCGGGGTGCGGAGAAAGTCAACTTTCTCGGGGTGCTTCATGGCTTTCCCTCCACCACAGGCAGGCTAAAGCCCCAGGTCACCATCCTGCTCCAACACCGGGGATTCAAGCGTTCGGCGCTTCGGCAGGGGTTCGACCTGAGGCTTGCGAGCGCAACTGTATCGTGACTGGAGCCGGAATGCAAGGGCTGGAGCCGGATTTTTTCGGAGCTTCCCCGGAAGTCCACAGGGCCGGGCAGATCCTGGCCCGATGGCCGTCGGGATGGTAGAATGGGAACGAGCCCACCCGCCCCCCGACGCAGCAAGCCGGTAGGTAGCTCGCGGGACCGGCTTCCGCCGGAGGGGGTGGGCCGCCATTTCCGCCTCTTCCCGGCCCCCGAGCCTGCCCCTGCGGCAGGCGATTTCGTTGAAGCGCCGAATCTTCCATTCAGGATCAGGTTTACCGGATGGCAACATCCTCGTGGCTTTCGATCCGCTATCCTGATGGCAGTCCCAGCGACCGAAAGGAGAGGCCCGGTGAATTCCGACTTCCCGCGTCCGATAGGCCCATCCCCCTCCAATGAATCCGGGCGGTCAGCCCGGAAAGGTCGCTCGACTCCGGCTCGTCCGGCACGCACCGACGAGCCCAAGGACAAGTTCCAGAAGTCGAAGTCGGCACCGGCCGAGCCGAAGGCCCCGACCGTCAAGGTCTCCTACCTGCCCCAGGATCCGGGAATGATTCCCCCGCAGACGGTGGAGTATCCCGCAACCGAGCTGCAGGAGGGTCCTTCGAACTCCCGCTTCCGGATTTCTGAGTCTCCGAGCTTCCCGCCGGCCCGCCCCAATGCCGAAGGCCACCTGCTCTTCGATGTCGAGGATCCTCGATTCGACGCCACGCAGGCCTTCGTGATCGCGGATCGCTCGCTGAAGATGGCCGAGCGCTATCTGGGACGCGAGTTGCCCTGGGGATTCTCCGAGAACCTGGGACGCGATCAGTTGCTGATCCATCCCCACGTCGGGGCCGACGTCGCCAACGCCTTCTACAGTTCCCAGTCCGGCTCGTTGAACTTCTACCACTTCACCGATCCCGTCACCAACGAGGTGGTCCGCACGGGTCAATCGGCCGACGTGGTGGCCCACGAGATGGGGCATGCCATCCTGGACGCCCTCCGCAACGAGTACATCAGCTCGATGTCGATCCACGGCGGGGGCTTCCACGAAGCCGCCGGGGATATCGTGGCCATGTTGACGGCCCTGCAGGACGATGCCGTGATCGAGGCGGTCCACGCCGAGACCCAGGGGGATCTGACGCGCCCCAGCGCGATCACCCGGACCGCCGAGAGCCTGGGCGAGTCCATCGGCAACATGTCCGGTGTCCAGAAGGACGCCCTGCGCAGCGCCCTGAACAACTTCCGCTACGCCGACCAGCACTTCCTTCCCTACGCGCCCCCCTCCCGACGTGGTGACGCCGTCCTGGCCCAGGAATCCCACTCCTACTCGAACCTGTTCGTCGGGGCCTTCTACGACATCCTGACCGAGACGCATACGGCCATCTCGGGCAGCGAGCGCGACTTCGCCAAGACCCTGAAGATGGCCCGGGACATCACCGGTTCGCTCTTCTTCCGGGCCGTGGAGCTCGGGCCCGTGGGCGAACCCTCCTACCGCGAGATGGCCCAGTCCTTCCTGACCGCCGACGAGGTCGATTTCGGAGGGAAGTTCCGCCCGATCCTCGAGGCCGTCTTCCTGCAGAGGGGCATCCTGCGCCCCGAGGACGTGGCGGATTTCGATCGGCAGAGGGCCAGCCTGCCCGAGGTGCAGCTTTCGACTCCGGTCGAGGGCAAGAAGGCGGCGGAATCCTTCCTGAAGGCCAACCGCAAGAAGCTGGAACTGCCGGATCGCCCCTATCAGTTCCTGGACAAGCGCACCAACGAGTCCGGCGAGACGGTCCTGCTCTACAAGTTCGATCAGACCTTCCCGATCGACGGGGCCGAATTCGGCTCCCTGGAGGGTTCCAAGGGGCAGATCACCGGCGGGTTGACCCTGGCCTTCGACAATCAGGGCAAGCTGGTCTCCAGTTGTCTGGACGACATCACGGATCGCGAGATCGAGGACATCCTCTTCCACCTCAAGCGGGCCGTCGGCGACGGCATGCTGGTGGCCCAGGGAACCGGGGTCGGCCGGGCCCAGGCGGACGACACCCAGGCCCTGCTGCAGTCCTTGCACCTGGCCAAGGTCTCGACGCCCAACGGCTATGTCCTGAGGAGGGCCCCCGAAATCTGGGGTTGATCCCGAACGGGATCCGGGGATGAAGAAGGCCCGGCGCCACCTGGCGGCCGGGCCTTCTTCATCTGATGGGTGAGGGGGTCAGGCTGGAACGCGGGGACTCTCAGTCCTCTTCGTCCTCGTCGTCCTCGTCGTCGTCATCCCACTCGTCGTCGAGGTCGTCATCCCAGTCGTCCTCGTCTTCGTCCTCATCCCACTCTTCGTCGTCTTCGTCCTCATCCCACTCTTCGTCGTCCTCGTCGTCCCAGTCCTCGTCGTCCTCTTCGCCCCACTCCTCCTCGTCTTCCAACTCCTCCTCGTCGTCCTCCCAGAGGGGGCCGAGCTGGCGGTCGAGTTCCTGCATGGGTTCACGCTCCTTGATTGCAGGGCCCTGCGGGCCGATGGGCCGATTTTGGGTCTCGCCGGACTCCGTGCACGGCGAGGGCAGCCACGGCTGCGAACCGGGGATCCGAGGACCCCGACCCGGGGGGCGCGAGGGACTCGGCACCACCAGGTTCTCGCCTGATACCAGATCGCCCCCGAATTCTCCTTCCCTCTCAGGTGGGTCCAGGTCAAGCATTCGGCCACAACAGGTGAAGGGGGCGGGAATCTCCGTATCGGCCGGAACCTCCTCGGAAGGTCCGCCCATTCCATGCATATGAAGGGGTTCCTGCCTGGAAGCCGGAGCTCTTGTCTCCCGGGTCGGGCGGGGAGGGATCCCGGGTCCGCAGGGTCGAAGCGCGCCCTCCATGAAGCCAGAGTCCCTGGAGAACCTGACCCCCCTCTTCCTGCAGTACTTCGAGTTGAAGGCGGCCCACCCGGGAACCCTCCTCCTGATGCAGTGCGGCGACTTCTACGAGGCCTACGGCGAGGACGCCGAGACCTTCGCCCGCGAACTGGAGATCGTCCTGACCTCCAAGGAGGCCGGAGGCGGACGCCGGCTGGCCATGGCGGGCGTGCCCCTGCAGGCGGTCGATCCCTATCTTCGGGGTCTGGTCGACCGGGGCTATCGGGTTGCGGTGGCCGATCAGACCGAAGACCCGCGCCAGGCCAAGGGTCTGGTCCGCCGCGAGGTGGTTCGGGTCGTGACCGCCGGCACGGTGCTCGATCCCCGGATGCTCGACGAGAAATCCCACAACTTCCTGGTCTGCCTGGCAGCCGGCCGCGACGAGGTAGGTCTGGCCGCGGCCGATATCAGCACCGGGGATTTCATGGCCACCGAGGTGGTCTGTGAGCTCGAACGGGTGGTCGAGGAGGGCGCGAGGTACCAGCCCTCCGAGGTGGTCCTGGCGGGGCCCTCGGGACCCGAGAGCCTTCTCCGGGAGGCCGCCCGGCGCCTGGAGGGAGCCTGCGTCGAGGCTCCGGAAACCCCTTCGGCCCGCGAGGCCGAGGAGATCCTGTGCCGGGAATTCGGCCTGGGAAGCCTTCGCGGGCTGGATCTGCACGGCCGGCCCGCGGCCACCCTCGCCGCCGCAGCCCTGCTGCGCTACCTCAAGACCACGGCCCTGCGCCACGAGGTCAGCCTGGAGCCTCCTCGCGGGTATACCCTGGCCAGCCACATGATCCTGGATTCCACCACACGCCGGAACCTGGAGCTGACCGAGACCCTCCTGGGGCGGGAACGCCGGGGAAGCCTGCTGGGAACCCTCGACCAGACCTGCACCTCCATGGGGGCGCGACGGCTTCGGGACTGGATGCTTCGCCCCCTGATCGAGGAGGAAGCGGTTCGTGCCCGCCACGACGCGGTCGGAGCCCTGCTGGAAGACCCCGCGACGGCCTCGGAGATCCGCCGCGCCCTGGAGCGGGTCCTGGACATCGAAAGGCTGGTGGCCCGAACCGTCTACGGGACGGCCCACGCCCGGGACCTGCTGGCCCTGCTCCAATCCCTCCAGGGCCTTCCCGACCTGCGGATCCTGCTCTCGCGCCTGGGCTCCGGCAGCCTCCTGGACCGGATCCTGGAAAGGGTGGACCCCCATGAGGCCCTGTGCCGGCTGCTCGCCGAGGCCCTGGCCGAGGAGCCGCCCCTCTCGCTCCGCGAGGGCGGCCTGATCCGCGATGGCTACTCGCCCGAACTCGACGAGCTCAGACGGAGTCGCTCCGAGGGGCGCTCGTGGATCTCCTCGTTGGAGGAGCGTGAACGCGAGAAGACCGGGATCCGATCCCTGAAGGTCGGCTTCAACCAGGTCTTCGGCTACTACCTGGAGGTGACCCGGACCAACCTCAAGAGCGTTCCCGAAGACTACGTCCGCAAGCAGACCCTGGCCAACGCCGAGCGCTTCTTCACTCCGGAGTTGAAGGAATACGAGTCCCGGGTGCTGGGAGCGGATGAGCGGATTCGCGAGCTCGAATACGACCTCTTCGTGGCCCTGCGCGCCCAGGTGGCCGAGCAGGCCACCAGCCTTCGCGTGCTGGCCCGGGCCCTGGCGGAGCTCGATGTGCTGGCCTCCTTCGCCCGGACGGCCCAGGACCAGGACTGGGTGCGACCGGAGATCGTCGAGGAGAACGTCCTGGATCTGGAGGCCTCGCGCCACCCCGTGGTGGAGGCCTTCAAGCCGGGGCAATTCGTTCCCAACGACTGCTACCTGGATTCCGAGAAGCGACTGATCATCCTGACCGGTCCGAACATGAGCGGAAAGTCGACCTGGTTGCGGCAGGTCGCCCTGGTCGCCATCCTGGCGCAGATGGGCTGCTATGTCCCGGCCCGGCGCGCCCGGCTGGGGATCACCGACCGCGTCTTCACCCGGGTCGGGGCCTCGGATGACCTGCACCTGGGCCAGTCCACCTTCATGGTCGAGATGAGCGAGACCGCGAACATCGTCAACCATGCCACCCCCCGCTCGCTCGTGGTCCTCGACGAGATCGGCCGGGGGACCAGCACCTTCGACGGGCTGGCGATCGCCCGGGCCGTCGCCGAGCACATGCACGACAAGGTCCGGGCCCGGACCCTCTTCGCCACGCACTTCCACGAGATGACCCGCCTGGAACGCAACCTGCCGGGTTGCCGGAACTTCCGGGTCGCCGTGCGCGAGAACCTCGAGGAGATCGTCTTTCTGCACCGGATCGTCCCCGGAGGCGCAGACCGGAGCTACGGGATCTACGTGGCCCGGCTGGCCGGCCTGCCCCGGGAGGTCCTGGAGCGGGCCGAGGCCCTGCTCCGCCGGATGGAAGGGGAGAGCCGACGGCGCCATCGCGAGCCGAACCGGGCCAGGGCCCAGCAGTTGGGGCTCTTCGTGCCGGACGACGAGCCCGGCGAGCTGGTTGCGGAAGGCGCCCCCGGGGGGCTCCCGGAGGCGCCCGGAGCCGATCCCTCCAGCGCTTGATGGGCAGTTCCCGGGAAGTCCCGGGTCTTCTGACGGTGAAGGACTCTATTCCGTGACGCGCGAATGCGCTGCCGATTGTCCAGGCAGGGAACGCGGGATCCGTGGCCTGCCACACATAGCGGGACGGGCGGAGGAGTATTCGTGAAAGACCTTTCGATGTTGACCCTGGTTCTGGGGGGGGTCGCCGGGCTCCTGATCCTCGCCCTGCTGATCTACAACTCCCGGGTCCGACGCAAGTACGAGGGGCGGATCCAGGCGTTGGTCCGGGTGATCGAGGCCTCCCAGCAGTTGGGGTCCTCGACCTCCCTGGAGAGCGTGATGCCCATGGTGGCTGACAGCGTCAAGACCCTCTTCCACGTCGACAGCGTCGCGGTCTACCTGTTGGATGAAGAGAACGTCGAGGAGTCCGTGCTGCGGGCCAAGGGGGTCGAATCCCCGCATGGCGAGGCCTTCACCGACTTCAACCCGGACATCACCCCGTCCTATATCAGCCGGGTCATGAAGGAGCGCAAGCCGGCCCTCTTCGGAGACTTCAACTCCGAGGCCTCGGAGGAGCGGGTGATTCCCAAGGACCGGGACTTCCGATCGGTCATGATCTCGCCCTTGATGTTCGAGGGAAGGGCCATCGGAGCGATGTTCGCCTCCTTCCACCAGCCCGGCAGATACGGCGAGGACCAGCTCCACTTCTACTACCTGCTGAGCACCCAGGTGGCCCTGGCGGTCCGCAACGCCCAGCTCCAGGAAGGCCTCTCCGCCCTGGCCACGCGCGACTCGCTCTCGGGATTGTTCACCCATGGCTACTTCCAGGAGCATCTGGGCAAGACCATCGTCAAGTGCAAGTACGCCAACCAGCCCGTGGCCCTGATGATCCTGGACATGGACTTCTTCAAGAAGGTCAACGACAACTACGGCCACCCCCAGGGGGACGCCCTGCTCAAGCAGCTCGGCTCGGTCATCAAGACGGTGGTCCGGCCGACGGATACCATCTGCCGGTACGGCGGGGACGAGTTCACCGTCACCATGCCCGACACGAACCGGCTTGCGGCCGTCGTGGTCGCCGAGAAGATCCGCCAGGCCGTCGAGGAATATGAGTTCGTCCTGGGCCCGAACATCGTGCACATCACGATCTCGGGAGGAGTGGCGGCCTTCCCCGAGGATGCCGAGACCAAGAAGGAGATCATCGAGAAGGCCGACCAGGCGATGTACGAAGCCAAGCACAAGGGACGCAACAAGATCTGTTTTGCCGCTTGAGTCCCACCCTGAGGAATGGCGCCTTGAGGCCTCCCGCCGCAGCGATCCTGCTGGTGTTCCTGGCGATTGTCCTGGGCTGCGCGCCCAGGACCGTGCCGTCACTGGAGCTCGCCCGGTCTGACGGCTCGCCCTACCAGACCGCCGAATTCCAGGGAAGGGCTGCCTGGCTGGAGTTCTGGTCCCCTTGGGATCCGGCCTCCCTGCAACGCCTCCGGGACCTGGCCGGGATCGTCGAGCAGCTCCCGGCTGACCGCGAGAAGCCTGCCCTGGTGGCCGTGGCGGTTTCCGCGACCTCTGAGGAAATCCAGCCGATCCTCCAGGAATTTCCCGGGTTGCCCTTCACGGTCGTGCTCGATCCCGGGCCTCTGGCCGAGGCGCTGGGGATCCGGGCCGTTCCCAGCACCGTCTGGGTTCATCCCGACGGTCGTTTCCGCGAAGTGCACCGGGGCTATGTGGAGCCCCAGGTCCTGGCGCAGGAGATCGCTTCGGCCCTGAATGAGGGCGTGCATCCTGCGCCTCCCTGAAGGAGATGCCCTCTCCCTCGCCAAGGGAGACCGGCCGCGCCTTGGACTCAGTCCCACCTGAATCCAAGCCCGGGCGCGGGATTCGAGGGCCGGGCATCCGGGTCTGTGGAGGGAATAGATGTATCGCCTTGGCGTGATACCGGGGGATGGGATCGGTCCTGAGGTCCTCGAGCAGGCCCTTGAGGTTCTTGAGGAGGCCTCCAGGCGGCACGGGTTTGCCTACCGGGTGCACCGCTTCCCCTTCGGAGCCGACCACTATCTCGAGACCGGGGAGCTTCTGTCGGACTCCGATCTCGAGGAGATCCGCAACCTCGACGCCCTGCTCCTGGGAGCCCTGGGTGATCCGCGCCTGGAGCGGGGCCTGCTGGAACGGGGCCTCCTGGGTCGGTTGCACCGGGAACTCGACCTGTACGTGAACGTGCGGCCCGTGAAGGTCTACTCCGAGCGCCTGTGCCCCTTGCGCGGGCGGGGAGCGCATGAGGTCGACCTGGTGATCCTGCGCGAGAACACCGAGGACGCCTACGCCGGACTGGGAGGGTTCCTGCGAAAGGGGACTCCCGAGGAGGTCGCCACCGCCGAATCGGTCTTCACCCGGCGCGGCGTGGAGCGGGTCCTGCGCCATGCCTTCGAGATGGCCCGTTCCCGACCTCGCCACCAGTTGACCCTGGTCGACAAGTCCAGCCTGATCCCAGCCCACGATCTCTGGCAACGGGCCTTTGTCGAAGTGGGCCGGGAGTATCCCGACGTCAAGACCGCCACGATCGATGTCGATGCCGCCATCGCCTGGCTGGTCCGCACCCCGGAGTGGTTTGACGTGATCGTGACCACGCCGATGCTGGGCGACGTCCTCATGGCCCTGGGATCCCAGCTCCAGGGAGGAGTCGGGCTGGCGGCCTCGGCCAGCCTGAATCCCGGACAGGTCTCGCTCTTCGAGCCGATCCACGGCTCGGCGCCCAAGCTGGCTGGAACCGGGTCGGCCAACCCCATCGGGGCGATCCTGGCCGTGCGGATGATGCTTGAGGAGCTCGGCGAGGAGACGGCGGCCGCCTGCCTGGATTCCGCCGTGCGTCAGGTCCTGAACGATCCGACGGTCTTCGACTCTTCGCCGGGAGCCGCTCGCCGGACGCGTGAGTACGGTGAGCGGGTCCTGCAGGCCATCCGCCAGTCCTCAGATTCCTTCCAGGAGGCCGCAAGATCATGAGCGAAGCCCAAGCCCTCGCGGAGCCGGGCCATCCGGTCGAGGTCCCCGCCCAGGCGGTTCCTCGGGAATTCACCAGCCTGGGGGTGGTCGGCGCCGGTGCGCTCGGGACCCGGATCGCCCGCCTGGCAGCGACCGGAGGCTATCGGGTCTTCTTGACCGATGCCGACCCTGTGGACCTGAACCGGGGCGTGGTGGCTCTGCGTCAGCACCTGGACCGGGCCGTCAATGGAGCCCGGATGGCGCGCCCGGTTCGCGACGCCATCCTGGATCGCCTGGAACCGGTCTCGGAGCTGGGGGCCCTGCGCGAGGTGGACCTGGTCCTGGAAACCCTTCCGGACACCAGGGAGGCCAAGGTGCAGCTCTTCTCCGAGCTGGATGGATTGTGCCTGCCGAGCACCCTCTTCGCCACGACCACCTCCATCCTGCCCGTCGCCGAGCTGGCCCTGGCCAGCGGCCGGGCGGATCGCTTCCTGGGGGTCCACTTCCCCGAACCCTCGGCCCATCTCAAGATGGTCGAGGTGGTCCGGACCGCGGAGACCGAAGAGGCGGCCCTCCGAGCCTGCTGGAAGGCCCTGGAGCGGATGCAGAGGGTTCCCGTGCTGGTACGCGATGTTCCGGGCCTCTTCTTCAACCGGCTCCTGATGCCCGGCCTGAACGAGGCGGCCTGGATCCTCTTCGAGGGGGACCTGGATCTGCAGGGGCTGGACCGGGCCCTGGCGGAAGGCGGCCTGGTCCACGAGGGGCCCTTCGCCCTGATGGATCGGATCGGCCTGGACGTGGTCCTGAGGACCTGCGAGGCCCTCTTCGAGCGGACCGCCGACGCGCGCTTCCGCCCCTGCCCGCTGCTGGCCCGGATGGTGCAGGAAGGCCTCCTGGGGCGCAAGTCCCAGCGCGGATTCTACGATTATCAGGCAGAAGAGCCGGTCCCCACGCCGCTTTCATCCCTGCGGGAGGAAAGCCTCTGATGCCCGGTTCCCCGGCGCATTTCCTGTCCGTGGACGAGGCCCTGGACCGGATCCTCGGACGGGTCGGCGCCCTCCAACCGGTGTCCGTGCCCCTCCCTGAAGCCCTGGGCCTGGTCCTGGCCGAGGAGGTCCGCTCCTCGGAAGACCATCCGGGCTTCGACAACTCGGCCGTGGACGGCTATGCCGTGCGCAGCCGGGATCTCGCCGAAGGGGAGGTCCTGCTCGAGGTCCTCGGCGAGGTCTATGCGGGCCGGGTCAGCCGGATCCCGGTGGGCCCGGGCCAGGCCCTCCGCATCGCCACCGGAGGCCCCATGCCCTCGGGCGCGGACGCCGCGGTGATGGTGGAGGAGACTTGGGAACAGGATGGCCGGGTGCGGATCCGCGGCCCGATTCTGCCCGGCCAGAACGTGCGCCGGGCCGGGGAGGCCCTGCGGAAGGGCCAGCCGATCATGTCCCCGGGGCGGGTCCTGGACCCCGCGGCCCTGGGAATGGCCGCCACCGTGGGGCGGGCCTTCCTGCGCTGTCATCCTCGTCCCAGGGTCGCCGTCCTGAGCACGGGTGACGAACTCGTCGAGCCGGGAATCCCCCTGGAGCCCGGGCAGGTCTACAACTCCAATTCCTATGCCTTGGAGGCCCTGGTCCGCCTGGCCGGAGGGCAGCCCCGACGCCTGGAGGTCCTGCCGGATCGCCTGGAGGTTCTCCAGGAAGGCCTGGCCCAGGCCGCTGCCGGGGCCGACCTGGTCGTGACCAGCGCCGGCGTCTCGATGGGGGAGCGGGACCTGGTCCGGACGGCCCTGGAGGCCCTGGGCGGGGAACTCGATCTGTGGAAGGTGCGGATGCGCCCCGGGAAACCCCTGGCCTTCGGGATGTTGGGTGGGGTTCCCATGATCGGCCTGCCGGGCAATCCGGTCTCCTCGATGGTCGGCTTCGAGGTCTTCGTGCGACCCGTCCTGCTCCGGATGGCGGGGCATCCTCCCCAGGCCCGCCCGCGCCACCGCGCACGCCTGGCCGAGGCGGTGGACAAGCCCCGGGACCTGCGGGTCTTTGCCCGGTGCATCCTGGAGGAGGCCTCCGATGGCCCGGTTCGACTCCGGCTCACCGGCCCCCAGGGGTCCGGAATCCTGTTGTCCATGCTCGAGGCCGAGGTCCTGGCGGTCCTGCCCGAGGGGAAGGCGCGCATGGAGGCAGGTGAAGAGGTCGAGGTCCTCCTTCTCGACCATTTCCAGGGAAGGCCCATGCCGGCGAATCCCTGACGGAAAAGAGGTTGACATGTTCGGATTCGGAATCGGCGAATGGCTGCTGGTCGGCCTGATCGCCCTGATCCTCTTCGGCCCCGGACTCTTCAAGCAGGCCTTCAGGTCGGCCGGGCAGGCCCTGAAGGCCTTCAAGGACTCCCTGGAGGAAGGGGAGAAGGACCCTGGGAACGACACAAAATAGCGTGATCCCACTGGAAGAAGAGGCCGAGAAGGCCCAGGCCGCCCCGCCCCAGGAAGAGGAGTCCGCCGACTCCGAACTGGATCGCGACCGTCCCATGCCCGTCGAGGAACACCTGGCCGAACTGCGCTGGCGCCTGGGGTTGAGCGTCGGGCTCTGGGCCCTGGCCAGCGGCTTGGCCTATGCCTTCTATTCTCGGCATTTCCTGGAAGCCATCCGGCAACTGGCCGGAGAGGATTTCCGTTTCATCTACACCCAACCCACCGAGGCCTTCTTCGCCTTCCTCAACATGTCGATGGTGGTGGGACTCTTCGTCACCTTGCCTTTCCTGGTCTGTCAGGCGATCCTCTTCATCTCGCCGGGACTCACCCGACGCGAGCGGCGCTGGGTCCTGCGCCTGGTCCCCTTCTCGATGCTGCTCTTCGCCGGGGGAGGGGCCTTTGCCTGGTACGTGGCCCTGCCGATCATGTGGCGGTTCTTCCTGGGGTTTCAGGGGGAAGGCGTGGTGGCCATGTGGACCATCGGCCATGTGGTGGGCTTCGTGGTCACCATGGTGGTCCTGTGCGGACTGGTCTTCCAGATGCCGCTGGTCCTGCTCTTCGCCGGGTTGATCGGGCTGGTGCGCTCGGAGACCCTGCGCAGGCATCGCCGGATGGCCATCTTTGCAGCCTTCGTGGTGGCCGCCGTGGCCACTCCGACGCCGGATGCCGTGACCGCCTCGGTGGTGGCCATCCCCATCCTGGTCCTCTTCGAGGCGAGCCTTCTCCTGATGCGCCTGATCGGCCGTTAGTCGACATTCCTGCACTGATTGCAAGGGGTTGCGGGCCGATGCGGAGAAGGCCCGATCGGGACGGGCATGGGGGAGCCGGGAGGACCGGATTTGCACCGCGAAGAGTTGTTGCGTCGCCTGGATCGCGCGGGTCTGGTGGATTACCAGCGGGCCCTGGCTGCCCTGCAGGACCGCGCCCATACCGGAAAGACGGCCGAAGAGGCCCTGGTTTCGGCGGGTCTGGTCAGCGAGATCACCTTGACCCGGTTGGTGGCTGACTCCTATCGGATCCCGTTCCTGAGCCTGGCGGACCGCTACGTGGCTCCGGAGATCGCCCGCCTGGTTCCTCGGGATGTGGCCGAGAACTATGCCCTGCTGCCCATCGAACGCGAGGGGGAGACCCTCACCCTGGCCATGGCCGACCCGATGGACCTCATGGCCGAGGATCTGGTCCGCTTCATGACCTCTTGCCAGATCCGGCGGGTCATGGTGCCCAGGAGCGAACTGCTCCAGGCGCTCTCGGCCGCCTATGACGGAGGTTCCTGGCCCCTGGGCAGCTCCGAGGACTCCGGTTCCTCGCAGGTCGAGCTTCGGGGGGAAGGAGCCCTGGAGACGGTGGGGCCGGGCCTGGCCACCGCCTTGATCCTGGAAGGCCTGCGTGAGGGAGCCGGCGCCCTTCACTTCGAACCTCGCGAATCGGGACTTTCGGTGCGCTTCCGCATCGACGGTCGCCTGCAGAAGTCCGTCGATCTGGGCTTGGAGCAGCGAGCCGCAGTGCTGGCGGAGCTGCGGCGATTGACCGATTTCGTCGCTGCCGACGGCTCGGCCCCACGCCTGGGCCGCTGCCAGATCCGCACCCCGGAGGTCGAGGCCGAGCTGACCGTCTCCAGCGTGCCCTGCCTGCACGGGCACAAGGTGGTGCTGCGCCTGCTGGATCGCGCCCGCCAGGCCCCCAACCTGGAGAGATTGGGCTTCCTTCCCGAGACCTTCCGCCAGGTCGTCTCGCTCCTGGAGAGACCCTCCGGCTTGATCCTGGTCACCGGACCGGCCGGTTCGGGACGAACCTCGACCTCCTACGGGATGCTGCATCATCTCGGCCCCCAGGGCCGGAGCATCGTGGCCCTGGAGGATTCCTGGATGCCCGAGGTTCCCGGCATCACCTGCATTCCGGTCGGGACCGAGCCCGGCACCATGGATCTCAGGCAGGCCTTGGAGGGGGCCCTGTTGCAGGACCCCGACGTCCTGCTCCTGCGGGGTCTGCCCGACCGCGAGACGACGGATCTGGTCCTGCGGGCCGCCGGAGAGATGCTGGTGATCACGACCATGGGAGCCGAGGGGGCCCTGGCTGCCGTCCAGAGTCTTCAGCGGCTGGCCAGTTCACCCTGGCGGGCCGTCTCGACCCTCCTGGGCGTGGTGGCCCAGAGGCGGGTCCGGAGGCTCTGCGAGTCATGCCGGGAGGAAGCCCCCCCCGGAGAAGAATCGGAGTTCTCCCTGCCTCCCCACCTGAAGCTCCCGGAGCGACGCTTCCTGGGGCGGGGCTGCCGGGCCTGTTCCTATTCGGGGTATCGCGACCGCGTCGGCCTCCAGGAGGTCCTGCTGGTCGGCGGGCGCTTGCGTCACCTTCTGTGGTCGGGTGCTTCCGAGCAGCGCCTGGTCGAGGCCGCCCTGGCGGAGGGCATGGTCCCTCTCACCGCCGATGGTCTGGCCAAGGTCGGCGTGGGTCTGACCAGCCTGGAGGAGGTCCTGCGGGCCCTGCCGCCGATCCCCGGGGGAGGGCGACTCTGCTCCACCTGTCGCCGCGAACTGGCCGAGGATTTCCAGGTCTGCCCCTACTGCGATCCGGGGCTGGATCACCAGTGCCCCACCTGTCAACGTCCGGTCCAGGAGGACTGGCGGACCTGCCCCTTCTGCCGACGGGCGCTCCCGGGTGGATGGGAGGATCTGCCGGCGGCCCGGGAGGGCTCGCCTCCCGAGCTCCCGGCGCTTCCCGGCCTGCAGACGGTGCTGGTGGCGGATCACGACGCCTCGGTGCGCGCAGGCATCCTCGAGGCTCTGGAACGCTCCGGTTACCGGGTTCTGCTGGCGGATGACGGTCAGGACGCGGTCGATCTGATCGCCCAGGAATCGCCCGATCTGGTCCTGGCCGAGGCCCGGCTTCCCCGGGTGGATGGTCTGGAACTCTGCCGGCGGACCCGCCAGATGGGCCGCAACACCCCGATCCTGCTCCTGCACCCCCGACCCGACGCCGAGATCCGCCAGAAGATCCTGGATGCGGGAGGCGACGGGCTCTTGAGTCGGGCCGTCGGCACCACCGGGTGGGTTCGGGCCCTGGTGCGCGCGCTCGAGGAGCGGCCTGCGCGGCTCGAAGAGCCGTAGGGCCGGGCCGGCCTCAGCGGCCGCCCTCGGAGAACTCCTGCAGGTCCTCGGCCATCCGCTCCAGGCGCTGCTGGACCTGACCGTTGACGGTGGTCCGTGCATAACGGCCATCGCTCCGGCGGCGTCCTGCCGGCATCCCGGTCAGGATCTCGATGCCCTCGTCGACGTGCCCGACGGCCCACAGGTGGAAGCGCCCTCGGGCCACCGCCTCCTGGACTTCCTGGCGGAGCATCAGGTGGGGGAGGTTGGCGCGGGGGATCACGACGCCCTGGCGGCGGTTGAGGCCCCGACTCCTGCAGACCTCGAAGAAGCCCTCGATCTTCTCGTTGACGCCTCCGATGGCCTGGACGTTCCCGAACTGATCCACCGAGCCGGTCACGGCCACGCCCTGACGGATCGGGATCCCGGCGAGGGCCGAGAGGATGGCGTAGACCTCGGTGGAGGACGCGGAATCCCCCTCCACCTCCTCGTAGGTCTGCTCGAAGCCGACCGAGATCGACACCGACAAGGGCGCCCGGTCCGCGAAGCGCCCGCTGAGGAAGCCTCCCAGGATCAGGACTCCCTTGGAGTGGATCTTGCCCGAGGTCTCGCACTCCCTCTCGATGTCGACGACGCCTTCCTTGCCCAGGCTGACGCGGGCGGTGATCCGCGAGGGGCGTCCGAACTCGTAGTCCCCCAGGTCCAGGACCGCCAGGCCGTTGACCTGGCCGACCGCCTCTCCGGTCACCTCGATGCGCAGAACCGACTCGTCGATCATCTCCTGGATCTTGTCCTCGACCAGGTTGGTGCGGAAGCGCCTCTGGCGCAGGGTGTGCTGGATGTCGGCGGCGCAGACCCGCCTGCGGGAGTCCTTGGAGGCCCAGTAGGAGGCCTCGCGGGCCACGTCGGCGATCTCCATGAACTGCGTCGAGAGCCGGTCCTGGTGCTCGGCCAGTCGGGCGCCATGCTCGATCACCGCGGCCACCGCGCCGGCCTCGAAGGGCAGCAGGCCATCCTCCCTGGCCCGACCCGCCAGGAAGCGGGCGTAGAGGAGTTCGGTCTCGGGATTCCGCGCCATCTCGTCGTCGAAATCCGCCTTGATCTTGAAGAACTTGCGGAAGTCCTCGTCCAGGCTCAGCAACAGGTGGTACAGGTGATGCGAGCCGATCAGCACGATCTTGACCTGGACGGCCGGGGCCTGGGGCTTGAGGGTGGCCACCGGGATCAGCCGGAACTGCTCGCCCAGGTTCTCGACGCGGGCCTCCCCGCTGCGGATCATGCGCTTGAGGGCGTCCCAGGAGAAAGGGTTGCTCAGGACGTCCCGGGCCTGAAGGAGGAGATAGCCTCCGCTGGCCCGGTGGACGGCTCCGGAGCGGATCATGGTGAAGTCCGTGACCAGGTTGCTGTTGTGCGGACGATACTCGATCCCGCCGAAGAGGTTGTAGTAGGTCGGGTTGGTCTCGTAGACCACGGGAGCGCCACAGGAGTCCTCGTGGGTCACGAAGACGTTCAGGCGATAGCGGTCGACCGGCGAACCCGAGCGGCCGCGCAGGGTCATCGCCAGGAGACCGTGCTCCTCCCGCTCCTGGCGGAACTCGTCGAGGTGCTCGCAGAGATCCTCCTGGAGATCCCGAAGATGCTCCAGCAGGGCCGGGACCCGGGCGAAGCGCTCCGTCAGATCGCGCAACTGCCCATCCAGGAACTCCCGGGCCATCTCCTTTTCCAGTTCCCGCACCGCCCGCCGGGTCTCGGATTCCTGCCGGCGCAGCTCGTTGACGGCGCCGAGGATCTTCGTCTGCAGGATCTCCGAGCCCTCGGCCAGCTCCCGCCTGCGCTCCTCATCCAGACGCGAGAACTGGTCGCGGCGCAGGGGCTCGCCGTCCACCAGGGGAACGGTGACCACCGCTCCTTCGGCAAACTGTACCTGGAAGTTGCGGCGTTCGGCCTCGGCCTGGACCTCTTCGAGGATCCGGTTGCGCTCGGCCTCGAAGCGCCCCAGCAATCCCTGGCGTCGGGTCTCGAAGGCCTGGCTCTCGAAGAGGGCCGGCAGCTCCTGGCGCAGGCGCTGCAACTGCTCGTCGAGGAGCCGGGCGGTGCTCCGGGCCGTCCCCGAGGGCAGCTCCAGACAACGGGGCTCATCGGGATTGCGGAAGTTGTAGAGATAAACCAGATCCGGGGGGACGGCCTCATCCAGGGCGCGAGCCCGCAACAAGGAGAGCGCCGTGCTCTGCCTGCCGGTTCCCGAGGGACCGGCGATATAGACATTGAACCCGCCGGCCCGGGTGTCCAGGCCGAACTCCAGGGCGGCCATGGCGCGAGGCTGCCCGGCGGTGACCTCCAGGGGCTCGAGCTCGGAGGTGTCCTGGAAGGGGAGGCTCTCGACGAGGCAGCGACGGGCCAACTGCTCCACTCCCAGCAGGAGTCTTTCTTCGATCGGGGCTTTCTTGGCCATGGGGTCGACGGTTCTTCCTGCAAGGATGGCTGGGAAACTGTGAGCGGGACTTTGTGGCGGGTTGCCGGGATCCTGCCCTGACTTTCGTGGAGGAGCAGGAGCCTCGGGTTGAGAATGAGACCCAGAGCAGCGGCGGGAGGCGCCATGGGATCCTCAAACCTTGATTACCGGGTCGAAGTCCACGGGAACTGCCAGGTCGTGATCCTGGTCGGCGAGGTCGACATCGCAGGGGTTCCGGCCCTGAAGAGCTTTGTCGAGGAGCAGATCGCCGACGGGACGATGGATCTGGTCTACGATCTTTCGCGAGTCGACGCCATCGACTCCACGGGTCTGGGTTTCCTGGTGTGGTCTCGAAAGCGGGTGCGCGAACATTCCGGCCGGCTTCGCCTGGTGACGGATCGCCCCCAGGTCCAGAGGGTCCTGAAACTCACCGGCCTGGGCCGGCTCTTCGAGACCTACCTGACCCTCCAGGAAGCCCTGGAGGCCCCCTTGACGCAGGACACCGGCAACCCGGACTGCTATCCGCCCGAGCGGCGCTGAGAAGAACGGTCGATCAGGCTTCTGGCCCGACCTGCCCGGCAGCCCGGACCAGGTTCTCGCAAAGCAGGATGGTGGTGATCGGGCCGATCCCGCCGGTAGACGGAGTCAGGGCCGAGGCGACCTCGCGGACGCCCTCGAAGTCCACGTCTCCCAGCACCTTCCCCTCTCGGGTGAAGTTCATCCCCACATCCAGGACCACCGCCCCCGGCGACACCATGTCGGCCTGGATCAAGGGTGTGGTGGGCCAGGTCCCGGGTGCGGGAGTGGCAGATCGTCACCGTGGCATCCTGAGCCAGAAGCAGCAAGGCCAGAGGGCGCCCGACCACCGGACTGCGCCCGACCACCACGGTGTGGCGTCCTGCCACCGGGATCCCGTAGTGATGAAGGATCTCCAGGCAGGCTGCTGCGGTCGCCGGGACGAACCCGGCCCTTCCCGCCAGAAGCCTTCCCAGATGGACCGGATGCAACCCCTCGACATCCTTGGCCGGCGGAATCCGATCCTGGGCCTCCAAACCCCGCCAGGATTCGGGCAGGGGGTTCTCCAGCAGGATTCCGTGCACCGCCGGGTCCTGGCCCAGCTCGTCCAGGGCCTCCAGGAGGTGGGTGCCGTCCCCCGAGGTGGGAAGCTCCAGGACCCGGGCCTCGAGACCGAGCCTCTCGCAGGCCCGAATCTTGGCCCGGGCGAAACGGGCCGAAGCCTCCTGTCCGGTGGCGTCCACGATGGCCATCCCGGGTACCACCCCGAGCGAGGCCAACTCCCGCACTCGAGCCTGGACCCGGGACTCCACGGCCCTCACGACGGGCGCTCCCAGCAGGAGACGGGCCGACATCAGGAGCCGCCCGTGGTCTGACGGCCGCGGATCAGCACCAGCGGCGTCATCTCGCCGGCATTCCCCTGCGGATTCGGACGCAGGGCTTCCTCGACCTCCGCCTTGCGGGAGGGGTCGGAGAGGGCCAGAACGTCGACCTTCCCCAGATCGTTGGCGTCCACGATGGTGGCGTCGATCCCGGTGCGTTCCCGGATCTCGTCGACAACCTGCTGGGGGCGGGCCGGCGCGAGAACGACATGCTTGTCGAAGGGAGGCAGGGTGCCGGTGCAGTCGTCGATCACCGCGACCCGCCGCCCGGCGACCCGGTAGAAGTCGCCGCTGCGTCCCAGGACCCGGCCCACGAGCGCGGCCGCCGTGGCCAGCAGGATGCGGCAGGTGCCCACCTCGCGGAAGGCCATCTCCAGGGCGTAGACCGAAGAGAGCGAGGAGTTCATGCCGAAGATGCGGTTCAACCGGCAGGCCAGGTAGCGCGGGCGGATCTCTTCGCAGTAGGCCAGCCGCCCTTGCATGATGGCCACCGCGCTCTCGGCCAGGGCCACCATGTCTCCAGGGCGGGCGACCCCCTCCAGGTAGCGGGCGGTCACCGCCACCACATCCTCGCCCGGGCGCAGGAGATGGGTGCGCAGGGGAATCACGGGCGAGCCCTCGGGAACCGGCCGGATCTGGGGTTCCACGGGGACGGTGAACTCCTCGCCGGGGGGGACCTCCCGGAACTCGCCGGCATCCAGGACGATCTCCTCCCGGCAATACTGCAGCGGGGTCCGGCAATAGTACTTGTAGAGCACGTCCACCCGGAACTCTCCGAGTTCGGCGACGGCCTGGCGAGCCCCCTGCGGAGCCGTCAACCAGATCTCGATCTCCAGGGGCATCTCGGCACCCGCCGGGACGATGCTGGCCTCCCAGTAACCGTCGCGTCGGGGATGCGCCGGATCGATCAGCCGCAGGACGGGCTGCAGATCGCTGTAGCGCGGACCGGAGGGCTGCATGCGGGCCTCGGCGTCGATGACCAGGCCCTGCTGGGTGCCCGAGTTGCGAAAGGGCACGCGGAAGCGCAAGCGGGCGTGTTGCTCGTCCGGGTAGTCGACCCGCAGATCCTCGAGCTTCTCCTGGGCCAGGCGAACCCGGGCATCACCCAGTCGATTGAGGATCAGCTCGAACCCGGCCAGGGCCAGGGCGGGAATGGCCAACAAGGTGGTCCAGGACATGGAAGGGTCTCCTGCGAACAGCGGTCTTCGAACCCGAAAGGGTGGGCCGGGATCGGCAGGGAGTTTGGCGGGCCGGGGGAGAATCCTCCCCCGGCGAGCCCCCTGCCCGCCCGGCGTCTTGAGATGCCCGGAATCTACGGACCTGGCGGAGACCCATGCCTCAAATCTACGGCAGCTACAACTCCAGATTCTTCGCTGTCCTGCGCGAAGGCCGCATGGCCCTGTACCGCGGCGCGGCCCCCCTGTGGACCCGTCCGGTGGCCGCGGCGCGCGAACTGGTCCGGGTGGGCAACCAGGGCGACGTCTTCTTCCGCACCGACCAGGGCGTGGCCAGGCTCCCGCTGAGCCGGGACTCCGAGATGGAACTCGTCGAGCCCCTGGTCGAGGCCATCACCGCCGAGGAGGGAGGGCAACTCGGCGGGGTCCGGGTCAACGCCGAGGGAACCGAGATCTGCGTCGAGCGGATCACCACCTCGGCACGGCTTTCCCGCAAGCTCCTGCGCATGCTCCGCCGGGGCGAGAAGACCGAGGTCGAGAACCGGGTGGACTGCCACGAGCTTCTGTTGTTCAACCGCAACACCGGAGCCTTGCGCAAGTTCTGCCGCACGGATATCGACCCCGAGCGCAAAGGCCGCTTCGTGTGGACCTCGTCGCCCAACCTGGCCTTCCTCCTGGTCGGGGTGCCGGGGACCGGACGCAAGCCGACCCTCTCCTTCAAGCTGATCCACACCCGCGAAGAGTCCATCTACTCGGAGTTCGAGATGAAGGTCTCGGATATCTCGAATCTCTGGGTGACCGAGACCGGAACGGTTCTTCTGGAAGTCCGCGTCTCTCCGGAGGAGGCCTACCTGGTCCTGACCACCCTGGAGGGCGAGAAGCTGGTCATGAACCCGCCCCCCGACTACCGGGTCCTGAACCTCGGGCTCCGCAGCGTGACCCTCTGGACGGGGCCTCAACCGCAGGTGCTGATCAAGGACTTCTCCGACCAGACCGTCTGCCAGGCCGATCTGTCCCCCTTGGACCGGCTGGGCCTGCACTACGAGCTGCTCTTCAACGAGCGGGGAGGCCTGGATCTGATCACCCTCAAGGGGCGCGAGTTGAGGGTGAACCACACCGACTCGGAGTCGCTGGCCGTGGACGCCCGCCGCTGGGAGGTCCTGGCCCGCCAGCAGGAGTCCGTCGAGGTGGAGACGGTCCAGAAGGAGGAGGAGCAGAAGCGCCAGGACGAGGAGAAGAGCCGGCGCCAGGAGGAGCGCAGCCGCGAGCTGGCCCACGCCCTGAGCCCGGAGTCCCGTTCTCGCGAGGTACCACAGGACTTCGAACCCGAGCCCTTGTCTGGGGATTTCGAACCCGAGCCCCTGCCCGATTTCGGATCCGAAGCGATTCCCGAGATCGCTCCCGAGACGGATTTCGAGCCCCCCGTCGCCCCGCAGGGGCGCCCCCGCTCCGAAATCGAGGCCGAGCTGGAGAAGCTCCGGATGAGCTATGTGTCCGGGGCAATCCAGCGCAGCGAATACCACCGACGGGCCGGGGAGCTCAAGGCCGAGCTCGACCAGGTGGGTTCTGTGGCCCGAGGGGAAGCGAGCCCTGGAGGGCTGCTCCAGGAGGCGTCCCCTCCGCCGGTTCCGGTCCTGCAGGTCGAGCCGGCCTCCTTCGACACCCCTTTGCCCTCTCGCACCCCTCCAGCCCGTCCGATCTGGTCCGGGGACTCGGGCCAACCGCCCCGACAACTCGATCTTCGCGACTTCGAGAAGCGCAAGGTGGAGCGTCTTCTGGAGGCCTTGGAGGAGCGCCTGGTCCGGCAGGAGATCTCCGAGTCGACCTACCGTGAGCTCAAGGCCCGCTACCTCAAGCGCCAGACCCAGGCCTGAGGCTCTCGAGCAGATCGGCTCCCCGGCAGATCCCAGGCCTGTCCAGGGCCCTGGACATCCGCCAGATGCTGGGGGGCTCCAATCCGGCCCCCGGTCCCGCCGCGAAGACCTCTCCTGGCGGGCCGTCGGCCGCAACCCGACCATCCCGGAGGATCAGCATCCTTTCACATTCCTCCGCGACGAAATCCATGTCGTGGGTGATCACGAGGATCGTCGCCTTCCGTCGCCGCAGGCCGGCCAGGACCCGGAGCAGGCGCTCGTGGTCGGCGCCGTCCAGGGAGGCCGTGGGCTCATCGAGGATCAGGACCGGCGACTGCATCGAGAGCACCGAGGCCAGGGCCACCCGCCGCAATTCAGACTGACTCAATTCGTAGGGGTGGGCTTCGGCCCGGAGGGTCAGGTCCAGATCCTCCAGGGCCGAGCGGACGGCCTGATCCACCTCGGATTCGGTTCTTCCCAGGTTTCGCGGACCGAAGGCCACCTCCTCGGCGATCGTGGAGGCGAAGACCTGGCGGCGCGGGTTCTGGAAGACGTACCCCACCTGTGCGGCCACCCGACTGGCCGGGACCTTCGCGGTGTCGGTCCCGGCCAGGAGCACGCGCCCCCGGGTCGGAACCAGCAGACCGTTGAGAAGGCGGGCCAGGGTCGTCTTCCCCGCACCGTTGGGACCGGCCAGGGCTACGGTGGAGGAGGGGGGGATCACGAGATCCACCCGCTTCAAGGCGCAGGTCCCGTCCGGGTATTCGAACCCGGCCCCTTCGACCCGGATCTCGATCATCGGCGCAGCCCCTCCACGGCCTGGTCTTCCCGGACCGGCCAGGGGCCATTCCAGAGTCCCGACCGGGCGGCGCTTCGGGCCAGGCGGGTCCAGGGAGCCTCCAGGGCTCCGTGGTCTGGGGGGATGGCGGCCGGGCCGTCGTGGATCAGTCTTCCCTGCTCCAGGACCAGCCAGCGCGGGAAGGTCGCGGCTTCCTCCAGGTGGGGCGTGGCCCAGACCACGACATGGCCTTCGCCGGCCAGCTCGGTGGCGGCCTGGAGCACCTCGTGCCGTCCCTGGGGATCCAGCATGGCCACGGGTTCATCCAAAAGCAGGACCCGGGGAGCCAGGGCCAGGACGGCCGCCAGGGCCACCCTCTGCTGCTGCCCGCCCGAGAGGGTGAAGGGCGAGCGCTCGGCCAGGCCTTCCAGGCCCAGGCGGGCCAGGACCCGGTTCACCCTCTCGTGCATTTCGGGGCGCGGGATGCCGAGATTGCCCAGGCCCCAGGCCACCTCCTCGCGCACGGTGGGACAGATCCCCGAGAGCTGGCTGGAAGGGTCCGAGAAGAGCAGCCCGGCCCGACGGACGCGTTCGGCGGCCCGGGCCGTCCCGGGATCCAGGCCATCGACGCGCACCTGGCCTCGGCGCTCCCCACGGACCAGGGAGGGCACGAAGCCGGCCAGGAGTCGCAGGAGGGAGGATTTCCCGGCCCCGGCAGCGCCCACCAGGGCGATGGCCTCCCCGGCCCCCACCTGGAAGGAGATCTCGCGCAGGGCTGCCTCGGAGGCACCCGAGTAGGCGAAATAGAGTTTCTGGACGGAGATCACAGGAAGAGGCGGCCTCCCAGGAAGAGCAGGATCAGGATCAGGGCGGCCTGGAGGGCCGGGTCCAGGTTCGTCCGGGGCGGATCGCTCCACCAGGTGCGCGTCTTCTCCGCACCGAAACCGCGGGCCTCCAAAGCCAGGGCCCGCTCCTCCACCTCCGAGACCGCACCCAGCAGGAGGGGCCCCGACATGGGGACGAGGGCGCGAGCGCGCCCCAGGATCCCATGGCCCAGAGGCATCCCCCTGGAGGTCTGGGCCTCAAGGATCTCCCCGGCCCGCCTCAGCATGGTGGGCACCAGGTTCAACGAGGCCAGCAGGACGTAGGCCAGGCGATGAGGCAGGCCCCGGCGCTCGAGATCCCCCATCAGCAGGTCCGGTCTGGTGCTCAGCAGCAGCAGGACCACCGCTTCCAGGATCACGAAGACCCTCAGGCCCAGGCCCAGGGCCTCGAGGGCTGCCGGCGTGGACCAGCGGAACGGCCCCCAGGCGGCCGAGGCGGCCCCTCCGAAGAGCCCGTTGACCGCCACCATCGACAAGACCAGGGGCAAGGCCAGGGCAGCCGCGGTCCGGCCCAGCTCCAGCCCGATCCCCCCGACCAGGGCCAGACCCAGGAGGGCCGTCGCCAGCAGGGGAAGCGCCGGAGCCGGCAGGCGGCTGCCGTCGGGAGTGGCCACCACCGCCGGCAGGGTCAGGGCCGCAAGCGCGCAGGCCGCCACCAGCAGGATCTTGGTCCAGGGAGCCAGACGGTGCAGGACTCCGTCCTGAGGACGGTACAACCCCGCAGGCGAGCCGGCCAGGACCACCGCGCGCCGCTCGCCATGCTCGAGTTGCCCGCCTCGCAGTCCGGGCAAGGAGAAGGATCGCATCTTCCCCAGCATTTCGCCTTGGGGGAAGGCGCTGCGCAGCCGATGGGGCAGCGCCGCCAGGATGGACTGGATCATCAGGAAGCTCAGCATCTTGTCCAGGGGGTCGGTGACCAGGCCCTGGGCCAGGCTGGCCTCCAGGCGATTCAGGCCCATGGCCCGGAAGACGGCCACCACCATGTCGGTCCCCCCGCCGGTGGTCCCCCCGAAGAGCCAGGCCGAGAGCGGGGCCGAGAGCGTGGCCGCGACGACCCCGACCAGGAGGCCGGCCATCCCGGCCGTCAGAGGCGAGCCCAGAAACCCCCTCCGGGCCAGCCACCCCGCCAGCGCACCCACGGCGGCCGCGACGGGCACGAAGGCCAGCCAGACCGGATTGCTCAGGGCCGGGATCACGGTGTTGCTGACGGCCCCGGTCAGGGCTCCGGCCGCCGGGCCGGCCAGGGAAGCCACCAGGATCGTGCCGAGCGAGTCCAGGTACAGGGGCAGTCGGAAATAGCTGGCGATGGAGCCTGCCGCCACGTTGATGGCCACGGCCAGGGGGATCAGGGCCCATGTTCGCGTGTCCAGTCTCATGGCCGCTTGATTCTGAAACCCGGGGCAGGAGGCCTTCCACCCGGAGCAGAGGAGCGGACCCGCGGGCCTGGAAGTCTCCGGGCATGCGCGGACTCTTCCTCCTGCTCTTGTTGCTGGCATCGGGCGCCTGTGCCGCCACGCCAGAAGCGCCGCCCCCCCCGGCCACCCCAGGGCCCGTGGCGCGGAGCGGCGTCCTTCGGGTCACGCTCGAAGAGCCCGGGCTGCGCGTGGACCTCGAGCAGGACGCCCGGCTGATCGTCCGGATGGGGGAGGGCCCCGCCGAGGAATGGCTTCTGCCCGAGGAGGTCTCCTCCCAGGCCCTGCAGGCCTTCCGCTCCAGCAGCCTCTTTGGACGCACCTCGAGCCCGACCGAGGCCGAAGGCGCCACGAGCCTGACCCTGCAGGAGGGGGATCTCACCCAGGTCCGCGCCCCTCGTCAGCCCTCCCCGGAGTTCCAGAACCTGGCCCGGGTCCTGAAGGACCTGGTTCCCGGCGAAGAAGGGGCGGGCCCTTCGGAGTGCTGGATCGCCGGAACCCTCCTCTTCGAGAACCTGGAAGGTGGCCTGTGGAAGGTTCGAATCCAGCCCGGCCGCGAGTACGTCCTGATGGATCCTCCTGAGGGGTTCACCTCGGGCGAGCGGGTGCGCCTGACCGGCAGGCCGGCTCCCTCCGACCAGATCGGAATCCATATGTCCGGACCCTACTACCAGGTCCTGACCCTGCGCCGCAGCGGGCCATCGGAGCGCTCCAGGCCGCTCTGAGTCCGAGCCCTGCGTCGCCACCGCACGAGGCGGGTCCTCTGGCGCGTCCCGGAAATTCGATGTATGTTGTGGGACGTGGACGGCCCTCCCGTCCCACCTCTCAAGCCGATGGAGAAGCCCAGGAGGGCATTGCTGGACGTGAAGGCATATCAGGTTCCGATCCGGGAGAAGCACTTCCTGAACGTGGTCGATTCGGGCCAGGGGCCCGCGGTCCTGATGGTCCATGGGGGAGCCGGCTCGTGGGCCAACTTCACCCACCAGGTCCGGGACCTGTCCTCCCGTTTCCGGGTCCTGGCCCCCGACCTGAGGGGGCACGGGGCCTCCCCCTGGCCGGGCCCCTCCGATGTCGAGGACTTCTACCGGGACCTGGCCACCTTGATCGCCCGGCTCGATCTGCCCCCGGAATTCCACCTGGTGGGGCATTCCTTCGGGGGCTACCTGGCAGCCCGCTTCTCGGCCGAAAGACCCGAACGCGTCCTGAGCCTGGCCCTCCTGAACACCTCGGGAGATCTCCCCCAGGGCCTGGCCTACCGCTTCCTGGAGACCTTCAGCGGGGGCGCGGACCTGGTTCGCCACTACTATCCCTGGATGGTCAGCACGGGCTCGGAGGTGGCCCGATGCCTCATGCGGCGGACCCTCAAACAGTGGAACTCCTGGGATCTCTTCCCGCGAATCCAGGCCCCCACCCTGGTGATCCTGGGCGCCCGGGATCCCCTGATTCCCCTGCGCAAGGGACGCCAGATGGCCAGCCGGATCCCCGGGGCCCGCCTGGAGGTCCTGCCCACCGGGGGACACGTGTCCATGGCCGAACAGCCCGAGACCGTCACCCGCTGGCTCTCGGGACACATGGACCAGGCCCGGTCGGCCCAGGGCGAGCATCCCGCCGGACACTCCGCCTGAGGCCTCGGCTTCCAGGGTCGAAGGCCCGGAAGGCGGCGCTCAGTCGACCGGAAGCGCCTCTCGGGAGTCCTCGTCGGTCCTTCCCCCCGCGAACTCCTCGAAGAGTCGGGTCCGGTCCCGGGAGGACATCGGCAGGTTGTCCTGGACCCCCCCGACCGCAGTCGCCTCCACGCCTTGCTTGAAGGAGGCCGCCACGGCCAGGATCGACCCGACCAGGACCAGGGCCGTCCCCACCAGGGCCGGCCCCGGCCCATGCGCGGGGAAGCTCAGCAGGTGCAGGTCCTCCAGGATCGGGATGGAGCCCAGGTGCAGGGCTCGGGGAGCCAGCACCCAGTAGGCCCCGAAGACCAGCGTCATCCACAAGGGCCACAGGTTCAGCTCGAACCAGGGCGCGATCCAGGCGATGCGGTCGGGGCGCAGGACGTAGTAGTACTCCTTCCTCGGACCCTT
Source organism: bacterium (assembly GCA_022839105.1). GTDB lineage: Bacteria > Vulcanimicrobiota > Xenobia > Xenobiales > Xenobiaceae > Xenobium. The sequence continues at coordinate 39,779 of JALHDH010000049.1, forward strand.
GATCTCCAGGACCCGCGGGTCCAGATCCTGCATCCTCCGCGCCAGGTCCGCCGGGCGCCAGGCCCCCTGGACGACCCGGTCCTGGTAGGAGTCCTCGGTATCCCCGGTGGAGGCCACCCGGTAGGCCCCCCGGATGGCCAGGGCCATGCGGATCGGCACGAAGCCCAGCAGGCTCTCGACGTTCCAGAAGCTGCCCTTGGCCCAGGCGACCAGCAGGGCGAAGAGCACGCCGGAGGCCAGCAGGAACCAGGATGCCGCCAGCTCCAGGTGACTGAGGCGGCGCACCTTGACCCAGGCGATCGAGTCCACCCTCAACAGGGTCTGTCCGATCCGGACGGCCTCTCCCATTCCCATTCCTCCCGGGTTCATGCCTCGAAGGCGATCAGGCCTCGGCTCCAGCCAGGGCTTCGGGGTTCAGGCCTTGCAGATCCTCGGGCAGGAAGAGCCCGTCCTTGCGGATCAGGACCTCGTCAAACCAGACCTCGCCGCCGCCCTCCTGGAGAAGCACGTTGTCCCAGTGCACCGAAGAGCGGTTGTGGTTCTCGGTCTCCTCGTAGCACTGACCCAGGGCCAGGTGCAGGCTGCCCCGGATCTTCTCGTCGAAAAGGGTGTCCCGCATGGCCTGCCGGATATGGGGATTGAAGCCCAGGGCGAACTCGCCCAGGTAGCGGGCTCCCTCGTCGGAATCCAGGATGCTCTCCAGGGCCCGGGTGTCGGAGGAGGAGGCCTCGACGACGCGTCCCTGCCTGAAGACCAGGCGGATGTTGTCCATCGGGATTCCCCGGAAGAGGGTGGGGGTATTGAACTGGATGGTTCCCTCGACCGAATCCCGGACCGGGGCGGTGAAGCACTCTCCGTCCGGGATGTTGCGTCGGCCGTGGCAGGAGACGACCCCCACCCCGCGGATCGAGAATGAAAGATCGGTCCCGGGGCCCAGGATCCGGACCCGATCCGCCTGCTCCATGCGGTGGACCAGAGGTCGGGCTGCCTTCTCCATGGCGGCATAGTCGGCCAGGCAGACCCGGAAGTAGAAGTCCTCGAAGGCCTCGGTCGACATGTTGGCCTGCTGGGCCATCGAGGGGTTGGGCCAGCGCAGGACCACCCAGCGGGTGTGCTTGACGCGCCTCTCCAGGTGCACGGGCTTCTGCCAGTGCTTCTCATACAGGGCCATCCGTTCGGGGGGCACATCCGAGAGTTCGGTGATGTTCAAGGCGCCGCGCAGCGAGATATAGGCCTGCATCTGCTCCATCCTGTGCAGTTCGAGCTCGCCCAGGAGGCGCATCCGCTCCTCAAGCTGATCGAGGGTGCCAGCCAGAAGCAGGGATCTCAGGATTCCGGGCTCCTTGACGTCCACCACGGGGATTCCGCCCGCCGCGCCCACCGCCTCGACCAGGGCCGTCAACATGCGGGAAGGCACGTGGTTGGCCTCGATCAGCACCCGGTCCTGGGGGGTCACCCGGGTCGAATGGCGGACGAGGAGTTCGGCAAGCCTGGCATAGCGTGGGTCGTTCATGGTCCCTCCCTGCAGGACGGCGGAATGTGCAGACGGCGGGCGGATCCCGGAGGGAATCGGGCCCCTGCGAAAGCCACGCTTTCGGGTCCTTCGGGAAGTTTCCTCCGGCCTGGGGCGGGTCCGGGGAGGTGGGCTCCGCCCCCGGACGGGTTGGCAGGAATAGATTTCCTGGGGCTTGAAGAGGGGGATCGCCCTGGATTCCACATAGCAAACTGACCCGGCTCGGTGCAGCCCGGTGTCGCCCGGACCCGCCTGGCCCGGCGTCATCCTCAGCGGGCCGGCCCGAGCGAAAGAGTTCTTGAGATGGCCCGACTGCCCTTTTTGCTTTCGATTGTTCACGGAGGTGCCATGCTCCCTCGGGAGCTGGCCCCGCGCCTGGCCCTTTCCTCCGCGGATGTGTTCTTCGACTCGAACCCCTGGACCCGCGAGATCTTCGCCATGGGCGAACTGGTCCAGGGAAGGCTCGAGGTGGAGGTGGCCCGGGCGGTGATCGACCTGGACCGGGATCCCGGCCACAGGCCCCCGGATCACCAGGACGGAGTGGTCAAGACGATCACGCGTTACGGGAAGCGGATCTGGACCGAAGAGGGGCAGCCGACTCCCGAAGAGGTGCAGCGGCTGATCGACCGCTATCATCGCCCCTACCACGAGATCCTCGAGCGGACCGCTTCGCGGGGTGGCGTCCGGATGGGCATCGACTGCCACTCCATGGCGCCGGTCGGCGCTCCGCTGGATCCCGATCCCGGACAGCTCCGCCCGATGTTCTGCCTGGGCAATCTGGGCGACGGAAACGGCGAAGGAGAGTCGATCACCTGCAAGCCGGCCTGCCTGCAGGCGCTTGCGGCCGCCCTGGCTGAAGAATTCTCCGAGATCCAGCCCCCCGAGGGCCTGCCCCTGGTCCTCTTCAACCAGCCCTTCTGCGGGGACTACATCCTCCGCCGACATGGCCATGGCCGCACGCCCTGGCTGCAGTTGACCATCAACCGCTCGCTGGTCCTGAAGAACGAACCCGAGGACCCGGCTTCGGCTGAGGATGTCCCCGACTCGGATCGGGAGGTCATCGCCGAATTGCGGGTGCGGATCCTGCGCACCTTGCGCCGCTTCGCCGAGAAGGTGGACTGAGGCACCGCCCTTCCGCGAAGGAAACCGTTGGTGGGGCGAGAAGTCGGGTTTCGCCTTGGACGATTCGCTCTTTCAGTGCATCCCGAATGTCTCCGAGGGCCGTCGGACGGAAGTCATCGAGGCCTTCGTCCAGGCGATCCGGGATGTTCCCGGGGTCCATCTGCTGGATTACTCGAGTGACCGGGACCATCATCGCTCGGTCTTCACCATGGTCGGGAAGGGCCCGCCGCTCCGGGCCGCCATCCTGGCCATGTACCAGGTGGCCGCGCGAGACCTCGACCTGACCGGGCATCGCGGAGCCCATCCCCGCATCGGCGCGATGGACGTGGTCCCCTTCGTCCCCTTGCTGGGGGCTCCCATGCATTCGGCCTGCGAACTGGCCCTGGGGATCGCCCGGGCCGTCGCCGAGCGCTTCGAGGTTCCCGTCTTCCTCTATGAGGAGAATGCCCAAAGCCCGGAGCGGCGCAGCCTGGCCTGGTTGCGCCGGGGGGGGACCGAAGCGCTCCAGGCCGCCATCGCCACCCCGGAACGCAGTCCCGACCTGGGGCCGCCTCGACTCCACCCCCGTCTGGGAGCCTCGGTGATCGGGGCACGCAGACCGCTCCTGGCCTTCAATGTGCTGCTGGACACCGAGAGAGTCGAGGTGGCCCGGGCGGTGGCCCGGCAGATCCGGGAGCGCGACGGAGGGCTTTGCAATCTTCGGGCGCTGGGGATCTACCTCGCTGAACGGGGCCGGGCCCAGGTTTCGATGAACCTGGTGGATCCCGAGCGCACCCCGCTGTACCTGGCCCTGGAGATGGTCCGGACGGAGGCCAGGCGCTTCGGGGCCAGGATCCTGTCGACCGAGATCATCGGGGTCCCGCCGCTTGGAGTCGTGACCCGGGCCGCGGCCGACTACATGCAATGGGAAGGCTTCTCGCCGGATCGGATCCTCGAACACCGTCTGCTCGGGATCCTCGCGCAAGAAGCCACCAAGAGCGTCCCGGAACGGGTCCTCGGGCTGGAATCGCCCGCAAGCATGGACTCGCGCCAGAAGGAGGAAGTGTGAAACGGGCGGATCGGATCGTGGTTGCCGGGCGGGTTCTGACCTGCGCTCCCGGAGGAGCGCCTCGCCCCGGATCCCAGATGGATGACGTGGGAGAGATCGAGGAAGGCGCCCTGGCCATCATCGGGGGCGAGATCGAGGAGGTCGCTCCGGCCCGGGACCTCCTGCGCCGCTGGCAGGGCGAGGTTCACGAGTACCTCGGGAGCACCGTGACCCCTGGGCTCGTCGACGCCCACACCCACCCCATCTTCGCCGGCTCCCGGGCCGAAGAGTTCATGATGCGGGCCCAGGGGGCCACCTACGAGGAGATCCACGCGGCCGGAGGGGGCATCGCCAGCACGGTTCGGGCGACCCGCGAGGCCAGCGACGAAGAGCTCGAGGTCCGGGCCTGCCGGAACCTGCTGCGGATGCTGGCCCACGGAACCACCACGGTGGAGGCCAAGAGCGGCTATGGCCTGGAGACCGAGGAGGAGCTCCGTCACCTCCGCATCCTCCGCTGGCTGGGCAAGAAGCTTCCAATGGACCTGGTCCTGACCTTCCTCGGCGCCCACGCGATCCCGGAGGAGTACATCGGGCGCAGCGGAGACTTCGTGAACCTGGTGATCGAGGAGATGATGCCCCGGGTGGCCCGCGAGGGCCTGGCCGAATGGGTGGACGTCTTCTGTGAGCGCGGGGCCTTCACCCTGGAGGAGTCGCGCCGGGTCCTGCAGGCCGGGCTCCGGTTGGGCTTCGGCCTGCGGATCCATGCCGAGGAGTTCTCCTATCTGGGAGGAGCCCGCATGGCGGCCGAGCTGGGGGCTCGCGCCGCGGATCACCTGCAGAATCTTCCGGCCTCGGACTTCCCCGTCCTCCGGGAGCGCGGGACCATTCCGGTCATGACCCCGGGAACCTCCTTCTTCCTGGGCCAGGGTCAGTACGCTCCGGCCCGCGAGATGGTCGATGCCGACCTGCCTGTCGGTCTGGCCACCGACTTCAATGCCGGGTCGAACCTGACCAGCTCGATGGCCATGGCCATGTCCCTGGCGGTCCTGCGCATGAAGCTCACGCCGGCCGAAGCCCTGACCGCGGCCACCGTGAACTCGGCCTGGTCCCTGGAACTGGGCCGGCGGGTCGGAAGCCTGGAGGCGGGCAAGCAGGCCGATCTCCTGGTCCTGGACACCCTGGACTGGAAGGAGTGGCCCTACTGCTACGGGGTGAATCTCGTCTCGCAGGTCTACAAGGCCGGCCACCCCGTCCTTCCCTTCAAGCCCACGGAGTCCTGGGCATGAGCTCGTTGAGGGGCTGGACCCTCGAGGAGTTGCGCCGCTCCCTGGCCTCGCCTCGAGCCGAGACGGGCGGGGGGACGGCGGTCCTGGTGGGAGCCGCCTTCGGGGCCTGCATGCTGGCCATGGCCGTAGGGGTCACCTGTCGACACTCACCCTGCGGTGAACTCCAGGGACTCGGGCTCGAGGCGGAGGAGGCCTCGAGACGGCTCCTGGAGATCGCCGAGGCGGACGGGCTTTCCTATGGTCGGGTCCTGGAGGCGCGTCGAGCCCCCCGTCAGACCCCCGAGGAGGTGATCCGCCGTCAGCAAAGGGTGCACCAGGCGCTTCAGGAGGCCATCGAAATCCCCCTGGGCGCGGCCCGCCTGTGCCTGGAGATGCTGGAGCTCGCCTCCCACCTTCTGGATCGGTGTCGGCCGGCCACCCGCAGCGACCTGGCCAGCGGAGCCCTCCTGCTGACGGCGGGGCTCAAGGGTTCCCTGCTGAACGTCCGGCAGAACTGCGCAGGCCATCCGGATCCCGGGTCCTGGCTGGAGCAGGCCCGGGACCTGGAAGAATCAGGAGGCCGCAGAGCCCAGGAGATCCTGTCCCGGTTGGAGGAAGACGCATGAAGAACCTGCCGAACTGGCTGGAGATCGACCCGGAGGTGCGCGGGGCCCTGGATTCCGGAAGGCCCGTGGTGGCCTTGGAGTCCAGCGTCTGGGCCTTGGGCCTGCCTCGGCCGATGAACCTGGAGGTGGCTCTGGAGACCTGCGCCGCCATCCGGGACCGGGGCGCCGTTCCCGCGGTCGTGGGAATCCGCGAGGGGAAGGCACGGGTTGGTCTGAGCCGGGCGGATCTGGAGGCCCTCTGCGGTCGCCAGGAGACCGACAAGATCGGGGTGGGCGACCTGCCCGGGGTCCTGCTCCATGAGCGCCACGGAGCCACCACGGTCTCGGCCAGCCTCAAGCTGGCCCGGCGCGTGGGGATCGAGGTCTTCGTCACCGGAGGGCTCGGAGGGGTCCACCCCGAGTGGCAACGCCACCTGGACATCTCGAGCGACCTGGGCGAGTTGACCCGAACCCGTTGCCTGACGGTCTGCTCCGGGGTGAAATCGGTCCTGGACACGCCCGCCACGGTCGAGATGATCGAGACCCTGGGGATCCCGCTGGCGCTCTACCGGACCGACCACTTTCCCTGCTTTTTCGCCTCGGGCTTCGAGATCGGCATCGGCTTCCGGGTGGATTCTCCTCGGGAGGCGGCCGCCGCGCATCGGTTGGCCCTCGAGGCGGTGGGATGCGGGCTGGTGGTGGCCAGCCCGGCTCCCGCCGAGAGCCGCATCCCCACTGCGGACATCACCGAGTGGCTTCGCGAAGGCCTGCTCCGCGCCGAGCTCGAGAATCGGGGAGCCAAGGAGCTCACCCCCTTCCTGCTGGACTACCTGGCCCGAGCCAGCGACGGGGCGACCCTGGAGACCTATCGGGCCCTGCTGGTCTCCAATGCCGCCCTGGGCGCCGAGATCGCCTTGGAACTGGCCGACATGCAGGCCGAGGTGCCGGCATGAGCGTGGCCACCTTCGAAGTCGTCCGCTACCTCGACGATCTGCTCCGGAAGAACGAATTCAAGGACTACACCCACAACGGCCTGCAGGTCGAAGGCTCTCCCGAGATCTCCAAAGTGGGAGTGGCCGTGGACGCCTGCATGGCGACCTTTGAAGAGCTGGCGGATTGTGGGATGATCCTGGTCCACCACGGCTTGTGGTGGCCCTCCGTCGATCGCATCACGGCCGCGGATCGCCGCCGCCTGGCCTTCCTCCTGGGGCGGGAGATCAACCTGTACGTCTCCCACCTGCCCCTGGACCGCCATCCCCAGGTCGGCAACAACGCCTGCCTGCTGCGGGGGCTGGGCCTGGAGCCGGCCCGGGAGTTCGGCGAGGTGGGCTGGATCGGGGAACCTTCCAGCCCGATTCCCCGCGAAGCCCTGATCGACAAGGCCCGGAGCCTCCTGGGCGGGCCGGTGCGCTCCCTGGACTTCGGGCCTTCCGGGATCTCGAGCGTGGCCGTCTGCTCGGGTTCGGGCGGTGTGGCAGACATGCTGCGGGCCAGGGATCTCGGAGCC
>JALHDH010000049.1:46825-69768 GCA_022839105.1 bacterium
TCACGCGGCCCGCGAGGCAGGCATGAACGTGATCCTGGGGGGGCACTATGCGACCGAGACCCTGGGCGTCCAGGCTCTGTGCCCGCTGCTGGAAGAGGCCTTCGGGGTGGTGACCCGTTTTGCCGCGCATCCCACAGGGTTCTGAATCTTGAAGGCCTGGCTCCCGGCCCTGGCCTGGATGGCCCTGATCTTCCTCTTCTCGCACGACTCCCAGTCAGGAGAGCACAGCGGCCTGATGATGCGCCTGGTGGAGCAGGCTTACGCTGCCATCGCGCAAGAGGTGCTGGGCAGCCTGATCATTAGTTATCAAGGGCAAACGATTGATCTGACGCCACCCTGGCGGCGCGTCACCATGCGCGACGCCATCCTGGAGCAAGCTCTACGCCGCCTTCGACGAGCTCCACCAGTGCTTCGTCGAATCGCGGGTCGGCAGCCTCCTGGATGTGGGAGTGGATGCCATGGGAGCGGCCCTGGTGCTCCTTTGGGAACGACGGGGCAGGGGAGCCCGGCCTGATGTCGAACCAGGGCGGGTTCCGGCGGCTGGATATTGCGCCGGTGCGGGGCTGGAACCCACGGTTCCCCCCCGGGAGCCCGTGGCTCCCCCCGAATTTGGAGGATGAGATGACCGTTTCCACTTTTTCTGATTACAAGGTCCGGGACATGTCCCTGGCCGACTGGGGCCGCAAGGAGATCCGCCTGGCCGAGCAGGAGATGCCCGGCCTGATGGCCCTTCGCAAGCGCTATCGGGACTCCCGGCCCCTGCAGGGCGCCCGGGTGGCGGGTTGTCTGCACATGACCATCCAGACGGCCGTCCTGATCGAGACTCTGGTCGAGCTGGGCGCGGAGGTCCGCTGGTCCTCCTGCAACATCTACAGCACCCAGGACCACGCCGCCGCGGCCATCGCGGCCGCGGGCGTGCCGGTCTTCGCCTGGAAGGGTGAGACCCTCGAGGAATACGACTGGTGCATCGAGGAGTCCTTGAAGTTCGCGGGTGGCAAGGGCCCAAACATGCTTCTGGATGATGGGGGAGACCTGACCGCCATGGTCCACCAGAAGTATCCCGAGATGTTCCAGGAGATCCGGGGGATCACCGAGGAGACCACCACCGGGGTCCACCATCTGTACCGGATGTTCCAGAAGGGCGAGTTGAAGGCCCCGGCCATCAACGTGAACGATTCGGTCACCAAGTCCAAGTTCGACAACCTGTACGGCTGCCGCGAGTCCCTGGCCGACGGCATCAAGCGGGCCACCGACATCATGGTGGCGGGCAAGGTCGTCGTGATCTGCGGATACGGAGACGTCGGCAAGGGCTGCGCCCACAGCATGCGCAGCCTGGGAGCCCGGGTCCTGATCACCGAAATCGACCCGATCTGCGCCCTGCAGGCCGCCATGGAGGGTTACCAGGTGGTGACCATGGAAGAGGCCGCCCCTGTGGCGGACATCGTGGTGACCGCCAGTGGCTGCAAGGGCGTGGTCGGCCCCGAGCACCTCAAGGCCATGAAGGACAAGGCGATCCTCTGCAATATCGGCCACTTCGACATCGAGATCGACATGAACTGGCTGGAGACGACGCCCGGCATCGTCGAAGAAGCCATCAAGCCGCAGGTGGACCTCTTCCGCTTCCCGGATGGCAAGGAACTGATCGTCCTGGCCCGGGGGCGCCTGGTGAACCTGGGCTGCGCGACCGGCCACCCTTCCTTCGTGATGTCCACCTCGTTCACCAACCAGGTCCTGGCCCAGATCGAGTTGTGGAACCACTCCGAGAAGTACGCGATCGGCGTCCACATGCTTCCCAAGAAGCTCGACGAGGAGGTCGCCCGCCTGCACCTGGACAAGCTCGGTGTTCGCCTGACCCGACTGACCTCCGAGCAGGCAGAGTACCTGGGCGTGCCGATGGAAGGCCCCTTCAAGCCTGAGCACTACCGCTACTGAGCCTTTTCCCGACCCATGAGAGAGGCCCTCCCGGTCGACCGGGAGGGCCTCTCTCATGCCGGGGGCTCCCTGGGAAACCCCGGCCCCCTGGAATCCAGTCATGGTCAAAAGGCCCTGCCCGAAGACAGAGCCCCTCATGGTCCGGAACGGGGAAGCAGATCAGGCCTGGGCGGCGTTGATCTTGCGGGCCAGCCGGGACTTGCGCCGAGCGGCCTTGTTCTTGTGAAGAATCCCCTTCGCGGCGGCCTTGTCGATGCACGAGGTGGCCCGGGTGGCGGCCTCGACGATGCCCTCACCCGAGGCCAGGGCCTCGGCGGCCTTCCGGAAAGTGTTCTTGATCTGGGTGCGCACGCTGACGTTGCGCTTGCGGCGCCTCTCGTGCACCAGGATCATCTTCTTGGCAGTCGGGGTGTTGGCCACGCCGGATAACCTCCGCAATATCCACTAGGGACGAAGAATCTTGAAAAGCCCCAGGACCTCGTTCGGCCGGGAACGTGGGGATTATAGCACGGCCCCTGCAGCACTGCAAGAGCCGGAAGGCTCCCCTCGAGGCCTTTTTCGGACCTCGGAGAAGGAGCCGTTCAATCGGCCGGACGGGTCCGGCTTCGGGAAGAGAACTCGGCCAGGGTCTCGGGGTGGCCTGATCGACGATTGGCGACCCGCGCCATCACGAAGAGGAGATCCGAGAGGCGGTTGAGATAGACGATCACCTGCGGGGTGACCGGTTCCCGGTCGGCGAGCCCCACGCAGGCCCGCTCGGCCCGACGGCAGACGGTCCGGGCCAGGTGGAGGGCGCTGCCGGCGGGCCCGCCTCCGGGAAGGATGAACTCCTCCAGGGGAGGGAGTTCCTCCATCAGGGGTTCCATGATCGCTTCGAGTTCGGTGATCAGGGCCTGTTCCACCCTCGGGCCGGGGGTTCCGGGCGGCGTGGCCAGATCGGCTCCGACCGAAAAGAGCCGATGCTGGATCCTCTCCAACGAAGCGGAAAGCCCGGGGTCCAGGCCCAGCGACACGGCCAGGCCCAGACAGGAGTTCAGCTCGTCCACCTCGCCATAGGCCTGCACCCGGGCCGAGGACTTGGAGACCCGATCCCCGCCCGCCAGGGCCGTCTTGCCCTGGTCTCCGGTTCGTGTGACCACTCGATTGATTCGCATGGAGTTCCCTTCCATTTCCTCGGCAGTGCTGGTTCGGATCTCAGGACACGGGGGTGCAGAATTCCGGAGCCAACTGCTCGATGGCCAGACCAGGACGGTCGGCCAGGACCCGCTCGGTCCCCTCCAGGGCCAGCCCGGCGCCAGGGCAGGGATCATCCCGCAGCAGCAGGTCCGCATCCAGATCGGCGTACTCGAATCCCCAGGCTGCGGCCAGCGCGGCTGCGGCGGTGACCGCGATCCGGGACTCGCCCACCATGCCTCCGACCATGAGCCCCAGGCCCCCGGCCCGGGCCAGCGCGGCGATCTGGCGGGCCGGGTGGATTCCCCCGCACTTCATCAACTTGAGGTTCAGGATGTCGGCGGCGCCTGACTCGACGATCCGGCGGGCATCGCAGGGGGTCTGCAGGGACTCGTCGGCGGCCAGCGGGACCTGGACCCGCGAGCGCAGCCGGGCCATGCCCTCCAGATCCCAACGGGGCAGGGGCTGCTCGATCAGCTCCAGATCGCAGGGTTCCATCCGCTTCAAGGCCCGAAGGGCCTGTGCGAAGGTCCAGCCCTCGTTGGCATCCACCCTCAGCCCCAGATCGGGGCCGATGGCCGAGCGGACGGCCCGGACGCGTTCCGCGTCCTCGTCGGGATCCCCGCCGACCTTCAACTTGATGGCCCGGAAGCCGGCCTCGACCTGGCGGCGAGCCTCGGCGGCCGCCTCGGCGGGTGTGCCCAGGCCGATCGAAAAATCGGTGGGAACCCGTCTTCGGGTCCCACCCAGGAAGAGATGAAGGGGGACCCCGGCGGCCCGGGCCAACAGGTCGTGCACCGCCATGTCCAGGGCAGCGAGTGCGGCCCGATGGCCCACGGTGACCCGGTTCATGGCGGCGTGGAGGTCCGCGACTCCCCAGGCCTCCATCCCCTCGATGGCCGGCCAGAGCCGATCGCGCAGGGCCGCCTCGCAGCCTTCCAGGGATTCCCCGGTCAGCCGCGGCTTGGGAACCGCTTCGCCCAGTCCGGTCAGCCCGCTTCGCGTCCTCAACCGGATCTGCAGCGTCTGGCAGACCTCCGAGCGGACCGAAGCCGTCTGGAAGGGCTTGTGGCACCTCAGGCTGGTGCGGAAGACCTCGATCTGGAAGAGTCGCACTCGGAAGACCTCCCGAACAGGGGATGAGGGGCGATTCTCGCCCCCCCCAGGGGCTCCTGCCGAGGGATTCGGACAGGGCGGTCCACGGGGCCTGAAGCCCCTTCCCGGACCGGGTTCCCGGCTTTGGGACGAACGCTCGTTCCCCGATGGAATGGGGATTTTCTTCTCTTGTGGAGGGGGGGGGGCTGTGCTATACTCCTCCGGTGCCGGCAGCCTGCTCAAGGGTCCAAGCCGCAGCCGGGCCCAGGCCGGCTGAGGGTTTCCAAAGGGTCGTCCTGGCCTCCACCTCCCCGCGAAGACGCGAGTTGCTGGAGCAGGTCGGCTTGAGTTTTGAGATCCTCGCTCCGGATGCCGAGGCCGAGGCCGGCCTCCGGGCCGGGCGGAACCTGGCCGAGACCCGGCTGGCCGTCGAGGCCGCCGCCCGGGCCAAGGCCGCCTCGGTGGCCGCCAGGGTCCCGGCCGGAACCCTGGTCCTGGCGGCGGACACGGTGGTCCTCCTGGGGCACAGACTCCTGGGCAAGCCCCAAGGTCCGAAGGATGCGACCCGGATGCTGCATCGGCTCTCGGGGCGACTCCATCGGGTCCTGACGGCGGTGGCGGTGCAGCGGGCAGGGGAGGAAGGCGGCCTTTCGGCCTGCGAGGAAACCCGGGTCCGTTTCCGCCACCTTCGCGACGAGGAGATCGCCGGCTACGTGTCCACCGGCGAACCGCTTGACAAGGCCGGAGCCTACGGGATTCAGGGGCTCGGCGCCCTCCTGGTGGAGAAGGTGGAAGGATGCTACTTCAACGTGGTCGGACTTCCGCTGACCACGCTGCATCGCCTCCTTCTCGAGGCGGGCATCGACCTGCTCGCCTCTCCGGCAGGAGCACGGAGCCCCTCCAGGCAGGCCGGAACCCTGGACCCCACCCCGGAAATGGAAAGAGGTCGGTGCGCATGATGACCACGGTCGATCGGGTGCTCAGCCACCTTTCTCCAGATATCGGCATCGATCTGGGCACGGCGGTCACGCCGGTCCTGGAATGTGGCCGCGGGGTGACCATGCGCGAGCCTTCCTTCGTGGCCATCGACCGCCGCAAGGACCGGGTCCTGGCCGTGGGGGCCGAGGCCCGGTTGATGGATGGCAGGACCCCTCCCCATGTCGAGGTGGTCCGCCCCGTCCGCGATGGCGTGATCGCGGACTACGACACGGCCGAGACCATGATCCGCCACCTGATCGGCCGGACCCGTTCGAATGGCCTCTTGCGTCCACGCATCATGGTGGGTGTCCCCTCCGACGCCACCGATGTCGAGCGGCGCGCCGTCTCCGAGGCCACCCGGGCTGCCGGAGCCCGGGTGGTGTACATCGTCCCCCAACCCCTGGCCGCGGCCGTGGGCGCGGGCCTGCCGGTCCTGGAGGCCCGGGGCAGCATGATCGTCGACATCGGGGGAGGCACCTCCCAGGCAGCGGTGATGTCGATGGGAGGCATCATCGTTTCGGGGTGCATCCGGATTGCCGGAGACCGGATGGACGACGCCCTGGTCTGCCATCTGCGTCGGGCCCACAACCTCCTGGTCGGAGAGCGCAGCGCAGAAGAACTCAAGATGAGCGTGGGAGCCGCCATCCCCGTGGTGGACCCCCGCTCCGCCCGGATTCGGGGGCGGGACCTGCACAGCGGATTGCCCCGCGAGGTTGCCGTCGACTCCAACGAGTTGAGCGGTGTCTTCACCGAGCAGATCCGGGAAATCGCCGAGATGGTCCGTCAGATCCTGGAATCCACCCCTCCCGAGCTGGCCAGCGACATCGTCGAATCCGGGATCGCCTTGTGCGGCGGGGGGTGTCTGCTCCGGGGGATGGACGAGTACCTGACCCAGCAGACCGGCGTCTTCTGTTATCGCGTGGAGGATCCCCTCTCCAGCGTGGCCCTGGGAGCCGAGCGCCTCTTCTCCGATCCGCGCCTGATGAGGACCGTCTTCAACGGCCAGCAGCATGGCCCGGTCGGTCCGCGCGCCTGAGCCCGGCGTTCCGCTCGTGAGCCCCTCCCGCTTCCTGGTGGCCGCCGGACTTCTGCTGGCTTTCGCTGCAGGCCTCCTGGCCGTCCAGAAGGCGGCTGGTCTGGATGGCGGAGAGGCCGCCCTGTACCTGGCCCCCGTCCAGGCCCCCCTGGCCCGGATCACGGCGTCCTGGGACCAGTGGCTCGGGGACCTGAGGGACTTCCAGAACCGGGCGGATCGGAACCGCGTCCTGGAGGCCGAGAACACCCGGCTTCGTCAGGAGAACGAGCGTCTGGCCGGGCTGGAGAAGGAGAACCAGCGCCTGGGCGCGCTCCTGAAACTGCAAGACAAGAGCCATCCGGAATCCCTGGCGGCCCGGGTGGCAGCCAGGGACCCGAACCTGTGGAATGCCCAGGTCATCCTGGACCGCGGCAGCCAGGACGGGGTGACCCGGGACTCGGTGGTCGTGGTTCCGGAAGGCCTGGTCGGGAGGGTCATCCGGGTGGGTCCTCGATCCTGTCAGGTGCGCCTGCTGGCGGATCCCCGGACCGCGGTCCCCGCCGTCCTGGCCGGGAGCGGGGCCTTGGGGATCCTCTACGGGCACGATGGTCGGACCTGCACGATGAAGTTCATCGAGCACGACGTCCCCATCCGGGAGGGCGAGCTGGTCCTGACCAGCGGCCTGGGAGAGGTCTATCCGCCGGGAATCCCGCTGGGCCGGGTCACCCGCCGCCTGGGCCGGACCGAGGCGCTCTTCCAGTCCATCCAGGTCCGACCCGAGGTCGAGTTCGGGGCCCTTCGTCAGGCCCTGGTCCTGGGCAGGTCCCGGAAGGGCTAGAAGACATGCCAGGACTCCTGCTGCGCCTCCTCCTGCTCACCGCCGCGGGTCTCCTGCTGCTGGCGGTCCTCCCCGCCTCGTGGCCCCGCCCGGATCTCGTCGTGCTCTTCCTGGCCCCCACCTCCCTGGCTTGCGGACGCAGCGCCGGAGCCTGGTACGGCCTGGGGGGAGGATTCCTGCTTGGGCTCCTGGGCACCGGCAATCCCGGGGTCCTGGCGGGAGTCTACGGCCTGACCGGCTTGGTTCTCGGGATCCTGGGTGAGGAGGGAGAGCCCCCGGGGGTCTTCATGCATCTGCTGGCCGTGCTCAGCGGCACCGCCCTCGTCGGCCTCGGGCTGGGGGTCCTCTCCATGCGCTTCCCCGCCCTGGGCGGACCCGAAGGGGCCATCCTCAAACTGTGGTTCCCCCGCGTCCTGGCGGTCAACGCCGTGCTGGTCTGGCCTGCCTTGAGGGTCTTTCGTCGGCTGGCCGGACCTCGGGCCTTCCGAAGCCGGGGCCTGGTCCCGTGAAGGAGCGCAACGCCAGGATCCGGGTCGTGCTCGGGGTGATCCTGCTGGGCCTGGGGGTCCTCCTGGGGCGGATCAGCCAGCTTCAGATCCTCAATGGGCCGGAGCTCCTGGAGGAGTCCCGCCGGAACATGATCCGCGAGACTCCGGTCTCGGCGCCCCGGGGCCTGATCCTGGACCGCTCGGGCCGCGTCCTGGCCCGGAACACCGCGCGCTTCACGATCCGCCTGGATCCGGGGCAGGTCTCGAATCCGACCCGGGCCCTGGAGGAGATCGTCCGCCTCCTGAAGATTCCCGCCTCCAGGCTGCAGGCCCTGATCCGCCAGATGGCCGAGCATCCCTCCGAGCCGGTGATCATCAAGGAGGCCCTGGATGCGGCCACGCTGGCCCGTTTCGCCGAGATCCAGGGGGATTTTCCCGGGATCCAGCTCGAGGTCCACCCCCTGCGCGAGTACCCCCTGGGTCAACTGGCGGCCCACGTTCTGGGCCAGGTCGGAGAGATCGACGAGGAGACCCTGCGAAAGTGGCGGGGGCGGGGATACTTCCGGGGGGAGTGGATCGGCAAGGACGGGGTCGAGCTCTCCTTCGAGAGGTTTCTGCACGGCCATCCCGGAGCGCGCGTGATCCAGGTCGATGTGGCCGGTCAGCCGGTTCGCCTCCTGGGAGAGAGGGCTTCGCGTCCCGGGAACGACCTCTTCGTGACCCTGGACGCCCGACTCCAGCGCCGGGCCGAGGAAGCCCTCTCCCGGACCCTGCGGAGGCTCCAGGCGGAGAACGGCCATGGCGGGGGCGGTGCCCTGGTGGCCCTGGAGGCCCACACGGGCCGGATCCGGGCCCTGGTCAGCCTGCCGGCCTACAATCCCAACTGGTTTGCGCGGGGGATCAGCGTCCGGCAATTCCAGACACTCCTGGAGGATCCCCGTTCTCCGCTCTTGGACCGGGCGGTCTCCGGGGCCTACCCGCCGGGATCCACCTACAAGATCATCACGACCTCGGCCGCCCTCTCCGAGGGGTTGGTCCACCGGAACTCCACCTTCTATTGCTCCGGGGTCTTCATGGTGGGCGACATGCCCTTCAACTGTTTCGTGCGGAGCGGGCACGGTCCCCTGGACCTGATCGATTGCCTGGCCCATTCCTGCGACGTGGTCTACTACCGTTTGGGGACCGAGCTGGGCCTGGCCCGCATGGAACGCTACTCGCGAAGCTTCGGCCTGGGGGCCCTGACCGGGATCGACCTGCCCGGCGAGGATCCCGGCAACCTGCCGGGACCGGGCTGGAAGGAGAAGAACCTCGGCGAGCAGTGGTTTGCCGGCGACAACGCCAACATGGCCATCGGTCAGGGATTCCTGGCCGTCACGCCGATCCAGATGGCCCTGGCGACCGCAGCCGTGGCCAACGGCGGCACGCTCTGGCGCCCCCAGCTCGTCGAGTGGGTCCGCGACGGGACCTCGACGGCCCATCGGGTCCCCCCACTGGTCGTGGGCCGGATCCCCGTGGCTTCCGAACACCTCAGCCTCGTCCGCAAGGGGATGGAAGGAGCCGTGGATCGGGGAACGGCGGCCGGAGTCGGCTCGGAGCTGGCGGAGCTCGCCGGGAAGACCGGGACCGTCGAGAACTCTCCGACCTCCGACAACCCCGAGGGGCGGAACCACACCTGGTTCACCTCCTATTACCCGGCTTCGGCGCCGGATCTCGTGGTCACGGTCTTCCTGGAGAAGTCCGGAGGCTACGGAGGATCGCTGGCGGCTCCGGTGGCGGCCGAGGTGGTGCGGGAGTGGAAGGCGATCCGATCCGATCCGGGCCCGACGCCCGTCCTTCCCGTGGAGGACTGGGACCGGACTCCTGCCTCGGGGGATTCGAAGATGTTTTCGGGTCCTGTTCGGCAGGAATCCCCCTGAACAGGAGAAAGAGGACCAAAACTGCCGGGGCGTGCTGCTGCGTCCGGCTTTTTTCCTCCAATTCCGAGATATCAGGGGGCTTTGCCGTGGACCCCAAGGACAAGTTGAAGAAGAACTCAGCACCCTCGCGCCTCGAATTCGAGGCCAGTTCCGAGGCCCTTGTGCCTCCACCCCCCGCCGCTGCGCGGCCGGAGGCCGCTCCCCGAGCGACAGGCCGGATCGAGACCCGGCCTGCCGAGTCGCGGGATAAACTGGAGAACCTCGCAGGCATCAAGGTCGTCGGGGTGGGCGGCGCGGGCTGCAACGCCGTGAGCCGGATGATCCAGGAGGGGCTGCGCGGAGTCCAGTTCATCGCCATCAACACCGACGCCCAGTCGCTCTTCCTGTGCGATGCCGACGAGCGGATCCATATCGGCTCCTCGGTCACCAAGGGCCTGGGCGCCGGCTCCAACCCCGAGGTCGGCCGTCGGGCCGTCGAGGAGAACTCCGAGGAGGTCCTCAAGGCCCTTGAAGGGGCCGACATGGTCTTCATCACCGCCGGCATGGGCGGTGGGACCGGCACCGGGGCCTCCCCCGTGGTGGCGGAGCTGGCGCGCTCGGCCGGCGCGCTGACGGTGGCCGTGGTCACCAAGCCCTTCGTCTTTGAGGGGCGGCGTCGGATGAAGCTGGCCGAGGAGGGCATCAGCCAGCTCAAGTCCAAGGTCGACACGATCATCACGATCCCCAACGACCGCCTCTTGAAGATCATCACCGAGAAGGAGAGCATCTCGGATGCCTTCCGCCTGGCCGATGACGTGCTGCGCAACGGGGTTCAGGGGATCTCGGAGATCATCACCGTCCCCGGTGAGATCAACGTGGACTTCGCCGACGTGCAGGCCATCATGGCCGATGCCGGCTCGGCCCTCCTGGGAATCGGCGTGGCTTCGGGCGAGAACCGGGCCATCGAGGCCGCCCGCGCCGCGATCTCCAGCCCCCTGTTGGAGGCCTCCATCGACGGAGCCACGGGCGTGCTCTTCAACATCACCGGCGGGGCGGACCTGACCCTGGTGGAGCTCAATGAAGCCGCCAAGATCATCTACGATGCGGTCGATCCGGACGCCCAGATCATCTTCGGCTCGGTGCGCGACGAGCGCATGGACGGAGAAGTCCGCATCACCGTGGTGGCGACCGGATTCACCGGAGCAGCATCTGCTCCCCTCGAGCACGAGGATCCCGGAGCCTTCCTGACCGGGACCGAGGAGGTCGTCAGCTTCGGTGGATCCTCGCGGGCCTCCGATGACTTCCTGGAACCCGCCATCACCCGGCGCCGGGGCACCAGTTTCGGTTCCTGATCCCCCTTCCAGGGCTGCGGAGGCCGCCGGGGCGACCCGGCGGCCTTTGCAGCGTCTTGACGCCGAAGGAACGGTTCGGATCGGCCCGAAGCAAGGAGGCTTGTGAGTCGACTCCAGACCCGAGACGCCCCTCCGGAGAGGGGACAGGCCGCAACAGGCGCGGGGAGCGCTTCCCCGCTTCCTTCCCATGACGCCGGGCCCGTCTGCCTCTCGGAGGAATTCCCGCCGGCCTTCTACCTGCGCGAGACCGCCGAGGTCGCTCGGGATCTCCTGGGGGCCTGGTTGAGCCATGGCCAGACCGCCGGGGTGATCGTCGAGACCGAGGCCTACCTGGGCTGCGAGGACCCGGCCTCGCATGCGTTCCGGGGTCCGACGCCGCGCGCCCGCGTGATGTTCGGCGAACCGGGCTCCGCCTACGTCTACCTGATCTACGGGAACCACCACTGCTTCAACGTCGTGGCTCACCCGCCGGGTTGCGCCGGGGCGGTCCTGGTCCGCGCGCTCGAGCCTCGGGTCGGCCTGGATCTGATGAGGGCCCGGCGCGCCTCCTGCCGGACACGGCAGGCCCTCGCCCAGGGGCCGGGGCGGCTGTGCCAGGCCCTGGGAATCGACCGGACCCTCAACGGGATCCGACTCGGAGAGGAAGAATTGCACTGCGGTCCGCTTCCCCCGGGCCAAACCCGGCCTCCGGGCCGACCCCGCCGGAGCCCCCGCGTGGGACTCACCCGGGCCGTCCATGAACCGCTGCGCTTCTTCCTGGAGGGGAATCCCCATGTGAGCCGCGGCCCGTCCGCGCTGCCTGAACTGCCATGATCGCCTTGACCCTCGCCTTCCGCAACGTCCTGCGCCGTCGCGAGAGGAGCCTTCTGACCCTGGTCGGAGTGCTGCTGGCCGTCGGCGCCTTCGTGGCCATGGTCTCCCTGGCTGAAGGCATGTACCGACGGGTTTCCCTCGAACTCGACGGTCGGGCCGTCGACATCTACGTGGTCCCCCGCACGGCCGCGCCGCTCCCGACGGGGCCGGTGGGGACGGTCGGCCTGACCACCGACACGGTGGCCCTGAGCTGGATCGAGAAGATCGCCGCCCTGAAGAACGTGCGGCGGGTGGCCGCGATCACCAGGGATCAGTGGACCAGTGAGCGGGGCACGGTCATGGTGGTCGGCATCGAACCGACCGCGATGCGCGAGTTCCTGCCCTCGCTGGAGATCGTCGAGGGCAGGGTCTTCGAGGCCGGCCAGATCCTGGTCGGGGCCGGCCTGGCGGCCTCCGAGGGCCTGGTCCCGGCAAACTCCCAGAACGCCGAATCCGGAATGAAGAACCGATTTGGACCCGGCGAGACCCGCTACCCGATTTCGGGACTCGTCTCGTCGGGGTCGGGCTTCCAGGACTATTTCGTGTATCTCCCCTTGATCACCGCCCTGGAGAGCAACGCCCGCAAAGGGGTCCAGGAGGTCTGGATCAAGCTGGAGGATTCCCATCGCGCCGCCGAGGTGGTCAAGGAGATCGAGGCCCTGCAGATCCCGGATGTCAAGGTGATGACCCGAAAGGACTACCTGGGCGCCGCCAGCGACTACATCGAGTACGCCTGGCTTCTGCAGTTCGCCATCTCGGCGATCGGGGTCCTGATCGCGATCACCGCCGCCATGAACACCATGCTGATGTCGACCTACGAGAGGATGCGGGAGTTCGGGACCCTGCGCGCCATCGGCGCACCTCGGGGAACGGTGGTGACCATGGTGATCACCGAATCGCTCATGCTCTCCCTGCTCGGAGGCCTCCTCGGTCTGGCCTTCGGATGGATCGGTTCGGTGCTGCTGGATCGGGCCATGGTCACCCTCCTGCAGCTCTCCTTCCCCCTGGCGGCCATCACCCCAGGCCTGATCGTCCAGGCGATCCTCCTGTCGCTCTTCGTCGGCCTGGTGGGGGCGGCCATCCCGTCCGTCCTGGTCTGGCGCGTCGACATCGTCCGCGGGTTGAGGTGGAACTGACGTGAAACTCGAGCTTCAGGGCGTCCACAAGTACTTCGACACCCCGTCGGGCCCGATCAAGATCCTGGAGAACGTCAACCTCCAGGTGGCCCAGGGCGGCTTCATCTCGGTCATGGGGCCTTCCGGTTCGGGGAAGACGACCCTGCTGCACCTTCTGGGGTGCCTCGAGCAGCCCAGCTTCGGCAAGGTCTTCCTGGAAGACACCGAGGTCACCGACGCCGAGGAGACGGTCCGCGAGCGAATCCGTCTGCACCATATCGGCTTCGTCTTCCAGAACTACAACCTGCTTCCGACCCTGACCGTCCTCGAGAACGTCATGCTGCCGATGCAACTGGCCAACGTCAAGAGCTCCGAGCAGATCACCCGGGCCCAGAGCCTCCTGCGCCTGGTCGACCTGGAGAATCGGGCCCACGACCCGGTCACCCGTCTTTCCGGGGGCCAGCAGCAGAGGGTCGCCATCGCCCGGGCCCTCTCCAATCTCCCCGGGTTGATCCTGGCCGACGAGCCGACCGGAAACCTGGATGGCCGTTCCAGCAAGGAGGTCATGGACGTCCTGCGGTCGATCAACGACCACCAGCAGATCACCACGGTCCTGGTCACCCACGACCCCAAGGTGGCCGCCTTTGCCCGCCGGACCTTCCACCTCGAGAACGGCAGGCTCCAGGATCTGACCCGATGAGCCGCTCCCGGCGGCCCGAGGAGGGGCAAGCTGTTTCTTTCTCGAAGGCGCTCGAAGACCCGGGACGACTGGCCGTGGTGCAGACGGGAGTGGCCTGGGGTTGTGGAGGTTCCGCTTGATTATCTGCATGCAATGCGGTTTCCAGAACGAGAAGGGCCTGAAGCTCTGCGCCGGCTGCGGCGCGACCCTGCCGCGCATGGACACCACCTCGATGGTGGTGGTCGACAAGGTGGCCGGTCGCTTCCAGCAGTTCAAGGATGCCGTCGAGCGGGTCAAGGCCGAGCAGTGGACCTCCGAAGACTTCCTGGAGTTCCTCCAGAACATCTACAGCCTGCTGGCCGAGAAGCGGGCGGGCACCGAGCAGTTGATCCAGGAATCCGGCTACGAGGAATACGCCGACGACGAGGTCCGTCAAGGCCGCGACGGGATGGATCACTACGAGATGGGCATGCAGGAGATGTCGCTCTTCCTCGAGGACGGCGAGATCTCGCACCTCGAGCAGGGCCTGGACCTGATCTGGCAGGGCAACGAGAGGCTCAACGACGCCATGCGGATCAACCGCGCCGAGCGCAAGAAGCTCGAGGACGAATGGGGCTGGATGTGAGCGCTGCTTGAAGGGTGCCGGCCTGCAGGGGGCACTGGTCGGACTCGGGCTCTTGGCCCTGTGGGGAATCGGAGGCATGCTGGTCTTCCTGGTGGGGCCCGTGGTCTCCAGGTTTCCTCCACTCTGGGGCGGCCTGGCCGGGATGGCGGCCTTCCTCCTGCAAATCCTCTTGGGCGGGACGCTCCTTCGCAGTCTGCTGCGACTTCGCCCCGATCCCCCTGAAGGAAGGGGGCTGACCGCCTGGCTCGACGAGGAGCGCCCCTTCCTCCTGGCCCTGGGGAAAGGCCCCGACCTGGTGGCCACGCGGGGACTCCTGGAGGGTCCTCCCGAAGACCTCGACGAACTCGTCGCGGAGTTGAGGCCCGCGCGCTCGGGCCTTCCTGGAACCCTGCTGACCGGAGTCCTGGCCCTGCCCTGTCTGTTCCGTGCCTTCGAGTCCGCGGTCCAGGAGTATGGACGCCTGCGCGGAGGGGCCGGCCCCCTGTGGTATCTGGGCCGAGCGCTCCGGGCCTTATCCGGGCTTCTGGAGGCCCCCTTGCGCCTGATGGAGCCCGCTCCCCCCGAGCCGGGCCAGGGAGCTCGGCGCAGGCTCCATGAAGCCCTGGTGGCGACCACGCGTTTTCCGGCCTGGATGGAGGCCCTGGATCTCCTCTCCCCGGTCTCCCTGGTCCAGGTTCGCCGAGAGGCGCGCATCCGGGCCCTGCTCGGGAGCTCCACCGGAGCTCGGGCGGGCGCTCCGATTCGTCTGGATCTTCTCGGCCGGCTGGCTCCCTGGACAGGCCTGCTGGCCGGTCTGGTGCTGGCCTGGCTTCCAGGCGGCCCGCTGGCGGCCCCGCTGGTCCTGACGGCGCTGGGCCTCGGAATCCGCCTTCACCGGACTCTTCCCCTGGCCCCTCCCCGCCAGGAGGTCCTGGAAGATCTCTGGGTTCAGGCCCGGGCTTCAGGCCGCGGAGTCCCGGTCCGCCTGCGCGGCGAGCTGGTCGGTCCGCCCGAGGGTCTGGCGGTCAGAGATGGGACCTGGCTGGAGGTCGACAACGGACGCATCGAACTGCTTGAGGCTCCCAAAGGCGGGGGAGTGGTGGAGATCACGGGCTGGATCCTCCCTGAGGGTCCGAGCCTCCTGGTGGGGACGCTCCGCGAGGCCGGAGTCCTGCGCCGTTCGTTCCCCATCCTGCGCAGGCTCGTCCTCCCGCTGGCCCTGGCGATCACGGGAGGGGCCTGGTGGTTCCTGCAAGTGGTGGGACTTTAGCGGGATTCCTAGAAATCCCCGCCCGTGAACGAGATCCCCGCCCTCGAGATGCACGAAGTCCAGCGCGCCTATGGCAGCCTTCCCGCCCTGCGCGGGGTGAGCCTGACCGTTCCGCAGGGAACGGTCTTCGGTCTCCTGGGCCCGAACGGGGCGGGGAAGACCACGACCATCCGCCTCTTGACGGGTCAGTTGCGCCCCCACGCTGGCCAGGTTCGGGTCCTGGGCCTGGATCCGGTGGCCTCCTCTCGGGAGCTGAGCCGGAAGATCGGCGTGATGCTGGAGGAACCCGGGCACTACGAGCGTCTTCCGGTCCGCTCCAATCTGCGATTCTTCGCCCGCCTGCACGGCGTCGGGGCGGAGCGCGTCGAGGAACTGCTGGCCCTGGTCGGGCTGTGCGGGAAGGCGGGAGAACCGGTGGGGCGCCTGTCTCGGGGAATGCGCCAACGACTGGCCCTGGCCCGGGCCCTGGTGGGGTCCCCCCGGGTCCTCTTCCTGGATGAGCCGACCGCGGGACTCGACCCCCATGCCGCGCGCGGAGTCCGACGCCTGATCGAGGAATTCTGCGGCGGGCAGGGCACGGTCTTCCTGACGACCCACTTCATGGAGGAGGCCGAGGAGTTGTGCCATCAGGTGGGCATCCTCGACCAGGGCCGACTGGTCGCCTTGGGCAACCCCCAGGACCTCTGCCGCGAGACCCTTCCCGAGCAGATCGAGACGGTCCGGGGTGGTCGACGCCTCCTGCGCCCTCCCGGATTGGAGGATCTCTTCGTCCATCTGACCGGAAGGAGCCTGGAATGACCTGTCGAACCGACGTTCCAGACGGACTCCACGATAGGGTCCGTCCGGCAGGGTGGGTTGAGAAGGATTCATCAACCTGCCCGCAAAGCCCCATTGTCAGGCCTTGTCCTCGGGTTGACAGCCCCAACGGCCCTGGCTAGAATCAGTTCATCCCAGGAGTCTTCCTTTGGCTCTTTCCAAGATCCGCCGGTTCCTCATCGCGACTGTCGGATTCCTCCTGCTCGTCGATCTGGTCCTGCTGGGATTGGTGTGGTCCGGGGTCTTGGCAACGGAGGAACCTGAAGGCAGGAAAAACGTCGTCGTCTGGGTCGAGGATCCCGACGCGGCTGAAGGATTCGCCGCGGGGCAGAGGAGCGCGGGTCGGGAGGTCTCTCTCGCAGAGGGAGACCGCACGATCCAGGTCCCCGACGGTTTTCGCCTGGTTGTGCGCAATTCCGCCACGGCCCGTTCCATCTTCGAGGCCCTGAAGATCCGCAAGCAGCCCGTCAAGCTCTCGGAGGACGCCAACGAGGTTCAATACGGCGGGATCTTCTCGGATCGCGCCAAGGCCGAGGCGGAGGTCCAGAGGATCCTCAAGACCGAGCAGATGCAGTTCACCGTGGTCGAGAATCTTCGCGACAAGTCGGTGAAGGCCCACCGCCTGGTGGTCCGGGACCTCGATCCGACTTCAACCGGGGAAGTGACGGAGTTCTTCAAGGGCAAGGGACTCGAATTCGAGATCCTGCCCGCCGCTTCAGGGAATCCTGAAGAATCGGAATGATGGGGTTCCCCTCCCCGGCCCCCCGGCCTGGGGTGGAGGCTCCTGGTGGGTTCCCACACTTTCCCCCAACCTGGAGGTCCTCGGGTGTGCAGCCTCAGGACGGTGGCCGCCATATTCTTCAAGGACCTCGAGGATGCGGTTCGCAGCCACTCGCTGATCCTGATCCTGGTGGGTCCGGTGCTGCTCTCGGTCTTCTTCGCTCGTTCCTTCACGGGAGAGGACGTGCGTCGGCCCGCCCTGGTGGTCTGCGACGCCGGGTCCAGCGGCCTGGTCCAGGCCCTGCACTCGACGGGACTCTTCCGGGTCCAGGAATCCGAGGATTGGGAGGATTGCCTCGAGAAGGTCCACCAGGGTCAGGTGACCGCGGCGATCCAGATCCCGGCCACCTTCGATCGGGATCTTCGCGAAGATCGGTTCCCACGGGTGGACCTGGTCCTCGACGAGGGCGCCCGGACCCAGGTGGCCATCGTGCGGGAGGGGTTGCGCGGGGCCCTGAGGCATCAGGCGGGCCAGGAGATGCCGGCCGATATCCGGGTGACGGCCCTGAACCGTTTCCAGGGCGAGGTCCGACAGATCCTCCTGCCGATCTGGGTGGTCTTCACCTGTCTGGGAGGCCTGATGGTCACCTCCTCGACCCTGGTGGAGGAGATGGAGAAGAAGACCCTGGCCGCCGTGCTCCTGGCTCCGGCTTCGTTGGGGAACGTGCTGATGGGCAAGCTGGGGGCAGGAGTCCTGCTGGCCTTCGTCTCCTCGGCCCTGGTCCTGGTCCTGAACTCCTGGGGACAAGGCGATCTGCTCGCCCTGGGGGTCCTGCTGGCCCTGGGTTCGCTGGTCTTCTCGGCTGCCGGGACGGTGCTCGGGCTCTTCGCCCGAGGTCAGGCCGCAGCCAACGCCGCCGCCTCGGTCCTGTACCTCATCCTGATCGTCCCGGTCGCCCTGGCAGATCTCAGCGCCACCATGCGGGCGGTCTCGATGTGGCTGCCCACCTGGTACCTGTACGACGGGGTGAACCGCGCCCTGCTCACCGGGGCCTCGTTGGGGAGTCTGGGCCTGGACCTGGCTGGATTGACGCTTTCTTTGTTTTTGTTGGTTCCGCTGGGACTTTGGGGACTGCGCCGCCAGAAGGTGGCGGATTGAGAAGATTTCTGGAGGCCGGTGCCTCCGCGGCTCTGCAAGTCGAATGAATCGGCCGCCTGGTGCGGCAATGGCCTAAGGAGAAGATCGAATGGACACAAAGATCAAGGGAGACCTCATCTCGCTCAGCCGGGTCCAGCTCCTGGATCTGGCCCGGCAGAACGGGTTGGAGGGATTCCAGAAGCTGCGCAAGGATCAGATCGTCGCTCTTCTGGAAGCCCGAGCCGCCCAGGCTCCTCCCGCCGCTCCGGCTGCGGAGGCTCCGGCCCCGGAGGCTCCCGAGGCCTCCCCTGGGCCGCCTGCACGCACCCGGGCTCGACGCAAGACCGCCCCCAAGGCCGAACCCGAGGCCCCCGTCGTCGTCGAGGAGGCTCCCGTCGCCCGGAAGACCGAAGCGCCGAGCGCTCCTCCCGAGCCGCTCCGCCCGGTCGGGCGCCGAGGCCGACCCGCCCGCATCGAGCTGGCCGAACCCGACGACGAGGCCGAGGCGGCCCCGTTGGACCTGCGCGCCGAGCGTCCAACGCTTCCGGAGCGTCCGGCCCACCGAGAGCGCGCGTCGCGTCAGAATGGAGCTTCCCGCCCCCAGAAGGTGGAGCGCGAAGGCCGCCCCTCGCGCAATGACCGCCCGGAGCGTCCCGTCCGGGAACTCCACGACGAGCCTGAGGATCGCGAGGATCGCGACGACCTGCGCTTCAACCGCACCGAGCGCCGCTCCCGGGCGGGCGGCGAGCGGACCCCTGAGCGCGCCGCCGACTCCCAGCGCTCCGAGCGCCGTGGCCCGTCCACCGAGGAGCGGACCCCTGAGCGCGCGGCCGACCCCCAGCGCTCCGAGCACCGTGGCCCGTCCACCGAGGAGCGGACCCCTGAGCGCGCGGCCGACCCCCAGCGCTCCGAGCGCCGTGGCCCGTCCACCGAGGAGCGGACCCCTGAGCGCGCGGCCGACCCCCAGCGCTCCGAGCGCCGAGGCCCGTCCACCGAGGAGCGGACCTCCGATTCCCCCCGGACCGAGGCCGAGGTGGGTCTGGAGACCGAACAGGGCGCCGTCTTCGTGTCCGGAGTCCTGGACATCCTCCCCGAAGGGTTCGGCTTCCTGCGGGGGCGCACGTACCTCCCGAGCCCCAACGACATCTACGTGTCGATCCCGCAGGTCAAGCGCTTCGACCTGCGGATGGGCGACATGGTGACCGGCCAGGTGCGCCCTCCCAAGAGCGGCGAGAAGTACTTCGGCCTCCTCAAGGTCGTCACGGTCAACGGGATCGACCCGGAGATCGCCCGCCGCCGACCTCACTTCGATCAGCTCACCCCCATCTTCCCGAACGAACGCTATACCCTCGAGACCGCGACCAACGACCTGTCCGCCCGGATCATCGATCTCTTCTGCCCGATCGGGAAGGGCCAGCGAGGGTTGATCGTGGCTCCGCCCAAGGCCGGCAAGACCATCCTGCTCAAGAAGCTGGCCAACGGCATCACGGCCAACTTCCCGGAAACCATCCTGATGGCCCTGCTGGTGGACGAGCGCCCCGAAGAGGTCACAGACATGGATCGCTCGATCCGCGGTGAGGTCATCGCCTCGACCTTCGACGAGCCGCCCGAGCAGCACGCCCACGTCAGCCAGTTGGTCCTGGAAAAGGCGCGTCGCCTCGTCGAGATGGGCAAGGACGTGGTCATCCTCCTGGACTCCCTGACCCGCATGGGCCGCGCCTACAACAACACCACGCCTCCTTCCGGACGCACCCTCTCGGGCGGCCTGGACATCGCGGCGCTGCGCATGCCCAAACGCTTCTTCGGCTCGGCCCGCAACGTCGAGAACGGCGGAAGCCTGACCGTCATCGCCACCGCCCTGATCGAGACCGGCTCGAAGATGGACGACGTGATCTTCGAGGAATTCAAGGGAACCGGCAACATGGAGGTGGACCTTTCGCGTCGCCTGGCCGAGCGCCGCATTTTCCCGGCGATGGACCTCAAGAAGTCCGGGACCCGCCACGAGGAGCTGCTCCTGGGCGAGGAGGAGCTGCGCAAGATCTGGCTGATGCGAAGGGCCCTGGACCTGCTGGGAGCCGACCAGGATCCGACCGAGGCCGTCATCGAGAGGATGAAGAAGACCCGGAGCAACCCGGAATTCCTCTCGACGCTCGGCCGGGAGGCCGCGCACCGGAGCCAATAGGATGGCGCGCCGCAGCCCCGACCGTTCTCGAAAGAGGACCCGACCCGAGGTTCCGGCCCCCTCCCGCAAGGAGGGCGGCCGGGCGCGTTGGGCTGCAGCCTGCGCCGATTCCGGTGGCCGCTTCTGGGATGAGCCCGGCTGGGAGGGGGCCGGGCGCTCCGCCCGGCTGCTGCGCCCCCCCCAGGACGAGGAACTGGTCCGTCTCCCGCCGGAAAGCGTCCTGCAGTATCTTCCAGGGCGCACGCCTCTGGGCTGGCCGACCGGCAGCACCCGGCAGGGGCCGGCGCGCGCCCTGCGGGGGACCCTCTCGGTCGCCGTCCAGTTGCCCTCCGGCTGGACCCGGACCCTCCTTCCCGCCTGGGAGCGGGATCCGGGGGCCCCGGATCTCCCGATCTTCGGCTATACGGCAGCCTTCTTCCGGGGAGGGGAGCTCTGGTGCGCGGCCGTCCAGACCGAGGAGAACCCTCGCTGGAATCCCGGGCTGTACGCCACCCGGGACCTGCCCCGACGAATCCAGGCCCTCCGCAAGAGGCATCCTTCCAATCGCCTCCTGGGCCAGCTCGAGGTCTGCGCCCGCCAGTATGGCTGCTACAACGCCCAGAACGTCTTCTATGGGCGCTGGGAGGGGGCGGCTCCCGTCTCGCCCTCCTGCAACGCCTGTTGTCGGGGGTGCATCTCCTCCCAACCCGAGGGCTCGCCCCCCTCGCCTCAGATCCGCCTGGACTTCGTCCCCACCCTGGAGGAGATCGTCGAGCTCGGAGTGGAGCACCTGGCCCACCCCGAGGCCCTCTACTCCTTCGGCCAGGGATGCGAAGGCGAACCCCTGCTGCAGGCCCCCCTGCTGGCCCGGGCCATCCGGGCCATCCGGTACAGGACCCCGCAGGGAACCCTGCACCTCAATACCAACGGGTCGCTCCCCCAGGCTGCTCGGGAGGTGATCCAGGCCGGCCTGGACTCGATCCGGGTCTCGCTCAACTCGGCCATCCCCGCCCGCTACGAGGCCTACTACCAACCCAGAGGGTACCGGTTCGAAGAGGTCCTTCAGACCATCCGGATCGCCCGCGACCACGGGGTCTGGGTCTCGCTGAACCTGCTCATGGTTCCCGGGGTCAACGACGCCCAGGACGAGGTCGAGGCCCTGATCCGCCTCCTGGCCGACCTGGACATCAACATGGTCCAGATGAGGAACCTGAACATGGACCCCGATCTCTTCTTCCAGGCCGCCCCGCCCTCGGAGTCTCCGATCCTGGGCGTCCCGGAGATGCTGCGCCGGCTCCGTGCCGAGGCGCCCCGAACCCGGATCGGCAACCACAACCCCGCGATTCGGGGTTGAAGGCCCATCGCCGGGATTCCAGGAGACTGCCCGCAAGGCGTAGAAACCAGTCCGTCAGGCCTCATGGCCACCACGACAAGGAGCAGGATCGCCGATGACCATGGTCAGCGCGACCATCGGACGTTATCACATCATCGAGGAGTTGGGCCGCGGCGGCATGGGCGTGGTCTACAAAGGCCACGATCCCCTGCTGAATCGTTCGGTGGCGATCAAGATCCTCTCCCAGCAGTTGATCGGGAATCCCGAGTCCAAGGATCGCTTCATCCGCGAGGCCCAGGCCGCGGCCCGCCTGAACCATCCCAACATCACGGCGATCTTCGACATCAACGAGCACGAAGGCATCTACTTCCTGGTCTTCGAGTTCATCCAGGGCCGGTCGCTGGATCGCTACGTCCGCGAGCACGGGATGTTGAGCCTCCAGGATGCCCTCAAGCATTTCATCGCCGTGGCCCAGGCCCTGGACTACGCCCACCAGCACGGGATCGTCCACCGGGACGTCAAGCCCGGCAACGTGATGATCACCGATGACGGCAGCGTCAAGGTGGCCGATTTCGGAATCGCCTGGGTCGAGACTTCCCATACCCTGACCCAGCCCGGCGAGGTGATCGGCTCCTGCTTCTACTTCTCGCCCGAGCAGGCTCGAGGCGAGAAGGTGGATCGCCGCGCCGACATCTACTCGCTGGGCGTCCTCCTGTACGAGATGCTGACCGGGCAGGTCCCTTTCCGGGCCGACAACCTCCCGGCCGTGATCCAGTTGCACCTGACCCAGGAACCCGAGCCGCCCACCTCGCGAAACATGGCGATTCCGAGGAACGTCGAGGCGGCCATCCTCAAGTGCATGCGCAAGGACCCCTCCGAGCGCTACCAGAACGTCACCGACCTCTTGAAGGATCTCCAGACCGAGGACCTGCCCGAGGACCTGACCCGCACCAAGATCAGCCCCTCCGAAGCAGCCCTGCACAATATCCTGGGCAACAACTACTACAAGCAGGGCAAGCTCGATCTGGCGGTCATGGAATGGAACAAGGCCACCAACCTGGACCCCTACAACGCCCTGACCCACAACAACCTGGGGACAGCCCTGGACGGGATGGGGCGGCTGGGCGAGGCCATCACCGAGTACGGCAAGGCGGTCGACCTGAACCCCAACAACTTCGTGGCCCACTACAACCTGGGGTCTGCCTACTACCGCAAGGGCGAGTTGGAACGCTCCATCGAGGAATATCGCAAGGTCACCGTCCTCAACCCGAAGTTCGCTCCGGCCTACTACAACCTGGGCAACGGGTTCTTCAAGCTGGGCAAGCTGGACTCGGCCATCGAGGAATGGCAGAAGGCCCTGATCCTGAATCCCCAGTTCGCCGAGGTCCTCTACAATCTGGGCAACGCCTACTATCGCAAGGGCCGCAAGGAAGAGGCCATGGACTACTGGAACAAGGCCCTCGAGCTGGACCCCCAGTTTGCCATCGCC
>JALHDH010000050.1 GCA_022839105.1 bacterium
TCCAGGCCGCCCAGCAGGGGGCGCACCCGCCGGGCTCCTCGGTTCTTGAGTCGGAGCGCCACACGGGCGCTCGTGGCTTCGTCGGGTCAAGTACAGTAGACGACCAGTTCACGCTCCAGGTCAAGCTCGGAGAACCTGGCCTCCAGTTCCTCGGCGGGAAGCACCAGGGCTCCGGGCAGGATCCGGTGATCGGAGTCCACCTCGAGCCTGTGCCGCACGTCCACCACCTGCACCGGGTCTCCGGCCTGGATCCGGTCGTGCAGTTCTTCGGGCGTGATCCGGTCGACCCGCAATTCCCGCATGAACTGCTGGCGCCGCCAGGCCTTGAAGCTCAGGTACAGGGCCAGGGCTCCCCCCAACAACACAAACCCTCCGGTCCCCATCCCTGACAGCCACTCGCTCAGAAGGTCCAGGCGGTGACCGAAGAGGAGGCCCAGGGCACCCAAGGACAGGATCCACGACAACGTGCCCACGGTGTCGAACAGCAGGAAGCGCCCCAGAGGCATCCCCACGATTCCGGCCAGGGGCGGAGCGACCGTCGACAGACCGGGGACGAAGCGGGCCGCCAACAGGGCCCGTGGCCCCTGGCGGGAGAAGAGGTTTTCGGTGCTGCGCACACAGGAGTCCGGTTCAATCGAAAGGCGGCACAGGAAACGCAGGACACGGGTCCCCTTGCGCCGGCCCAGTTCGTACCACAGCCAGTCCGCCAGAAGGGTTGGCACCAGGGCCGCCAGCACCGCCGCGATCGGGTCCAGACGCCCCAGGCCGACCAGGGCGCCGGCAGCCAGCACCATGGGGCTGCTGGGCAGAGGAAGGCCCAACTGATCCAGCAGGGTCACGAAGAAGAGCACCAGCACCCCGTGCTGCTCGAAGAACGTCAGGGCCTCAGCCATGGGTCATGATTCCACCTCCGAGCAGCCGGGATCCTGCCGCGCCGGAGCCGCGCCGGCTTCAGGGCGGATCCTGTTCGGCGGAACGGACGAAGGCTTCGATTCGGTGGACGGGGTTGAGCGAGCCGGCGCGGGCCTCGAAGGGGATCTCCTCTCCGGGGGCGATCGAGTGGAACCAGGTCCCTCCGTGGGCCACCGGGTAGTTGTCCTGGTCGTAGGCGGTGAAGCCGATGTGGATGTCCCAGACCACCCGTGGAGCCTGGCTGACCAGTCGACCGGAGACCACGACGTCGTTGGATTTCTGCTCGAAGCGGATTCCGGTCAGGGCCAGCCAGGCCCTGGGGTCGGGAGATTGAGCCGGCACCGATCCGGCCAGGACCAGGAGGAGGGCAGCCAGCAGGAGGAGTCGATGGCGCACGTGGGGCTCCCGGGAAATGGACTGAGGAAGAGGATTCCGCCCGGAGGGGGGCATCCCTTTCGGGCCGGCTGGGGTTCACCCAGCCGACTCGCCCGGGTCCTGCCAGGGGGCGGAGGCCACCGGGCCTGTTCGCTTCGAATCGGATGCTTCGGCGCCGGCTCGACCTTGAGCGTCGCCGCTCGAGTGCCTCGGTCGGCCGTCAACGACAGGTTGAACGAATCGCGGAGCCGGGGTCCATAGGAGAGACCGAAGCCTCGTTGAAGGACCCCTGCGGTTCAGGTTTCCCGGCCTGGACGGCCCTGTGTCGCATTCAATCGCGGAGGTGGATCCATGGCGTCGCGTCGCTTCCTGCTCCTCACCCTGGTCCTGGCAGCCCTGCTGGCGACCCCTCTGCTGGCCCAGGTCTCCTGGCCGGGCAACTTCAAGAAGGCCTGGGTCTGCGGCCGGGTCACCGCCTCAGGAAAGCCGGTGGCCGGGGTCCGCGTGATGGCCTTCGGAGACGCAGGGATGGCCATGACCCACAGCGCGGCCAACGGCAACTACTCGCTGGGCGTGGGCGCAGGGAAGTGGACCGTGACCGCCACGCACAAAGGCTTCCGCCTGCAGGCTCCGGCCGAGGTGACCCTGAGGGCCGACGAGGCCAACGAGTCGACCGACCTCAAACTGCTCCCTTCCAACTGCATGATCCAGGGCCGCGTGGTCGACGAGCAGGGGCGTCCGCTGTCCCACTCCGCCGTGATGGCCGCCCCCTTCATGGACCTGGAGGGCGAGGAGGATCCGGACGACTCCCAGATGCGGATGCCGGTCCAGGGGGTTGCCGATGACCAGGGCCGCTTCACCCTGACCCTGGACAAGGGAACCTGGCTGGTCTCGGCCAGCCGACCGGATTACGAAATGTCCCCCAAGAATCCGCCCATCCGCATCCCCGGGATGCCGGACGGAATGGAGATGAACCTCCCGGGTCTGGTGGTCCGGGCCAGCGAGTCCGGGCCGGGGCCCGAATGCGTGGTGGTCCTCAGGCCGGCGGCCTCGCAGGCACACGGCCGGACCGGAACCGGGACCGGCTCGGACCAGAAGATCCTGCCCCAACCTTTGGTGCTGGCCGGCCGGGCCTGCCTGAGCCCCGGCAACGTCCTGCACTGGACCAGGAGCCAGGATCGCGATTCCCTGGCCGGTTGCGTGGTGAAGCGTTCGACCACGCCCTTCGATGGCCGGGCCCCGGTGGTCGAGCTCAACCTGGGCGAAAACCCGATGGGCGTCCTGCAGGACGGGAAGGCCTCGGTCTTCTCCCTGACCGACGTCACGGCCACTCCCGGCACCACCTACTGGTACGCCGTCCAGGAGGTCGGCAGCGCGGGCGCCGGCCCGCTCTCCAAGCCGGTTTCATTGACCACCCGCTGAGACGGAGGCCTCCAGAAGAACGCGGGAGCTGGGCTTTTTAGCGACCCGGCGCCTTCAGGATGGATCCTGTTCGGCGGAACGGATGAAGACCTCGACCCGGCGGATGGGATGGAGCGAGCTGGCGCGGGCCAGCGCCAGGGCGGCTGGCAGGAGGACTCGACGGCGCACGTGGGGCTCCCGGGAAATGGAGGCCTGGAGATTTTTCCGCTCGGAGGACCCGTCCCCTCCTTCCGCCCGTGCCTCGAATCTTCAGGGCGAAAGCGCCTCCAGGCCGATTCGGCAGGACCTGGAATCCGGAATCCATTCCTGGAAGATTGCGAAACCTCCTGAAGGCCGGCGCTGCCCGGGAGTCCGGGAACTCCTGCCGCACGCCGAGGCCGCGAATTCGGAAGACAGAAGGCAAGCAAACCGATTCGGCGAAGGAGGTTCCGCCTCCAGGATGGCCGGGTGACAACACCTGTCACCCCGGACCCTCAAGATGGAGTCGTGATCCTGGCGATCGGCCGGCCCGCCTTCGGGGCCCGGAGGACGCTGCAGCGGGGAGGACCTCGGCAAACCGCATGAACCAGACTTCCGCCCCGAAATCGTCTGGAACCTGCGCGTCCTGCGGCGCTTCATGCTTTTCCCTGGCGAGATTCTGCCCGGCCTGCGGCCAGCCGCTCTCCCAGGGCGCGAGGCCCTCCCTCGAGCCCGGCCCGCTCCGTTCCATCGGCTCCTGGAGGCTGGCCCAGGCCCCTCGCTTCCCCCTGCAGGCCTGGGAGGATCACCTGGTGGTGGTCGGCATCCAGGGAGGGATCCAGGTCTTCGTCGAGGGGCAGACCGAGCCGGTCCTGGAGGATGAGGTCCGCCTGGAAGGGGACCTCTTCTCGCCCCCGCTCTTCCTGGAGGGGCTCCTGGTGGTTCCCGGCTCGACCGGTCTGCACGTCTACGATCTCGCTGCGCGCCTCTCGGGCCGTTCCTTCGAGCCCCCGCGCGTTCAGCACCTGGCCCTGGGCGGAAGCCTCGTCTCGGCCGTCGTCGGCGATGGCCGCCGCTGGCTGGCTGCGCCGGTCCAGGGCGCCAGGCAGGCCGAGGTCCGCGTGTGGGAATACCGCCCCCGCCGAGGCCTGGTTTCCGTCCCCAACTTCCGGCCGGGAGGGGTGGGCCCGGGACAGGACCTGCACGTCTGGCTGGTGGGCGCCCACCTGTATGCGGGCGTTGAAGGGGGGCCGCTCAGCGGACTGGATCTGACCACGCGACGCACCCTGGACACCCTGCAGGTTCCCGGCAGGCTGAAGGCCTCTCCGGTGATTCGGAGCGGTCCGGTTCCGCTGGTTCGATCCGGTGAGGAGGAGCTCTACCGATTGCCCCAGACCGCGGGGCACTCCCTGCAGCCGGTCTTCCACGCGTCGGGCCAGAGCCTGTGGACCTGGGCCGAGGAGGATTCGGCCTTCTGGGTGGTGGCCGGAGATCACCTGTATCGGGCGGGAACCCAGGGAGGCGGGCAGGCGCGGCTGGCCCTGAGGGATTCCGGGGCCTTGTGCCCGGCCCTGGTTCGGAACGGGGCCTTCGTCCTGGACCGGGGCGGCTGGCTGACGGCCGTGCGCTTCCAGGAAGGTCAACTCCAGCACGACGGCCAGCAGAGGCTCTTCGAGGGGACCCTGGCCCACAGCGCGGCTCCCGAGGCGCTGGGCCGGACCCTCTATGTCGTTGATCCTGAAGGCAGCCTGTGTGCCTGGCAAGCCTCGGAGGGTGAGGTCGGATGAGAAGGTTCTTGTGGATTCTGCTGGTGGGGGTGGGCCTTTTCGGCGGCCAGGCCTGGGCCCAGTCGCCGCCTCCGGCTCCGCCGGCCTCCGTAGAGCATGTCCTGATGATGGACGTCTCGGGAAGCATGGGGAAGGGCGGCTACGGGGACCGGACCCGCTTCGCGGAGGAGACTCGAGGCCTGCTCGAGAGGCTCCTGGCCCCGGACGGCACCCTCTTGCGTGGCCAGGATCCCCTGGTGCTGTTCCCGTTTGCGGATCCGCAGACGGAACTCGCCGAAGATCGCAAGCCCGTGGAAGGCTTGGATCTGGGCGGCTTGAGACCGGCCCTGGAGGGTCTTTCAGGCCCGGGCGGGGGAGCCACCGATCTGCGGGCCGCCTTGGAGCGGGCTTTGGCCCGACCTCGCCGGACCCCGGCCACCGTGTTCTGGATCCTGACCGACAACGAGAACAACTTCCAGGGGCAGCGCTCGGACGAGCCCTTCTATCTGCTCCTGCGCGATGCGCCCGAACTGCGCAACGTGTACTTCGTGCCCCTGGCGGCCCCCCGCAGCGCCTCCGGGTCGGCTGGAGCGGGTGAGAAGGCCGGGGCCCTGGTCCTCTACCTGGCCGTTGCCAGCAACCGGGCCGATGCGCGCTGGCTTGACCCCTTCGTGAAGCAGGTCGAGAAGCGCCTGGGTTCGACCCTGGGATTCTCCGTTCAGGCCATCCTGTTCCGCCCGCTCTACGTTCGGGAGGACCAGCCGCTTCTGGACGTGGGGCGCAAGGTCTTCTCGGACCCCGGCAGGGGGCTCCCCCCCGATCAGTGGCCCGTCGCCGCCCGGGATGCCTCGCGCTATACGCTCGTCCTGCGACCTCAATCGGGTGGAGACTCCTTTCAGGGGCGGCTTCGGCTGACCTTCCTGAACCGTCTGGACGGCTGGCGCATCGAGAACGCCCGTCTCGAGGAACCTTCGGTGCGAGAGTTGGGCCCGCCGCTGCGGACCCGGGCGGCGTTCGACAGGCGCTCCCTCTCGGTCGAACCCCGCCAGGAGAGCACCGACAGCTACATCCTGACCTTCCACGTGCCCCGGGCGGGTCGGCGCGCGGCCCCGGACTTCAATGCCGAGGTGGAGATGCGCGCCACGGTCCGGATCGGCTCGGAGGGCAACCTTCAGCCCGCCGTGGACCCCGAGACGCTCAGCCGCATGGCCCAGGTCAAGGAACTGACTCGCATCCTGGACCTGATGCTGCATCAGGGAGGCCCCGAAGCCTCGGATGTCCGGACCTTCACGGTGAAGATCCCCGTTCGCCTGGTGGGCGAGGGCGCCCTGGGCGGGTGGGGGACCTGGGCACTCCTTCTGGGGCTGGGCGGGCTGATCCTGGCCCTGGCGGTCTGGGTCGGGTGGGGGAAGGGCTATCGGCTCCTGGGCCCGGATGGCGAAGAGTCCCTCCGCCTGGGAGGCGTGTTCCGCAGCCACCGGCTCTTCTCTTCGAGAGGAGAGGAATTGGGTCGGCTGGTCTGCGGTCCGCGCGGCCCGCGGGTGGTTCCGGCGGAGGAGGTCCTGGTGGACGGGGAAGCCTCGGTCCAGGACCTGGAAGGCGCCCATGTCGAGTTCATCATGCAGCCCCGAGGGGGCGAAGCCTCCCGTTTCCGCCTGGAAGCGGGGAGCTCGGGCCTCTCGGAGGCGTCTCGGGAGGAGGGTCCTGCCCTGTGAGAAGAGGAGTCTGGTTCGCGATCCTGGTCCTGCTCTTCGCAAGCGTCCAGGCGGTCCGGGCCGTCCCGGAAGTCCCCGCGCCGATGGCGCCGGAACCGGCAGGTGAGTTCGGCCTGATCGAATACGACATCGATCTGCACGATTCCGAAGAGCGTCCCTATCCGCTCCTGCCCCCCGATACGGCGGATCTGCTGGTCCGACTGCCTGCCCAGGACGCTCTCGGCGAGCGTCTCGAGGTCCAGGCCGCCGACATGGTCTTCCAGGTCGATGGCGAGGCGGAGCCCTTCGCCGTGACCGGTCCCCGGGTCCGGATCGCCCTGCCGGTCTTCCGGGATCCCGAGCTCAGGCTGCGCTACGAGCTCAGCTTCGCCTATCGCCAGGACCAGGACAGGCCCCACGCGGGCCTGGTCAATTCGCCCTTTGTCCTGGAGATCGGGACCCCTCATGAAGGAGAGACGCCTGCGAACCGCATCTCGCTCTACACCAACGAGAATCTGCCCACCACCGCCGAGAAGGTGACCATGGCCCTGCTGGTGGTCGTCGGCCTCCTGGGCGCCTGGTTCGCCGCCGGTCGGGTCCTCTTCCGGGGGCTGCTCTTCGGCAAGGAGCTGGAGATCTCCACGGCCCTGACGTTCTCGACCGTGGTTGCGGTGGTCCTGTGGCTCGTTCTGGGGACGCTCGCCACCTGGGCCTGGTTCAATCCCGGCGTGAACGATCCTCAGGTTCCATACTTCGGCTATGTCCTGGCCTTCGGGGTCTTCGGCCTGCTGACCCTGTTGGTGGGCCTGGCCGGCAAGGCCCTGGATGCGCGCTGAGGCACGGGAGGTCAACATGCTGGAAACCGCACAGAACATCATCCGGATCCGGCCCACCCTGCTCGTCGGGCTGGGAGGCACCGGGGGCGACGTCCTGCTTCGGGTGCGCCGGCGCTTCTACGAGAAGTTCGGCAACCTGCAGGAGTTCCCCATCGTGGGCTACCTCTGGATCGACACGGACCGCTCCGAGAAGCATATCCTGGCCCCGGAGATCAAGAACTTCGCGACCTTCGCCGACTCCGAGCGGGCCATCGTCACCCTGGAGGATACCACGGCCATCACCCAGCACCTGGACAACCCCGAGAACCGGGGCATCAAGGACTGGTGGTACCCTGGCCTGAGCAAGATGGGGACGGTGACCGAGGGGGCCGGTCAGATCCGGGCCTATAGCCGCCTGGCCTTCTTCAAGCACTCCTCCGAGATCCGGGCCGATCTGGAGAATGCCCATCGGCGCATCCGGGATGCCCACAACCAGGCCAGGATGCAGGACTCGGCGGTCCTGAAGGGGCTGGGGATCCTGGCGGATGTCGACTTCGGGGCGCCCACCAACGTGATCCTGGTCGCTTCGGTGGCCGGCGGGACCGGCTCCGGCATGCTCCTGGACATGGGCTTCATGATCAAGGACGTGCTGGGAGAGCAGGTCAACGTCATGGCCCACCTGGTCTTCCCCGGTCACTTCGGTGCCATTACCAACGAGCGCATGAAGGCCAACGGCTACGCCCTCTTCAAGGAGCTCAACTACTATCAGCACGGGAACCACCGCTTCGAGGTGGCCTGGGACCCGGGCCATCCCCGCGAGATCCCTCTGCCGCCTTTCTCCTATACCTACGTTTATGATCACGTCAACAGCGAGAACATGGAGATCGGAGGACACGCCCGCAGCCAGGAGATGATCTTCGAGACCCTGGCCGAGGCGATCTTCAAGGACTTCACCCACGGCTCATTTGCCGACGAGAAGCGCAGCGCCCGGGTCAACCTCGCCCAGTTCCTCACCAACTGCTGGCAGCACCAGTACGCGGTCGGCTTCACCCAGAGCTTTCCCCAGCGCTACCTCTCGCTGGGCTTCAGCTCGATTTCGGTGCCCCACCATCGGATCATGACCGCCTGCGCCTATCGCCTGGCGGCCGAGGTGGTCGATCTGTGGGGCGGGTTCGGCACCGGGGCCCTCAACCAGGCGACCCTGCCCGAGTTCCTCCGCACCCGGGCGCTTCCCGACCTGGAACTGGTGGAGGACGAGTCGAGCCGCCGCCACGACGTGCTCTTCGCCCTGCAGGACCCGGATGGAGCCGGGGACCGCGCCAGGGGCAGCGAGCGCGGTCTGATGCGCCAGCTCGACGAGTTCCGCGATCGGGTCTGCCGCGAGGTCGAGCGCGGGGCCCCGGCCCGGGAGGGGCA
Source organism: bacterium (assembly GCA_022839105.1). Classification (GTDB taxonomy): domain Bacteria; phylum Vulcanimicrobiota; class Xenobia; order Xenobiales; family Xenobiaceae; genus Xenobium. Next base: position 8,359 of record JALHDH010000050.1, read on the forward strand.
GCTCCTGCGGGCCTTCCTGGAAGGGCGGATCGAGTCGGAACGCTCGCGATTGAAGGTTGAGGAGAATCACCCCGAGCCGGAACACTGGGGTCACTACCCGCGGACCATCCGCGGCAGCTCGCAGGCCTGGCTGCAGGCCCGGAGCGAGAAGATGCGCAGGTGGGCCTTCCGGCTGGTGGACGAGGAGGGATACAGCCTGGCCCATGTCCAGGCGGCCCTCCAGGAGCTGGCCCGGCACCTGGAGGCCCTGGCCCGGAAGATGGAAGGCCAGGCGACCGATCAACAGGAAACCACCAAGACCAGGCAGCGCGAGTTGGACCGTCTGCTGAAGGACGCCTCCCGCTGGGAGCGGCGCAGCGTTCCGGACGGGCGCACCGCCGCGATCTTCGAGTGCCTGGGGAAGCGGATCATGAAGGCGGCGGTCGGGGATTTGCGCCAGCCCGGGGTCCTGCGCAGCGAGCTTCGCCGCCGGCTCTTCCTGGAAGGGGCCCGGGCGGCCCGAGGCCTGGCGCGCGAGATTACGGGCGAGGAGAGGGCGGATGGCACGGTCGGAGGGGGACTCGTCGACCGCTTCTCGCGCCTGGAGGAGAACCTGGGCCGCCTGGGGACGGTCCTGCGCGAGCGTTCGAGCTACTTCGCGGTCGCCGAGGACAGCCCCCATTCCGATGTCCTGTACCGTTCGGAGGAGTTCGAGTCGCTCTATTATCGCGGCTACATCAAGACCGCCGAGGATCTCAGGAAGGCCAGCCAGGAGGCCCTGGAGGGCCTGCAACGCCAGATCAGCGGCCTGAGCCAGGACTACGCCGAGGGGTTGGAGAGTCGCTGGGAACAGGCCCTGGTCAACACGGCCCGGCGCCGCTTCGCCCGGATCCCGGCGGACTTCCATGTGCTGAAGGTCCTGAGGCGCTACTATCCCGGAGAGGCCTGGAAGGCCAAGGTCAAGGATGTCTCCCGGCGTTCGGGCTATTGGGTGACGGGAAGCCAGGTCCCCGGCGCCTTCAACCTGCCTCCGTCCCAGGTCGTGCGCATGATCGGACTGCCCGGTCCCGCGGCCGGGATGGACCCCGCCGAGATCCAGTCCCTGAAGGACTTCGCCGAGGAGCTGCGCCGTCACGTCCGCCGCGATGTCGCCCCCCTGGCCGGCTTCACCGAGGTCCCCGAGACCGGAGAGATCCTCTTCTATCAGGAGGCCGGCGGCTTCCCGGTCAACTTCGCGGCCCGATTGAGCGAGATGCGGGTCTCCTACCTGAAGAGTTACGCCACGGACCAGCTCCACATCGATCGCCGGGACGAGAAGTTCGCGGATCTGGCGATCCTCACCAAGAAGGAGCAGGAGGCCGTGCTGGACGGTCGGCGCGCCTTCCTCCTGGGGAACGCCTTCGACATCCTGAAGTTCTCGGCCCGGGATTACGTCTTCGAGCGCCGGGAGGGGGCCCTCAAGGTTCCCACCCCATTGGGTTCCCGGGCCAAGGCGCTGGTCCGGCTGACCTCGGAGGCGGACCTGCGCGAAATGATCCTCGAGCAGGTCAGACGGCGGAGCCAGGATCTCTTCGTCGCCCCCGAGTTCGAGGAGATGGCGCGCTGGAGCGGCTTGCTGAGCCTGATGCTCAAGGAGGTCTATGGAGGGAAGCCCGAGAGGCAGGACTTGGAGCAGTCGCTCGATTTCGAGAGTCTGCTGGCCGCCAGGATCCTCAAGAACGAGTTGGGGGAAGCCGAGAAGGTGGCCACGGCGGCAGGCCTGGACTGGGAGCGCGTCGTGGCCCGGGCGGAGGAGATCGTGGCCCGGCCTGAGGGGGTCCTGCCCAGGCGCCCGGGGGACGGGTGCTGGCAGATGCCTGCACGGGGAGCAGAACCGTCTTGACCCTGCCGCCCCGCTTCCACTGCGAGGGCCCGGATTGTCCGGGCTTCCAGGTCCTGCCCGGCGAGCGCTGCTGCCCTTGGTGCGGCGCTCCCCAGACCCGGATGATCCTGGCCCTGGAGTTCCGCGATCAGGGGGAATGGCGCCCCCTGGATCCCCCCCGCCTGAGGCATGGCCAGAAGCCCGAATTGCGGGTCGTGGTGCGCCACGAGGGAAGGTCGGCCTCGGTGAGCCTGGGTCCAGGTGCCCTGAGCACCTCTGCGGGCTGGCTCAAGGTCAAGAATCCGTCCAGCCCGGTCCTCCTGGAGGACCAGGCCGAGCATCGCCTGCCCCTGGAGGTCTTCAAGCCTCCCCGGGAGGGGCCCGCCGAGCGCGTGACCCTGACCCTGGACGCGGAGGGCCATCGCGCCGAACTGACCCTGGAGATCGTGCCGGTCCCGGAATTCGCGCTCGAGCCCACCCGGGTCGAGTTGCGCACCGAGCGGGACCAGGAGCTCCGCACGCCTGTGGTGCTGACCCTGCAGCAGGGGAAGACCCGGCTGCTCGAGCCTCCGACCCTCACCCCCGGGTTCGCCCGGGTGGAGTGGGAGGACCAGGTCAGCTTCCCCCTGGATCTGGACTCGGAAGGTCGTCGCAGCCTTCAGGGCCACCTGGTGATCCCCGCCGCGCAGGTCCCGGACCTTCGGGAGCGCGTGCCCTTCACCCTGGAACTGGCCTGCACCGGGCGCGACACTCCCCCTCGTCTGGACCTGGAGGCCCGGGTCCTGGGCAGCCCCGAGCTGGTGGTGGAACCCTTCCTGCAGGATCGCCACGACTGGTCGGTCGTGCGCGGCGTGAGCGAAGGGGAGCTTCTGGAGCTGACCCTGCGCAACGGGGTTGACTCCCGCTCGGATCGGACCCCCCTGGAGATCGCCCGGCTGGAGATCCTGCCCCCGGACGGAAACCTCGAGATCCGCCGGGGAGAGGATCAGTTCCCCTGCACCCTGACCCGTTCGGAGCATCGAACCCTGACCCTGGGCCTGAGCCCCGGCCTGGAGCCCGGTCGCGAGCATCTCTTCACCCTGGTCTTCCACACCAACGAGCGGCGTCCGCGCCACCGCTACCTGGCGGTCAAGGTGCTCGAGCCTCGGGTCTTTGCCGGCTGCCTGGCCGTCGACCTGGGGACGACCAGCACCTGTGCGGCCCTGGTGAACGAATCGATGCAGGTCGAGACGGTCGAGCTGGAACGCTCGCCGGGAGCCCCCGACCCTCGTTCGCTCCTCTCGGCGGTCCTGTACCGTCGCCTGGAGAGCGAGCGGGACTTCGAGGTGGGCCATCACGCCTGGTCGGTCTTCCTGGACCACCCGCGCTCGACGGTTCTGGGGGCCAAGCGCCGGACCGGCGATCCCGGTCATCGCTTCGAGATCGTCCCCGTCGAAGAGCAGTGGGTCAAGCGGGAACTCAAGCCGGTCGAGGTTCTCGAGGACCTCTTCAGCGCCGTCGCCTCGAGGGCCGCGGCCTTCCTGGCCCGGGCCGGGGGGCGGGGGACCCGCCTCTTCGAGAGCGATCAGTTGCTGCCCACCCGCCTGCTGCTCTCGCATCCCAGCCGCTTCACCCAGCGCCAGGTCGATGAGCTGAAGGTGGCCGCGGCCCGGGCCTTCACGCGTCATCTCCAGGCCCTGAATCCGGATCTGACGATCGGCGAGATCGCCCTGGTCCAGGAGCCCATCGCCGCCGCCTTCTCCTACCTCAACACGCCGCAGACCCACGCCGACCGGCACGAAGCAGCCGGTCAGGACCAGGTCTCCTACCATGTCCTGGTCTTCGACTGCGGCGGGGGGACGACGGACTTGACGCTTCTGCAGGTCGAGTCCACCCGCAGGCCGGTCCAGCCGGCTCCCGGCGAGGAGCCCTCCGAACCCGAACCCGAGGAGTCCGCGGTCCTGGAACGGCTCTCCGGGGGGGGCGCCTGGGAGGCCTGTCTGGAGGAGGCGCTCACCCGGGAGATCCTGCGCCGCGCCGGCGAGGTCCTGGCGCTTCGCCTTCCGGGAGCCAGCCTGGCCCGGGCCGGGGAGAAGGGGGAGGACTCCGATCACCAGGCCAACCGGCTGGTGGTGGGGACCTTCGCGCGCGCGCTGGTCGGGCGGATTTCGAGTCGGCTCCTGGACGGAGGGGATCCGAAGGCCTGGGATGGCCTGGCCCGCAGTCCGCGCGCCTCCATCCGCCTGAGCCTGCGCCTGCGCCAGGACGACAAGCCCCTCGAGGAGATCGTCGAGACCCGGGAGGTCTTTCCCACCTCCCAGGAGATGCGGGGCGCGCTGCTGACCCTGGCCCGCGAGCGCCAGGACCCCGCCCTTCGTCCCCCCCGGCCCTGGCGCTACCGGGTCCGGGTGCGGGTCCTGGGCGCCTCGGGCCACCCGCGCTTCGGCGGGGAGGAGATGACCGAGGCGGTCCGGCTCCTGCTGCGCCGTCAGGCCCTGGCCGGTGCCCGGGCCAGGGCCCCGGGGAAGGCCGTGGAGATTCCAGATGAGCCTTCGCGCGTCGATTTCGCGCGGGAACTGGCGGCCCGGCGGAATCGCTCGACCCTGCTCTTCTGGGCCGAGTCGATCAAGATCGCGCTGGCCGGGGGCCTGGAGGCCTCCCAGGCCCGGTTCCCCACGGGCCTGGAGCATCGCCGCCTGGAGGTGCTGCTGGATGGCCAGACCGAGAGGCTGGATCTGGGAGAACTGCTGGCCAGGGGCTGGCCGCAGCGCGCCGAGGTCGAGGGGCTCCTGGAGGAGGGGATCCAGCAGACCGTCGAGGTGGCCAGGAACCTGGTCTCCTCCTGCCTGGGCCGGGACCCGGAGGTCCTGCTCCTGACCGGGAGGGCCTCGCTGTGGCCCCAGGTGGGGCGAAGCCTGGCGCAGGCCTTTCCCCGAACCCTCCAGGCCCGTCCCCAGGGAGACCTCAAGGAGTGCGTGGTGGAGGGGGCTCCCCTGAGCCTGAGCCGGGCCCCCTCCTCGACCCGGCACGAGGGGGTCATGCTCGTGGTCGAGGATGGGATCTGCCTTTCGACCTGTCGACTGGGAATCGAAATCTGGCGCCCCGGCGGAGTCTGCTTCCAGGAGATCCTGGGGGATGGCCTGCCGATCCCCGCGCAGGGTCTGGAGGGCCAGGCCGGGGTCTCCTTCAGGCGGCCCGGAACCAATCACCTCCGCATCCTGGAGAATGCCGGGCGGGAGGATCGCCTGGGGCTTCCCGACGGGACCTCCAACCCGGACATCCGCGAGGTCTGCGTGTACCCCTTCGAGATTCCCGAGGAACTCGACACCTGGGGCCTGGAAGGGACGCTGACCCTGCGCCTTCATCCCGACCTGCGCCTGCACGCCCGCCTGACCCTGGGCGAGGAGGATGGCGGGGAGCCGTTGTTCGTCCGGGACTTTCCGCCGATCGAACCTGACCAGTTGGGCCGAGGCTACTAGGGAGGTGGGGACTTGAACGAGGAATATTCGGAACCTCGCGGCCTGTTTTCTGGCCGTTCTGCCGGCGAGGCGGAGCGCCTCCGAGATCTCGATACGCGCCTGGCCCGACTGGAACGTTCTCATCGCGACGCAAGGCAGGAAACCAACGACCACCTGCGCACGTCGCAGAAGGACTTCCTGGATATCTGGGAATCCATCCATCGCCTGAATGAGCTTCGGAGTGAAATGGAGTCTCGTCTCCAGGCCTGGGAAAGAGAACAGGACGAATCGAACGGTCGGCTCCAGGTCCTGGAAGGGACGCTGGAACCCCTCATTCTGGAACCGGCCGCACTCCGTGCGGAGATCCGCGAAGTGCAGGCCAACCTCGACCTTCAGGCGGAGGATCTGCGCGGCCTGGAGCGAGCCCTGGTTCGGGTGCAGCAGGTCCATCCCGAATCGGAGGGCGGCCTGCCCGAGGAGGTGGAGGCCCTGCGCGCCGAGCTCCGGGAACTCCGCCGGGACCTGGATTCCCAGGTGGCTTTGCGGCTTGAGGAGCTCCTGGCAACCCCCGGAGACGGCGATCCTGAAGACCCCTCGGACGCGGACGAGCTTCTCGAGTTCGCCCCGCCTTCCCGCGAGGCCCTGTCGCAGGTGGAAGGAAGCCTGGCCGACCTTGCCCGGACTCTTCCCCCGGAGCCGGCCCTCAGGATGGAGCAGGAGCTCGGAGAGCTGCGATCGCTCCTGCAGGCCCTGGATCAGGAGGAGCACTTCCGCCGGCGAGCGGGCGAGATTCTCCGGCTCCTGAGGGAAAGGCTGCTCGGGCGGGGCCCTCAGGCGGCTTTCCGCCGCCAGATTCACGATTTCCTCTTCCTGCGCGTGCCCGATCTCCTGGAGGATCTCAAAGAGGCGGCGCATCGAGAGGAACTGACACCTGACGCTTTGCGGGGCTTCCAGCAGGCGCTGGAGGGCCTGCTGGACAAGATGGGCCTGGAGGAATTCCGCCCGCGCGAGGGGGATCTCCTGACGGTCTCGGAGCATGGCCTCTTGCGGGTCGAGCGGGTCGGCAAGCCCGGCCTGCAGGGGAGGATCGCCTCATGTCTTCGCCCTGGCCTGCGGGTGCGCGCCACCGGCGAGATCGTGCGCAAGGCCGAGGTCAGCGTCTTCCCGTGAGGGCCAGCCCACGGCCTGCCCCCTGCTCGGCGATGCCGGAGGTCCTGCTGCTGACTCCACGCGGCGCGGGGCGGGTGCTGGCCCCGACGGGCGAACTCGAGCCCTTTCCGACCCGGGTGAGGGTGCGCCCGGACGGCCAAGGGCACCTGGCGATCGGGCCTCGCCCCGATGAGCCCGCGGAGCGCCTGGAACTGGACCTCGACCTGGCCTGCGACCTGGTCGAGCTGGCCGGATTGGAGCCCTTCGAGGACCTGCTGGAGCCCTGGGTGGGTCTGCTCCAGGCCGGGGAACTCCCTCTTCCGCCCCCCCGGCCGCTCCTGATGGTGCTCCCCTACGGGGCGTTCCCGCGCGCGGCCCGGCGAGTCCGGCGCTGGGCCGTGGGCCGCCTGCGCCGCCCCCTGCTGCTGGCCGCCGAGCCATTGGCCTGGTTGGCTCTGCACGTCGAGGCCCTGGCCGGGCAGGCGCCCCAGCCCGGGGACGCGGCCCGGAAGGTCTGGATCCCCGGCCCTTCGGGGGACCCCAGGGGCCTGCACGTCCGGCTCACCCGTGAGCCCCTCCCTCGGGCCGCCCTCCTGGGTCTGGGGCCGGATCCGGAGGCCTCCCTGCCCCCGACCAGGACCTCCTCGCCCCCGGAATCCCGGGATTCCCTCGACCTGGCCCGAGGAGCCGCCCGGCTGGCCGGCTGGCTCTTCGCCGAGCCGGGCCCGGTGGAGCTGCGGATGCTGGCATGCCCCCAGATCCAGCTCCGCGAGGCCCACCGAAGCGTGCCCCTGGTGGCCTGGCAGCCCGGGGAGCCCCAGGAACCCTTCCTGCGCAGCCTGGACCTTCGGCCCCGGGCGGGCCGAGCCGCCCTCCTCCAGGTCCAGGCCTGGCTGGGGGCGGGCCGAGGGGACTCCTCGATCCTGGCCGAGTTGCCGGTCTGCGAGCCGATCCGGCTGGAGATCCGGGTCTGGAACGGGAAGGGGGAACTGGGTTGGACCCCCCTGGACCGGGAGGAGGAGACGCGTCGGGTCCCCTTCGCCCTCCCGGAGCTTCTGGCATGAGGGCGACGCGCCTTCGCCCCTTCGAGGCCTTCCGCCAGGCCTGGTTCGAGATTTCCGGTCCTGTGGACCCTGCCCCCTGCCTGGAGGTCCTCCCCCGGCAGGGAATCCGGGCCTGGCCCGCCGAGATCCGCTGGGCGCTGACCCCCAGCCACGCGCTGCCGGGGCCTCCGGGGGGCTACGCGGCCGGCCTGGTCGGTTTCCGGGCTGCCGATGCTTCGCGGAGCCTCAGCGCCGTTGCCCAGGGCGAGGGAGAGGAGCTTCGCGTCCTGCTCCCGGAGGAAAGCCGGCCCTGGCTTGCTTCCTGGGAACTGCCCGCGATCCGCATGGCCCTGCCGGGTGCCACGGAGTATCATCTGGGCCCCCAGGGGGTCTCGGCCTGGCTGGAACCGGCCCGGCGGGGGGGGCTTTCCGTCGCCTCGGGGCTCTCCACCGAGGTCCGGCTCAAGGCCAGCACCCGGGCCACCTGGCTGCGCCTCGACGCGCCTGCGCAGTGGGCCCAGCCCCCAGGCTGGGAGCAGACCCTGGGCTTCGAGGTGGTGGGACATCCCGCCGGTCTGGCCGGAGAGATCCACCTGATGCGGGGGCGCACCCGGGTGGGCGCGGTCCGGGTGGTGGTCGAGCCCCAACCCGGGCAGATCCGCTGTCGGCTGAAGGTGCGTCCCGAGGACCTGGGGACCCTGGTGGCCGGAAAGGTGAGTCTGCATCTTTCCCTGTCTCGCCTCTCGGGTTCGGGGCCCCTGGAGGGCTTCATCCTGCTCTCGACCGAGCCCGAGGCCACGGTGGTGCCGGTCCGGATGGAAGCCGAGGAGGGGGTGTGGAAGAAGACCCTGCAGCTTCTTCCCGAACAGTTCCCCCGCGGCGAGAAGGGGACCCTCTCGGCCCGGTTGGTGGCCCGAGGCCAGGCCGGCGAGAAGGTCGGGGTCCGCTACCGACGCCTGCGGCTGCGCCGGAGCGTGGCCCGGGTGGATCTGCGCTTCACCCTCCACCATCCGCGGCCCTACCAGCGCCTGACCCTGGACCGGAATGACGGCGAGGCGGTCTCGATCGAGCTGGAGGTTCCTCCCGAGCTGCACCCGCATCTGGAGGTCCGCCGCTGTGGAGACGGGGAGTTCCTGGTGATCGGGCTTGTGGAGCCCGAGGGGGTCATGGAGGGCTCCCTTGTGGCCCGGGATGGACCCTCGGGCCTGCGGGAGCCCATTCCCATCCGGCTCAGGGGCCGGGAATCGCGCGAAGAAGGAAGGGTGGAAGCGTGACGAGTCCGGTCGTGCAGTGGGGTCAGGGGATCAGCCCGGAGTTTTTCATCTTCTGGATTTGGGTCTCCCTGCTTCTGGGCTTGTTCTGGATCCTGGCCCAGCACCTGGATGCCCGGCAGGACGCCAGGACCCTTGAGATCCTGCAGGCGAATGCCCGGGAGGCCCGCGACCAGGCGTTGCGCACGCCGGAGGATCTGGGGAACGTCCTGCGCAAAGGTATGCCGAAGGATTGCGCCCCCCGGCGCCGGCTCGAGAATCTCCTGCAGCAGCGCGCCGTCAGCGCCTCGGCGCCGCAGGCCCAGGCCCTGGCCGAGGCTGAGGCAGCCCGGGCCCAGCGCAGTCTGGCATTCCCTCGGACCCTGGCGGCGGTGCTGGTCTTGTTGGGCCTCTGCGGGGCGCTGGTGGGCCTCTTGAGGGCGGTCCCCGAGATCTCCACCCTGGTTGTCGAACAGGGCAGCATCCTGCGCGACGGACTGGACCTCGAGGCTCGCCAAGGGAGCGAAACCGGAACCACCGCCGTGGCGCATAGAGACCGCATCCAGAAGGCCTCTGGCCGCCTGAAGGAACTGGGTGCCGAGCTGGTCCCCGCCTTCGTGGCTTCCCTGTCGGGCATCCTGGCGACGATCCTCCTTTCCCTGCTTTTGTGGGGGGCCGAGACCTTCCAGGAGCGTCGTGTCCTGACTCCCCTCGAAGAGCTGACCGCGAACTGGCTGGTCCCTTTGCTCACCCCCACCGACGATCTGGGCACCCTGAAGGAGGCCGTGGGGATCCTGGCCTCCTCGCAGGACTACTTCTCGCAGTTGACCGACCGGCTCCTGGGGCAGTTCGACCAGGTCTCGGCCCAACTGGGCGTGCTCTACGCCGTGGTGGATCAGTTCCGTCAGGCCAGCGGAGCCCTGGCCCAGGATCGCCAGGCCCTGGAGGAGGCGCATCGCAGCCTCCTGGATTCGGTCCTCCGCTTCCAGAAGATGGCCGAGGAGGTCCATTCGGTCTCCAGCGCCCAGGACTCGAGAAGTCGGCAACTGGTGGACTCGGTCCAGCGTCTGGTCGGCCCCTTCGAGGCCCTCGGCGAGCAGATCCGTCGGGCCCAGGAGAAGGACTTCGCGGTCCTTCAGCAACTGGTCAATACATTGGGATCCACGCTCACCGCCCACCTGGATCGACTCGAGGCCGGGTTCTCGGGGGGGACGGGCTCGGAGCGGGCCGAGCTCGAGAATGCCCGCCAGGAGGGCCTGCTCAAGGGGCTCGAGGAGATCCGCGAGGCCCTGCAAGGGCACTCCCAGGCGATCCTCGATCTCAAGCCCGGGGCCGAGGCCCGGCTCCGGGGCCTGGAGGCGATCTGGAAGACCCTGGAGGGGAATTCCCAGGCCCTGGCGGCCCTCATGCCGGAGGCCCAGGCCCAGGCCCGGAGCCTGGAGGCGATCCGCGAGGCCCTGGATGCCCATTCCAGGGCCGGCGAGGCCTCGCATGAGCAGGCCCGGGCCCAGGTCGGCGCCCTGGAGAAGGTCTGCGGGCTCCTGGCCCGGATGGAGGAGCATCAGCGGACCCGCTCGCAGCCCCTCCCCGAGAAGTCCCCCGCCGGATCCTTTGCGATTGCAGAGAAGAGCCGAGGGGCTTCTTCGCCTGGGCTGGAATCCGAACTGGCGGCATCGATCCGGGAGTTGACCCGGGTGGTCGAGGGGCTGCCCCGGGCCGAGGAGGGGGTGTCCCGGGAGGCCTCCGACCCGAAGTTCCTGGCCGCCCTGGAGCAGCTTTCGGCCCGAATGGAGGGAGTGGAGGGGTTGAAGCGGCAACTGGAGCAGGCCCGGCGCTGGGACGATGCCAGCCTGCTCTTCCTGCCCACCTGTGGAGCCGCCGCCGTCGGAATCCTCTACATGATCGTCCCCCCGGCGGTCCTGGCCTGGACCCTCGGGGGAGCGGGAGCCCTGACGGGGATCCTGGCCTGGCTGCTTCGGAGAAGGTCCCGGTGAGGAGCCCCTACAGCACCGGGAGGCTGGATGTCTGGCCGGCCTTCACCGACTTCGTGACCTCGTTGTCCTTGTTGCTGGTCTTGTTGCTGGCCTCGGCTCCCTGGTTCCTGCTCTCGGAGATCCTGGCCCCGCGACAACCACAGGCCGAGGCCGTGGCCCCCGGTTCGGGGCAGGAGGGCTCCACCCCGGCCGAGGTCTTCAACCCCGCCCGCGAGCTTCAACGCCGCCAGGACGAGCTGAGCCGGGTGCTTCCACCCGGTGTCCAGGAGCGCAGGGAGGGAGGAGGGCGCCAGCGCATCATCTTCGCCGACCAGGCCGGGCGGGGCATCCTCTTCGAGACCGAACGCTCGGATCTCAAGCCGGAGTTTCGCAACCGGATTCGCCCCTTGCGCAAGACCCTGGTCGGCTTCCTGACGCAGGGCTATCTCGAGCGCATCGAGGTGGAGGGCCACTCCGACCTGGTCCCCTTTCGCGGGGGCACCGAGGACAACTGGTCGCTCTCGGCCCGCCGGGCCGTCTCGGTGGCCCGTTTCCTGATGGTGGACCCCGAGAATCGCCAGGGGGGGACGATTCCGCCGTGGCTGGTCACCGCCAAGGGCTACGGTGAGTATCGTCCGGACGGTTTCTCCGGGACCCCCTCGGCTTGGCAGCAGGAGCGGATTCCCGATGGCTATGGCGGCAGCCAGTACCGCTACGTGGTCGAGGGCAGCCGCAAGAAGGAGGACCGGGCCCGCAATCGCCGCATCGAGGTGTTGCTGGTCTATCGCTGGCCTGGCGAGGACGAGGCGCGGGAAGCTCTACCTTAGACCGCGGGGCCGGGGTCGGGCGGGTCGGTCGGGCCGCCGCGCAGGACCGACCAGAGTCCCAGGCCCAGGACAGCCAGGACCAGGATCAGGCCCAGGAGCACTGCGACCGGGGGAAAGCGCGTGCCGGCCGGGGGAGGCGGGGATTGGCCTTGCGGGATCCCGGTGCGGGGAGTCCGGGCGCGATGGGCCACGGGGCGCGGGGTCTGGCGGGTCGGGCGCAGGGACTTCCCGGGAAGGGGCACCCCGTGGCGGGCCAGGAACTCGTGCACCGTCTCCACCGAGACCAGCAGGCCTGCCCCCTGCATGTCGCGCATGGTGGCCGTAGCCACCCCGATCACCTGCGAGGTCTCCCAGTCCAGGGCGGGCCCCCCGGAGTTCCCCGGGTTGAGAACGGCGTCGGTCTGGATGAAGGACACCCGGTTCTGGACCGAGACCTCCCGCGTCCGCAGGGCGCTGACGATCCCGCGGGTGAGCGAGGCGGTGACCTCCATCCCGCTGCCCGCGAAGAGATCGACGCGAGGAAAGCCGATCACGCCCAGGCTCTGGCCGATCCGGACCGTGCCCGGCGGAGCCAGGGCCAGAGGCGTGGCCTGGAGCCCTTGGGCGTGGAGCAGGGCCAGGTCCGCGTCCGGATCCCGGGCCAGGACTCGTGCCGAGACCGGGGTTTCCATCCCCTCGGCCCACAACCAGGGTGTCCCGGGATCCGAGACGACGTGCTCGCAGGTGATCAGCCACAGGCCTGAACCCTTCCGGGCCACGGCAAAGGCGGTCCCCATGCCCGGTCCCCCGTCGGTCTGGTTCAGGACCAGCACGACGCCTCCGCGGATGCGGGCCGCCTCCTGGGAAAGGTCCGCACCCGCCGGCATGCACGTCAGGAAAATCAGCGCCGCCAGGCCCACGGCCGACCGAATCCATCGCCTCATCGCGCTTCCTTCGCGGCGTCCCCCCTGCATGGCCTGCCGGGCTCTCCCGGGCCTGGGACTCAGCGGGCCGGCTCCCGGAATCCGCACCCCGGCGGTCCGGGGAAGAAGAGCGGCTCGGGAGAGGAGGTCCCGCCCGGTCGGCGCGCCTCCAGGTGCACCAGGCTCAGCGGACCCTCGTGGAACCCGCCCTCGCAGTAGGCGAAGTAGAATTCCCAGAGCCGGATGAAGTCCGGGGTGAAGCCCTGCCTGAGCAGCTCCGGGGCCAGGGCCAGGAAGCGTTCACGCCAGATCTCCAGGGTCCGGGCGTAGTGCGGGCCGTGGTCGTGCACCCGGAGCAGCTTCATGTCGGTCTCGCGGGCCAGAAGCCGGCACATCAGCGAAACGCTGGGCAGGCAGCCCCCGGGGAAGATGTGGCGCTGGATGAAGTCCACCCCGCGCAGATAGCGATCGTAGCGGTCCTCGGCCATGGTGATGGCCTGGATCAGCATCCGTCCGCCGGGACGCACCAGCCGCCCCAGGACCCGGAAGAAGCCCGGCAGCCAGGCGTGTCCCACGGCCTCGATCATCTCGATCGAGACCAGCTTGTCGGACTCGCCGCGCAGGTCCCGATAGTCCTGGTTCAGGACCGTGATCCGGTCCTGGAGGCCCTCCTGGAGGACCCGGGAACGGGCGTGCTCGAACTGGGCCTGGGAGACCGTGGTGGTGGTCACCCGGCACCCGTATTCCCGGGCCGCGTGCAGGGCCAGCCCGCCCCAGCCGGTGCCGATCTCCAGGAGGTGCTCGCCGGGTTGGAGGTCAAGCCGCCGGCAGACCACGTCCAACTTGTGCAGTTGGGCCTGCTCCAGGCTGGCCTCGGGGTGGGGGAAGAGGGCGCAGGAGTACTGCATCCGCGAATCCAGGAACGCGGCGAACATCTCGTTGCCCAGGTCGTAGTGGGCAGCGATGTTGGTCCGTGAGCCGGCGCGGGAGTTCGGGCGCAGCAGGTGCTCCAGCCGGCGCATCGGGAAGGCCAGCCAGCCCAGGCGGCGTTCCAGGCGGTCCAGGGTCGGCAGGTTGCGGGCCAGGAGGCGGACCACGGCCACCAGGTCGGGGCTGTGCCAGAGGCCTTCGACCCAGGTCTCGCCGGCGGCCAGGCTTCCCCCGGTCAACAGGCGGCTCCAGAAGAGGGGAGCGCGGACCTCGATCTCGGCGCAAGGGCCCGGCTCCCTTCCGCACCGGATGGTCCGGGCCCCTTCCCGGATCAGCAGGCACCCGCCCCGCAGGCTCCCCAACATCCCCAGGACCAGGCGGCGGGCCAGACGGTTTCCGAGGGAGGCGAGGCTCCCTCTTGACGATTCCGGCCTCATGGGGAGGGTGCCGGGTGGTCGTAGAAGGGCGTCTTCTTGAGCCACAGGCGCAGGGCCTGTCCGTAGATCCCCAGCAGGATGGCCAGGGTCATCGAGGGCCAGCGCAGCAGGACCTGTCGCAGCGACGCCTCCTCCAGGGGGAGGCGTTCCAGGCTCAGGGCGGCTTCGAAGAGCTTGGGACCTCCCGACCGGGGATGGCTCTCGATCTGGACGCCGACCTCCCGCCCCGGAGCGCTCACCTTCCAGAGGTAGCGCATCTCCATCGGCATGAACGGCGAGACGTGGAAGACCTTCTCCGTCGGGCTTGGGGTCCGAAGGTCCACCAGGTAGTGGTGGCGCTCGTTCCAGGGGGTATTGGAGACCTCGGCCAGCATCCAGCGCGCCTCCTCCCCGGCA
>JALHDH010000167.1:0-712 GCA_022839105.1 bacterium
CGACGCCACGGCCCGCGAGGTGGCCCTGGAACCCGTGCTGACCCGCTGGCTCGACCAGGTCCGCCGGAACCTGGAGGCCTGCGCCCGCAGCCTTCCCGAATTGCGCCCCCCGGTCCAGCGGGTCTTCCTCTCGGGAGGCTCCGCCGCCATGAAGGGCCTGGATCGCCGCCTGGAGGAGGCCCTGAAGATCCCGGTGACCGTGGAGGACTGGGTCGACCTGGTCCCTCCCCAGGCCCAGCCCCAGGCCCCGATGGCCCGATTCACGACCGCCCTGGGCCTGGCCCTCGCCGAGTAGTCCCCCCCCGAACCCAAGGAGAACCTCGATGAGCGAATGGCTCGAGAGCCTGGCCGGACTGATTCCCGACGAGCCCCTCGACCAGGCCCGGAGCCTGGCCGACCAGGGAGGGGACCCCGGAGAGTTCCTGCTTGGGAGGAAGGACGTCCCGGCTGGCCGGGTGCTGGCCGCGCTCTCGCGCCACCATGGTCTCCCCACCCTCCTGCTGGCGACCTACACGCCTGAACAGGAGGCCCTGGAACGGCTCCCGGAAGAGATCTCCCGGCGCTTCACGATCTTTCCCCTCTTCCTTCACAAGGATCGGATCTTCATCGCCACCGCCGAGCCCTGGGAGCTCTCGGTCGAGGACTTCATCCGCCGCAAGGCGGGATTGACCATGGAGCCGGTGGTGGCCCTGCGCGCCGACATCGAGAAGGC
>JALHDH010000167.1:729-5105 GCA_022839105.1 bacterium
GCCCGAGCCCGCCGCGCCCGCCCTGACCCCGATGGAGGATCCCGATGCCCCCTCCATCAAACTGGCCAACCACATCCTGTCCACCGGAATCCGGCTGGGGGCCAGCGACATCCACCTGGAGCCCTTCGAGGACCGGGCTTCGCTGCGCTATCGCCTGGACGGCATCCTGCGCGAGCACCCCGCGCCCCCCCCGGAACTGCTGCGGGCCGTGACCTCCCGGCTGAAGATCCTGGCCAACCTGGATGTCTCGGAACGGCGCCTGCCCCAGGACGGGCGGATCACCACCGTCGTCGACGGAAGGGACTACGACCTGCGGGTCTCGATCATCCCGAACCTCTTCGGCGAGTCGGTCGTGATCCGCATCCTGGCCTCCCGCGCCGAGGTCCAGGATCTCCAGGCCCTGGGCTTCGCTCCGGCGATGCTGGAACGCTACCTCCGGATGATCTCGCGGCCCCACGGCGTGGTCCTGGTGACCGGCCCGACCGGCTCGGGCAAGAGCACGACCCTCTACGCCAGCCTTCAGCACCTCTACACCCCGGAGAAGAAGATCCTGACCCTGGAGGATCCGGTCGAGTCGCGGATGCCGGGCATCACCCAGTTCCAGATGAACTCTGCGATCGGCTTCACCTTCGCCCGTGCCTTGCGCTCGGTGCTGCGCCACGATCCCGAGATCGTCCTGGTGGGCGAGATCCGCGACCAGGAGACCGCCGAGATCGGCATCCGGGCCTCGCTGACCGGGCACCTCCTGCTCTCCACCCTGCACACCAACGACGCTGCCTCGGCCCCGACCCGCCTGATCGACATGGGCGTCCCGGGCTACCTGGTGATGACCTCGCTGCTGGGAGTCCTGGCCCAGCGCCTGGTCCGGCGACTCTGCCCGCGCTGCCGCCGGCCCTTCCAGATCGAACCAGGACACCTCCAGGCCCTGGGCCTGGAGAGCCTGCCGCCCGAGGCCACGCCCTTCCGGCCCGTGGGATGCGCCGAGTGCCAGAACCTGGGCTATCGGGGCCGCGTGGCGGTCTACGAGTTGCTGGAGATCTCCCCCGAGATGCGCCGCGTCCCTGAGGCCGAGCTGACCTCGGAGAGGCTGGTGGAGATGGCGGGTCGGCGGGGCTTCACCTCGCTGCGCCAGAGCGCCGTGGCCCGCTGGCTGGAGGGGCTGACCAGCTTCGAGGAGGTCATGAAGATCACGGTGGAATAGCGGCCCGACCGGCCACCGGAAGGATTTCCGAGGGCCACCCCAGAGAGTTTCGGTTCCCCGGCAAGAGGAGATCATGACAAGACGGATCTACGTTGCGGACGACGACCCCCAGATCACCGACATCATCCGGGTCAGCTTGACCCGCGTGGAGGGGTTGGAGACGACGTTCTTCGACAACGGGCTGGAGTTGCTGCAGGCCGTGCAGGATTCCCCACCCGACGCCATCCTCTCCGACATCATCCTGCCCCGGCTGGACGGGCTGGCCGTGGCCCGTCTGCTCAAGTACGACGAACAGTATCGGGACATCCCCCTGATGGTGATCTCCTCGGTCATCGACACCGACATCGAAGAGCAGGTCCGCAAGGCGGGAGCCGACGGGTTCCTGCGCAAGCCCTTCCGCCCCCAGGAACTTCGGGAGAGAGTTCGCGAACTGGCGGGTCTGACCGCCTCCACCCCCGGCTAGACCAGGAAGGCCAGGAATTCCTCCATGCTGACCGATCCCAGCTACTCCGAATTCGCCTCTCCAGCGCGCTCCTGTGCCGAGGCCATCGAAACGGATCGCCGTCTGGTGGCCGAGGCCCCCGGATTGGCCCAGACCCTGGACCTGACGCCCGAACCGGCCGTGATCCTCAACGAGAATCGCCAGATCGTGCATGCCAACCGGGCCCTCCGGGAACTGGCCGCACGCGAGCCGCTGCAGGACCTCCTGGGCAGGAGACCCGGCGAGGTCCTGGACTGCACCTACGCGCAACGCAACGCCGCAGGGTGCGGCACGACCCGATTCTGCAGCGAGTGCGGCGCCCTGAAGGCCATCCTTTCCAGCCAGAAGGGGGAGGCCGCCCAGCAGGAATGCCAGATCCTGCAGAAGAGCGGCGATGCCCTGGACCTGAAGGTCTGGGCCAATCCCTTCGAGATCCAGGGACGCCGCTTCACCCTCTTCACGCTGGCCGACCAGAGTTCGGAGAAGAGACGCCGGGCCCTGGAGAGGCTCTTCTACCACGACGTCCTGAACACAGCCGGCGGGCTGTACGGGTATGCCGATCTGCTGGCCGAGTTGATCCCCGAGGGGGAGGAGCCCGGCCGCTACGCCCGCTCGATCTTCAATCTCTCCGGGACGATCATCGAAGAGATCCGCGCCCAGAAGGAGCTCTCGGCGGCCGAGAACCAGGAACTGGTCCCTCGGTTCGTCCCGTTGGAGGCGCGAGCCTTGCTCGAGGAGGTCGCCTCGGGCTACCGGGGCCACCAGGTCTCCAAGGGGAAGACGATCCAGGTCGCCGCAGACTCGACGGAGATCCCCCTGAACACGGATCGCACCCTGCTCAAGAGGGTTCTGGGCAACATGACCAAGAACGCCCTGGAGGCCTCCGCCCCCGGGGAGACCGTGACCCTGCACTGCGAGGCCCGGGAAGGCTCGGTGGCCTTCACCGCGCACAACCCCAAAGCCATGCCCGAGAGCGTCCAACTGCAGGTCTTCAAGCGCTCCTTCTCCACCAAGGGGGTGGGGAGGGGCCTGGGGACCTACAGCATCAAGCTCTTCACCGAGCGCTACCTGGGGGGGCGAGTCTGGTTCACCAGCTCGCCGGACCAGGGCACGACCTTCACCGCCCTGGTTCCGCTGATGCCCCCGTCCCCCGAGACCCCGACCGAAGCCCCATGAGCCCCCGGACCGAAAGGCGGCAGGCCTTGCGACGAGCCACAGCCCTCCCACGCGGGATGACCCTGGTCGAGGTCCTGGTCACCCTGGCCCTCCTGGCCATCCTGACCGGCCTGGTGGCGATCATGCTCCTGCGGGCCAAGACCGCCTGGCAGGCCTCCACGGCCCGGGCCGCCGCCCGACAGGACCTTCAGGAAGTCTCCTGGCGGATCGCCCGCGAGCTCCAAGGCTCCAGCGGGAGCTTCCTGACCGATGGAGGCCCCTCGGGACTTCAAGCCTTCAGCTTCGTCTCGGCGGCGAGCCCCGAGGGCCTCTTCCTGACCGGCGAAGAGGGAGCCCCGGCCTGGCAGAGGCACGTGGTGTATTACCTGGCCCCCGGGACGACGCGCCTGCTGCGCAAGGAGATCCCCCGCAACTTCGCGGCCAGCCCGACCTTGTTGCGGGCCCTGACCCCGGCCGAACTGGCCGCGGCCTGTGACGGGCAGGGTCGGCTCCTCTCGCCCCGGGTCGATTCCCTCAGGCTGAGCCCCCAACCGGGCGGAGCCACGGCGATCCTGGAAATCCAGGCCCGACAGGGCAGCGCCCATGGAGGACAGGAGAGCCTGGGCCGCCGCCTGCCGATCCTGCTGTACAACGAGTGAGAAAGGAGGGCCAGATGCTTCTCGACCGGACCCGAGCCGGCTTCGCCCTGATCCTGACGCTCCTGATCCTGGCTGCCCTCTTCTTCTTTGCCTTCGCCCTGGCCCGCCTGCACGTGGCCGACAAGACCCTGGCCCAGAGGCGCGAGCACGCCCTCGTCGCCGAACAGGCGGCCAAGGCGGGAATCGAGGACGCCTGGTTGCGGCTCTCCCAGGAAGGCACCTGGAATGCCGGCTTCAACGCCGTCCGGCTCCCCCGCTCGGGGGGCACCTACGCGATGACCTTCAACCGGGCCCAGAGCGCCCTCCCCTTCTCGACCAACAACCACGAGGGCTCCTCCCCGACCACCGGCTGGGACGGCAGGAGCGTCCCCGCCGGCCACGTCCACCTGGGGTCCAGACGCGGACCAGCGCCTTCGTGGCCGCGCTGGTGGGAGCCGACAAGATCGTCCTGAGCGGCAACATCCTGATCGACGCCTGGAACTCGGCGAAGGGGACCTACGCCCAGACGGTCAGGCAGTCGGGGGCCGATCTTCTGACCAACTCCTCTGCTCCGCAGGCGATCGAGATGAGCAACGTGACCCTCTACGGCAACATCACCGTGGGGCCAGGCGGCAGCCAGGCCACCAGCCTGCGCATCTCGGGGAACCCCACCTACCTGGGCTTCAATGTGGCCAGCAAGGTGCGCGAGTTGCCCGTCGAGCCGCCTCCAGACCTGGGCCCGAGCCGAGGCGTCGTCGCCCCCTCCTCGGGGACCCAGGTGCTCTCGCCGGGCACCTATGCCGCCTTCTCCCCACGCAAGGCCACCATCCAGTTGACCCCCGGGGACTACGTGGTGACGGGCGGAATCACGATGGGCAACGGGGCCTCGATCCTGGTCCCG
>JALHDH010000051.1 GCA_022839105.1 bacterium
CTCGAGGAGCGGAGCGTAGTTGGAAACTACGTGAGCACCGCAGAGGTGCGCCTGACGACGCAGACGGGCCCTTCCCACCCACACCCGGGTGTGGGTGGGACTCCATGCATCGGCGGCCGAATGCCACGGTCGGCGGCGGATCGAGGTCCGGGGAGGTCCTTTGCATGAAGTGGCACGAGACACTCTGGCAGGTCCTGCGGGACGGCGGCCCGTCCACCTGCCAGTTCGCCGTCACCAACCAGTGCAACGCCCGGTGTGATTTCTGCAGCTTCAGCGCGGGCCGGTTGCCGCTCGAAGCCCGTCGCCATGCCCCCCTCCAGGACTCGTTGGAGGCCCTGGAGATCCTCCACCGGCAGGGAATCCGCTTCCTCGTCTTCACCGGAGGCGAGCCGACCCTGCACCGGGATCTGCCGGCGATGGTCCGTCGCGCGACGGACCTGGGCATGGCGACGCTGCTGGTGAGCAACGGCTCGACCCTGGATCCCGACCGCCTGGAAGAGCTGGCCGGCAACGGCCTGAAGAGCATGATCCTCTCGATCGACGCCGCCTGTCCGGAGGCCCACGAGGCCAACCGGGGACTGCGGGGGGTCTGCGAGCGGATCCGCCTGGCGAACCGGCAAGCCCGGGCCCTGGGCGTGGGCTCGACGGCCTCGGTCACCCTCAGCCGCCTGCTCGAGGATCTCCAGGATCTGCCCGGCTTCCTGCGCGACCTGGGATTCGAGAGCCTGACCTTCTCGTTCCCCTTGACCCGACTGGACTCGAACTACCTCGGCTGCGCCGAGTCCGACCTGGTCCGCTTCGGACCCGACGAGATGCATCGGTGGATCGACGCGGCCCAGGCCCTGAAGAGGAACTTCCCCGTCCTGAACCCGACGGCCTCGCTGGAAGACATGCGCCGACACGTGGACGGGGTTCCCGAACGCTTCGAGTGCCTGGGAGGCTTCAAGCAGTTCTACCTGGACTGGGATCTGATGCTCTGGCGCTGCAACAACTGGAAGACCCCCATGTGCCCCGTCCAGGAATTCGACGGGACCCAGAGGGTGCGCGACGGCTGCACGGCCTGCATGCTGGACTGCTACCGCGATGCCAGCGTGTTGCAGCACGCAGCCGTTTCCCTGGCCGACGGGCTCGGCAGCCTGGGCCGAGGAGATCTGGCGGGCGCGGCCCGGAGCCTCTTGAAGCGCGAGAACCTGGTCTCGCTGGGAGCGGTCCTGGAGAGCTCGTTCTGGGTCCGACGGCTCTGATGGCGCCGGCGACACCTTGAGGGGGCCTCCCCCAGGGGAGTCCGGCCGCCTCGAGAGCCTGGCGTGCCTCAGCCTCCCTGGCTGACCAGGACGAGGCGGGTCAGGCCGGAGCCCTCCTGATCGATCGTCACCGTAGTCCCATGCTCGGGATCCTCGGGCACGAAGATCACGGTGCGTCGGCCCTCGACGGTGCTGTCCATCTTGTTGGCCCCGGGCAGCTTCCCGGCATAGAACTCCACGACATGCTCCACCGGATCCGTCGTGCTCAACTCGGCGGTGACCATCCTGGAGGTCTTGCCTTCGGGACCGGCCATCTCGTGCTGACTGCCGCTCTCGACCTTGGCTCCGGGATAGAAGGGCACCGAGAACGCGCTCTGGTCCACCTTGGTGCTGGCGCTGTAGGTGGACTCCCCTTCGGGGCCTCGCACCGTGACGGTGCTCTGGCCCTCCTGACCGCTGGTGACCAGGGTGGACTGGCCGTCAGGCCCCTCCACCGTGACCCGGGTCTGGTCCTGCTGTTGGGTGGTGGTGACCGTGCCGCCCCCAGGGATCGAGGTGGTGGTGGTCTCCGGCTTGGGTCCACAGGCCGTCGCCACCAGGATCCAGGCCGAGAAGGCCACAAGAAGAGTCTTTTTCACCGCGTTCCTCCTCCGGGTCCCAAGGCCAGGACCCGACACTGGGAGCCGAGCGGCCTGCCGCCGGTCCTCCCTGCCCGAGACCGGATTTCGCGGGTCCTGAGGAAGGCTCCTGCGGCCCTTCGCCAGCCGACTCCTCGCGATAAAGGGCCTCGAAACAATCTCAGTCCAGTCGCCGGAAGCTGCCTTCCTCCCACCTCCAGCGCCGGGCGTCCTGGCCACCTGCAGCCGGGACGCGCACCACCGCCCCCTCCACCGTCGGGGGGATCGCTCCCTGAAAACGGAAGACGACCAGGCCTCCCGGAGCCCGCGTTCCCAGATCCAGGGTGGGCCGGCCCTGGCGAAGGTGCTCCAGTCGCATGAAGTCGGTGGCCTCCAGCTTCAGCGCCTGCAAGCGGACCGAGGGGCCCAGGGGCCATCGCCAGGGGCGATCCTCGCGCAACCTGGTCCCGTCCGGACGGCGCAGCTCCAGCGCCAGGGGCCCGTGATGCCCCTGACGCAGACCGAAGGCCTCCAGGAAGAGCCCCTCGGCCCCGCCGTCGTCGACCACCCGGACCAGGTCTTCGGGGCCAAGCCGTTCCCAGGAGAGAACCGTCCCCGGCCAGGGGACCTCCAGGGCCAGGGCCTCCCAGGCCTGCTCACGCAGGCTCTCCCATCCTTGCTGGTCCTGCCCCGGGTCCCCAGCCAACAGATCCAGGCAGCCCAGGAAGCGCCCCTGGAGGTAGGCCCGGCGCGCCCGAATCAGGGCAGCCTCGGCCTCGTGAGGGTCCTGCAGGTGCTCCAAGGCCTCCTCCAGGCCTGGAGCGTGACGGATCTCCCAGGCCTGCCGGGCCCGCTCTCGGGCCTGGAGGAGGCTTGCAGAGGGAACAAGCCGGACGGCCAGGGCGATCAGCAGGCCCAGCGCGAGCAGGCTGAAGAAGAGCCCGAGCCGACTCCGGAGGGTGTCCATCAGCGGCCTGGGCCTGGAGGGCCGGGTTCGAGTTCAAGAGGCATCCCAGGGCTCTCTTCCAAGCCCGAGGCCCTTCTCCCCCTGCCCTGCTCCCGAGGGACCAGGGCGGCCCAGGGCGAAAGGAGCTTCGAGAAGCGCAACCCCGGGATCGCTCCCGGAGTCCAACCGCGCAAGGAGGTCTGCAGGATCATCGCCGCCACCCGAGTCTCCAAGCCCTCTGCACCAGCGGTGCTTCTCTCGACCCTGCTCCTGGGGGCTGCGGTCTGGTACTGGTGGATCACGGGCCAGATGGGCGAGCGGACAGGCCTGGAGATCCGCACCGTGCCCCGGGGGGCGGAGATCACGGTGGACGGGGATCCGGTCGGGCGCAGCGACCTGACCCTGGAGGACCTGCAACCAGGAAGGGTCGAGGTCGTGGCCCGCCTCACCGGATACCGCGAGACCCGACTCCAGATCCGGATCGAGGAGGGAGAGGTCGGCCTGGCCGCCCTGAACCTCGAGCCCCTGCCGGGAACCCTGATCCTGGAGGTCCAAGGCCCCGAGGAGTACCTGGTGGCCTCGGCGGAAGAGACCTGGGAGACCCCCAGGAAGCTGCGCCTGGACCCCGGGGAACACCGCTTGCGGATCCAGGCTCCGGGCTATCGCGAGGTCTCGATCCGGACCCGGGTCCAGGCCGGAGGCCAATCCACCCTGGAGATCGCCATGGAGAAGGCTCCCTTGCCCTCCCTCCCCGTCGAGGTCACGCCCCCTCGGCCTTCGGCCCCCCGGATGCCGGCCGCCGGCCTCTCCCTCCCCCAGGCCCCCAATCTGCCCCAGGTTCCCGCCCTGCCCCAGGTCCGTCTCCCGGTCCCCACCAGGACCTCGACTCCGACCCGCGCCTCGACTCCGCCGCCCCCGAGGCCGAATCCCCCCATCCCGGCGCCGGTCTTGACGCCCGTGCCGCCTCCCCCGCCGGCCCCGATCCTGACCCCGGTGCCGCCTCCGCGCACGGTCCCCGAGACCGTGCCCCAACCTCTGTTGACCCCGGTGGACCGCTGATGATGAAGAAGTTCTGCTTGCTCACCCTGCTCCTGGCGCTGACCCTGGGGGCCGCGACGCAGGCCGCCCCCACCACCCTCCTGCCGGAGCGGATCCTGGTGCTGGTGGTCGGCCCGACGACCAGCCCGATCCATCCCGATGAGGGGGAGGTCGTCCAGCGGCTGAACCTGCTGCGCCGCCAGCATGGACTCGACCAGATGCAACTGGCCACCATGCACTACGACCAGCCGGCCCAGGCCCGGGTCTGTCGTGAGGTGCTCTCGATCCAGGGTCGGGACCTGGTGGCGGTGAGCCTGGTGGAGCTGGATGCCCGGGGCAACCCGATGCAAAGCCTCTACACCCTCCCCCGGGTCACCTCGGCCAACCTCGACCAGCTCCAGGGAGCGCTCTCGCGGTTCTCGCAGCTCTCAGGGCTGCCGCTTCGCGATCTGAACCTGGCCGACGGAATCCCGGTTCGCGACGAGATCCTGACCTCGGAGGGGGTGCTCAACACCGCCCGACGCCTGGAGAGCCTGACCCAATCCCTCTGGGCCGAGGTTCGCAACCAGCCCCTGCGAGCCGATCAGGCGGACCGCAGGGCCCGCCAGGCCCTCCTGAACCTGGCCGAGAACTCCCTGCTGCTGCGTCAGGCCCTGGACCAGGGTCTGATCAATCCGCGCGAACAATTCCAGTTGGTGCTGACCCAGGCCCAGGAATGGAAGGCCTCCCGACCCGAGCTGAACCTGCCGGTGCGCTCGCGGGAGAAGGTAGCCCCCATCAACGAGGCCCTCATGGGCGTCCGACAGGCCTGGTTGCAGTTGAATCCCGGTCTGCCCTGACCCGGAGCAGCGAGCACGGGAGGGTGCGGCGCCCTCCTCGGCCCAGGAGGCTCCGGGCCGCGGGGTTCCTGCCCCGCGGCCCGAAGGGATGAGGGGGGGGATTACTCCGCCTTGCCATCCATGCAATCGATCGACTCGTTGAAACCCGCCGAGCAGTCGCCGATCGGCGAGCCCTCGGTCAGGTCCACCAGGGTCGGGGTCTGGTAGATCGGCATCGGTTCCTCCTTTCCCGGCGCCCGAAAGCCACCGAGGATTCAGTTGGCGGCCGGGGCCGCCTCGGCCAGGCGCGAGGCGCCTCCACCAGGCGCGAGGCAGGGAAGATCCCCTCCTCCTCGGCCGCCTGACAGAACCAGTAGGGAGCCCACAGGCTCCGGGTCGAATAGAAGTTCTGGGCCAGACAGGCCCCGCGACAGCGCCGGCGCATCAGGCAGCGTCCGCAGACCCCCTCCAGCCTCTCCGGCAATCCCTGGCGGATCTGCTGGAGCACGGGGTTTTCAAGCCAGACCCGAGCCAACGATTCGGTGGTCGCCTGACCGAAGAGCAGCTCCGGGACCGTGCTTCCCACCCCGCACAGTGCGTACGAGCCATCGGCCAGAAGCCCCAGGATCCTGAAGATCCCGCAGGTGCTGCAGCCGATTCCATCCTCGGGGTGAAACATGTGGCGCAACGAGCGGAAGGCCATCGGATAGGAGAAATGCAGACGCAAGGGCGTCCGGGTCGACAGCTCGTGCTCCACCCGGTGCCCGAGCTCCACCAGTTCGCGGACCGACAGGGCCTCTCCCGAGCGGTGCATGGCCTGGCCGCGCTCGGCGGGCTGCACCACGTTGAACTTGACCGAACCCGCCCCCAGCTCCTCGGCCATCCGGACCACGGCCTCCAACTGGCCGCAGTTGTGGCGCATCACCGTCAGGATCACCTGGGTGCGCACCCCCGCCTCCCTCAGGAGTCGGAGACCCTCCCGAGCCTTCTCGAAGCACCCGGGGACGCCTCGAACGAACTCATGCGAAGCGTCGTCGGCTCCATCCAGGCTGACCGAAGCGAAAGGCTTGAGGCAACGCGCCGCGGCGGCTGCCAGCTCGGGCGTGACCCGGGTGCCGTTGGTCTCCAGGGCCAGTTGCAGGCCCTCCTGGCGCACCAGGTCCAGGATCCTGGCGATCTCGGGGTGCAGGAAGGGCTCGCCCCCGGTCAGCTTGACCGACTCCAGGCCCAATTCCCGCCCCTGACGCAGGACCTCGGCCAGAAGTCCGGGGTCCAGGACGGGCCTCTCCCCGCCGCTGGAATCCAGACGAGGAGCCAGCCAGCAGTGCCGGCACAAGAGGTTGCAGCCTTCGGTCAGGTAGGCGTAGAGGGTCCGCAAGGGCCAACGGCCCTCAGGGGACGAGGTCTTCAATCGAGATCCCTCCCTGTTCCAGGAAAGCCCGCAGGCAATCCTCCGTGCCGAATCCTTCGGCAGAACCCGCCGGACAGCCTCCGGAGCACCAGTCCGACCAGGGGCATCCCGAACACCCGGGAAGATCCTGCATCCGGGTCTCCTGCCTGCGGCGCAATCTCTCGAGCTCGGGGCTCTGCTGCCAGACCTGACGCAGATCGTCGGTCTGGATCCAACCCAGGACCCGACCCGAAAGCTGGTTGCAGGGAACGATGGCCCCGTCAGCCCGGACGGCCAGCTTGCGGAAGACCCCCCCGCATGAGCTCAGACGGCCGCCCTGGGACCAGGATTCCCCGCCCCGGCGAGCCTGCTCCATGGCCGTCCAGCGGCGCAACTGGGCCAGGGGACCGGCGCTGGCGCGGAGCCGGCCCGGGTAGCGGCGCTGGAGGGCCTCCAGGGTGGTCAGGGCCGCCCGGCGCTCGTCGAGATCCAGGCAGACCTGCTGGCGATGGCGCGAGCAGGTCCCCATGTCGTAGGCCGAATTCAACTGGAAGGAGGCCAGCCCCAACTCCTCGAGCACGAACTCAGCCGTCTTCTCCAGATCGGCTGCGTTCAGGCGGTGCAGGGTGACCTGGAGGGAGAGGGGCAGACCCTGCTTCTTCAAGGCTCGGATTCCCCGCAGGGCGCGTTCGAAGCTCCCCGCGCCCCGGCAGGCGTCGTGCCCGGTCGCGTGAGCGGCATCCAAGGAGACCTGCACGGCCCGAAGCCGCCGCAGCCCGGCCAGGAAGGCCGCTTCCGAAGGCCCGATCAGGGTGGCGTTGGTATACAGGGTGAAGCGCAGGGGATGACGGGACAGATCCTCGAGAAGCTCGGGAAGGTCGGGGCGGCAGAAGGGCTCGCCCCCCGTCAGGCCGACCTCCAGGACCGTGTGCCGCTCGAGCTCTTCGAAGAAGCGGCTCCATTGGCTGCGGGGCAGATCCCGGGCCACATCGCCGGCGCCCTCGAAGTGGTAGCAGTAGTGACAGCGCAGGTTGCACTGGTTGGTGATCACCAGGTCCACGGCCCGGGGCGTGGACATGAGCCGTCGGGTCACAGGAGCTGGATCAGGTCGCGCTCCTGCAGTTCCCGCAGGAAGCCCTGCACCTCGTCGGCCACCTGGGAGGGGACCTGGGCGAAGTGCCCCCGGAGAGCTTCCAGGAGATCGGCCACGCGGCGCCGGCCATCCATGCTCTCCCACAGGAAGATCCCCACCGGGTCCAGGCCGAAGCCGCTGCCCGTGTCGGGGTCGAAGAGAACCGCCCAGTCATCGTGTTCCCGACGCAGCACCAGGCCGGCTCGGGGCAGGGGTCGCAGCTCCAGCAAGGCACCCTCCTGGCCGGTCTGGTCCCCCGGCCCAACGTGGGAAGGATAGAATCGCCCCCCCTTCCCCGGGAATGACCCGGATCATCCGCCCGAGAAGGAACTTCATCGCCTGCGGCGCAATCCATGGGAATGGCGCTGGTGCACCTGGACGGGGAATGCCAACTGGATCCCGGGTCGGGGACCTGCCAGGGCATGCTCCGGGTCACGGGCCTTCCCTCCGCCGGGGCGCGGCTGATCCCTCCGGCGGGCCGGGGAGTCGAGATCCTTCTCGAGGGGCAGGCCTTCTCTGAAGAGGTGGAACTGCAGCCGTCTTCCGACCGGCTGGACCTGGAGTTCCGAATCCGCGAGCTTCCCTCCCCCATCCAGGGGATCCGCTACCTGGAGCCGGCGATCCCCCTGGTGAAGGGCAATCCGGATGGCGTGCTGGATCTCTCGGTGAGGTTCTCGACTCCGCCCGGGTGGATCCGGATCGGCCCGCAGGCTCCCTTTGCCCCCGCCCGGACCTTGGCCCTGGCCTTGGGCCGGGATCTGCCCTGCCTGCACGCCGACGTGGCCGCCGGACGCCCCGTCCGCCTGAAGGTCGTGACCCGGCCTGGAGAAGAGGTCCGGGCCGAGCGGCTCCTTTCCGCCGGACGCGAGGCACTGGGCTTCCTGGCCCGCACGCTGGGGGCCTTCCCCTATCCCGAGATGAGCCTGGTCTCGGGAGACCCCTCGCGCCAGGGAGGGACCTCCCTGGGACCTGCCCTGGCGGCGCTGCACGGCAGAATCCCGCAGGAGGAGGCCCCCCAGGACTGGTGGAGATGGCTGGTGGCCCACGAGTTGGCCCACCAGTACTTCGGCGAGGCCATCCCCGAAGCCGACAAGCCCGGCTGGGTCTGGCTGGGGCTGGGCCTGTACGTGGACTGGCTCTTCGCCCAGCACGCCGGACTGCCATGCCAGGCCCATCGACGCCTGGTGCACAGTTGGGTGGAACGCGAGGGATTGGACCTGCCCACCCGCCTGGGCGGCGGACCGGGACAGGAAGCCCCCCACCCCTCGGCCTCCTTCCGGCAGGCCGTCCTGCACGGCAAGGCCTTCGCCTTCTTCCTGGCCCTGGAGGCCAGGATCGGTCGACCAGGCCTGGCGGCCCTGCTGCGCCGCCTGGTCCGGGAATCCCCGGGACGTCCCCTGGGGCGCTCCCGGCTCGAGGCGCTGACCGGAGCTTCGGATCTCTTCGAGGCCTGGGTGGACCTCGAGATCCCCCACCGGCGACTTCCCGGCGCGGGGCTGGCCCTGGCCCTGACCCTGGCCCGGCCTTCCTCCGAGTGAACCTGCTGGGCTTCGTCCTGGCCGTCGACACCCGACGCCAGGCGCTCCTGATGGTCCTGGTGGTGGTCTCGGTCCTGCTGGGCTTCCTGGGGATCGCCCTGGAGGGCCGAATCATCGACGATGCCATCCAGAAGGGCCTCCAGAGCGGCTCGACCGATCTGCTCTTCCGCTATGCGGCCCTGTACCTGGGGGTCTTCCTGGTGACCCACGCCCTGGACTACCAGGTCGAGATCCTCTTCGCCTCGACGACCCAGCGGATCCTGTCCAGGCTGCGCAGCGATCTTTTCCGCCATGTGCTGAGGCTGGGGCCGGGCTTCTTCCAGAGCAACTCGGTGGGCGAGATCATGTCGCGGATCATCCCCGAGGTCCAGCAACTGGGAAGCTTCCTGTCCAAGGTGGTCCTGGTCCCCTTGAGCTGCACGGTGACCCTGCTGGCGGGGTTCGGGCTGGTCAGCAGCCTGGACTGGCGCCTCGGCCTGGCCTCGGGGGGCCTCTTCTCGCTGGTCTTCCTCTTCCTGCCCGGCCTGCGCCGCCGCCTGGACATCCTCTCCCGACGCTCTCCCCGGCTGCTGCGGGACCTGTCGCGCCGAACCGAGGAGACCCTCTCCCATGTCGGGGAAATCCACGTCCACCACACCTATGCCTATGAAGAGAAGCGCTTCGAGAAGGGCCTGGAGGAGTTCGCCGAAAACCAGGTCCACCTGGCCCGCGTCTTCGGAGCCACCTCGTTCCTGAACCGCTCCCTTTCGCAGATGGCCACCCTGGCGGTCTACACGCTGGGAGGCTGGCTGGTGGTCCGTGAAGCCGGAATGGCGGGAGGCCTGACGGTGGGCGGCATCTTCGTGGTCATCCGGGTCCTGGGTCAGGTCATGAGCCCCCTGACCACCCTGATCGACTATTTCCAGCGCTTCCGCGAAGCCGAGGCCCGCTTCGAGATGCTGACCGACTACCTGCGGGTGCCCGCCGAGATGGTGGACCCTCCGGGAGCCCGAAGGCTGGAGCTCAAGGGTGGGCGCCTCGAGATGACGGGGGTCCGCTTCGGCTTCGACCCCGAGCAGCCGATCGTCCGGGACCTGCACCTGGATTTCCAGCCCGGAGAGCACGTGGGTCTGGTGGGCCCGGCCGGATGCGGCAAATCCACCCTGAACCTGCTGCTGAACCGCCTGGTGCAGCCCGACGCCGGCGAAATCCGCCTGGACGGGCAGAACCTGCGTGAGGTCCGCCTGGAGGATCTGCGTGCGCGCATCGGATACCTGAGCCAGTCCCGCTCCAGTGCCCCGGCCCTCTTCAGCGGAACCCTCCTGGACAACCTGCTGTACGGGCTGCAGCGACTCCCGACCCCGGCGGAGGGCCCGGCGGGCTGGCTGGACCTGGAAGGCGCGGGCTACGCCTCCCTGGAAGAGCTCTATTCCCACCTGGTCGCGCTCCTGCGCGAAGTCTCGCTGTACGACGACGTGCTGGACTTCGGCTTCACCGGGGTCTCGCTGGCCGAGGCGCTGATGGTCCGGCCCCTCTTCCACCTCCAGGAGGTCGAGGAGCTGCGCCACGAACTTTTGCGTGGGCGCCGACGCTTCCTGGAGAAGCTCCAGGGCCCGAATCGCGACCTGGTGGAATTCTTCGACCCGGATCGCTTCTCGGAGACCGCCTCGCTGCTGGAGAACCTGCTCTTCTCCTCACCCGCCCCCTTCCTGCGCGACCCCGGACGCTTCCGCGAGCTGGCCCTTCCCCTGGAGGCCTTCCTGAAGGACCGCGGTCTCCTGGAGCCGATCCTGGCGGTGGGGCTCCGGATGGCCGGTCATCTGGCTTCGCTCAGCGCCGGAACGGGCTGGGCCCGCGAGGCCCTGGCCTCGAGTCTGGGAGTCTCGCCGGGGGCGATCCCCGAGAACCTGGCCGAACTGGGCGAACTGGCTCGCCTGTCGCCTGCAGGATTCGGAGCGCTCGACCGACAGGAGCGGGCCGCCCTGCTGCGCCTGGGTCTGGAGCACACCCCCTCGCGCGCCCCCGAGCCCCTGGTGCCGGAAGCCCTCAAGGCGCGGCTGGTGGCCAGCCGTCACGAGATCGCCACCCGACTGCCGGATTCGGTGAGCGCGGCCCTGGCCCCCTATGATCCCCACCTGTACGTGGACTCGTGCACGGTGCGCGAGAACCTGATCATGGGCCGGGTCCATCCCATGCGGCACCGCGCCGAGGACAGGGTGAACCGGATCCTGCGCGAGGTGATCCAGGAGATCGACCTGGAAGACGAGATCCTCCGCCTGGGCCTGTGCATGGAGGTCGGCGAGCGGGGGGGACGCCTCTCGGGCGGCCAATCCCAGAAGGCCGCCCTGGTCCGGGTCCTGTTGAAGCGCCCCGAGATCCTGGTCCTGGACGAAGCCACCTCGGCCCTGGACAACACCTCGCAGCGTCGCATCCAGGACCTGGTTCGCCGGCGATTCGGGGGGCACACGGTGGTGGAGGTGGCCCACCGCCTGGACGCGATTCGTCAAGCCGACCGGATCGTCGTCCTGAAGGCCGGAGCCCTGGTCGAAGAGGGCACCTTTGCCGAGCTGATGGCCAGTCGAGGGCTCTTCCACGAGTTGTGGACCAGCGTCGGGGGAGCCAGGGAGGAGTCGGAGAGTTGTTGAGCCTGGAAGACAAGTTGAGGGCCCTGCGGGCCTGTCCCTTGTTCGAGAGCCTGCCTCGTGAGGCCCTGGAGGTCCTGGCCCTGACCGTCCGACCGGTGCGCTGCCCGGCAGGAGAGCTCTTCCTGGCCGAGGGCGGGTCTGGAGAGGACGAAACCGGCGCCTACGTGCTGGTTGAGGGAGAGGCCGTGGCCTACAAGACCGTCTGCGGAGAGCGGGTGGAACTGGCCCGCTTCACCCCACCCGAGGTCGTGGGCGAATTCGAACTCCTGGCGGGAATCCCCCGATCGGCGGATGTCGAGGTGACCCGCGATCTGGTGGCCCTGCGGCTGGATCACCCCACCTTCGAAGGGCTGGTGCGGGCCAACCCCGAGGTGGCCCTGCGGTTGTTGCGCGTCCTGGTCCTGAGGTTCGTGGCCACCCGAGATCGCTTCCTGGGGCTGACTCCCGATGCCTGAGCCCGCCAGCTACCAGGCCGCCTTCGCCCGAGCCTGCCGGCACCTCTATGGCAGCTACGGGAGAACCTTCGGCGAGCGCCTGATGGCGCTCGAGCAGATCCGTCCCCCTGCCCGGGTCCTGGATCTGGGCTGCGGCTCGGGCGAATTGCTGGGTTTCCTGGCTGCACACGGCCTGGAGGTGACCGGGGTGGATCGGGAAGCCGACATGCTGGCTCTGGCCCGAGCCGTGGCTCCCCAGGCCACCCTGCTCCAGGCCGATCTGGCTGAACTCGACCAGGCCGATCTCGTCGGCCCCTTCGACTGGATCCTCTCCACCAGCCACTCGCTGAACCACCTCGCCGGACCAGGGCCCCTGCGGCGCTGCCTGAAGGCAGCGGCCCGGCTGGCTGCTCCCGGCGCCCGGCTGGTGGCGGATTTCGCCACCCGCCGGGGATTGGAGCGCTGGAACGCCGTGACCGTCGAAGAGGAAGCCGACCACCTGCTGGTCCGCCGCGGATTCTACGACGATGCCACCCGGATCGGCTATACCCGGCTCTCCGGATTCCTGCTGGAGGAGGGGCGTTGGGAGCGCTTCGCCGCGGTTCTGCGCTTCCACGCCTTCACCATGGCGGAAATCCGGGAAATCCTGGAGCAGACCGGGTGGACGAATCCCCTCTTCAGCAGCCGGACCGATCTGGATCGCCCGCTTGACGAGCCTGAATCCCGAAGGGACGTGGTCTTGAGAGCCCGTTTTTCAGGGGATTCAGGCCAGACCAAGAGGATATCCGCCCTTCAATCCTGAGAAGGCCCTCGGCGTCTTCAGGTCGATCCCGAACCCATCCGAATGCTCAAACATCCAGACATCCCAGCACCTGGAATCGAAGAGATTTCAGGGATTGTTCAGGAACCTGGGAGAGGATTCAAACACAAGATGCCATCCGCGCCGAGAGGGGGCTCGGAATCCAAGAGGATGGCCGACGGGAGAACGATCATGAAGAACCCCGCCCTGTGCCTGGAGGAGCCTCGCTGGAACCAGCGACCCCTCCCTCGTCAAGCGGCCCGCCCGAAGACCACGGGCGCCCTGGGGGTGGCCGTGGACTCCCTGAACTTCCTGTTCCTCCTGGGCTCCGCGCTGGGGGCATTCTGGGCCTTCTCCCTGTTCTGAGTCCTCCGAGGCCGGCCGGCACCCGGGACCAGACGCCTGGAAGGGGCAGGACTCAGGGAGTCAGCGAGAGGCCGCGGGCGGTGTAGCGGGGGAAGCCACCCAGGTTGGCTGCCTTGGCGCAGCCGGGGTGGCGGTCGGAATTCAGGCAACTGAAGCTTGAGGTATAGATCACGCTGCCGGGATAGAGCTTCTCGTAGCTGGCCTCGTGGAGCTCCCAGTACATGTAGGCCCCGTTCCGGACCCCACCCAGGGGGCAGCGCATCTGCGAGAGGTCGCAATAGCGGCTCAGCACCTGGTAGGCCCGGTTCCCGGGAACCAGATAGAACCCGTAGCCAGTGTTGGGCCCGGGGGGCGGGGTCAACAAGCCGGACCGCTTGGTCTCGGCCTCGGCCATGGAGCGGGCCGTCCACAGGCTGCGAAGATTCTGCGAGCAGGCCGTGAGTTGCGCCCGGGACCTGGCATGGACGAAGTTCGGAACCAGGATCGAGGCCAGAAGCGAGATGATGGCCATCACGACCAGCAACTCGACCAGGGTGAAACCCCGTCCCGAGCTGGCGCGGGAAGTCCACACGAGTCGGCTCATGAGCTCTCCGTCCCTTGCCACTGCGAGTCATAGGGGATGAAGCGGGGCGGCCCCTCCAGGCCCGAGGCGCTGCCCGGCTGGATCACGCTGACATCGCCAGGGTGGCTCTGGACCAGGGGAACGGCGAACTCGACCATGGCCTGATCCGGGACATCCTGAAGCACCAGGAAGGTGGAGCGGCTCTGGCCCTCCGCGCGATACTCCACCAGGAAGGTCAGCTTCCGGGCCATCCGCCCGCTCTTGTTCGAGACGTATCCCTGCAGCACAGGGATCCCCTCCCGCTCGGCCGCCTTGACCCCCACGACCTGGACGCTGTCGGGAGGAGGGTTGAAGGGATCCTCGGGCTGCAGTCTCCAGACGGTGATCCCCACCCCCAGGGCCAGGCCGAATCCGGCCAGGACCGTGACCAGGCCCCGCACCCAAGGCGGAAGTTCCCGCTTGGGGGGCTTGGGCAGACGACGATGAGGGGGATCCGGCCGCTTGAGGACCAGATCCTCAGGCGACAGATGGCCCCCGGACCCTGTTCCTGGCTGCGGAACACCCTGGCTGGCGACCATCCACACCCCCTGCCTTTCTCAAGAAAAACCTGCTGCAAGGTCTTCGCGACCGGCCTGGACATGCCTGCCGATCCTGAAGGCATCCAGCCCGAACCCGCGGTCGGCTTCCGGCCTGGACGGCCCGTGATTCGGATCGGGCTCCCCGGGGATGCCCTGAATCATCGCCGACCGACCCGGAATCTGCTATGAAGACTTCAGGACGGGGTCTTTCATCGGGACGAAACCATTGCAGTCGGGGGGTATCCGATCATGCTGCACCAGTTTCGCAAGGCCTGGCCCTGGGGCCTGGCCACGCTCTGCGCCCTGCTCCTGCTGGCGCCGGGCCTGGCCGAAGAGCGGGAGCTTCGGGTCCTGGTCCTCTCGCCCGGTTACCAGGGCGAGCTCCCCCTGCGCAAGGACCGGGACTCCATAGCCGCCCGATTCGACATGGTCCTGGAGGCGGACGGATTCGAGAAGCTCCTGGACACCCTGCGCGGCCTGGGCAAGAGGGGACGGATCCGCCAACTGGTCTTCCTGGGTCACGGCTACCTGGGCCAGGCTGGCCGGGGAGGACTGATCGACCTGGGCCAGGATGTCGACGCCTCCACCCTGGAGATGAACAAGCGCCTGGCCCGGCGGAAGGGGGATAGCCGCCTGCTGGATGCCTTCTCGCGGGAGGCCGAGATCCTCTACTTCAACTGCCACGCCGGAAAGGACCCTGAGTTCCTGCGGCAGACGGCGGAACTCTTCCTGGCCTTCAGTGGAGGGACGGTCTACGGCAGCGACGACTACGTGACCTCCGAGTTGAGCCTCTGGAACCGGGCTCTGTACGTCTTGTCCTACCTGCCGGGCTTCGACGCGGAGGATGTCGACTTCGCCTCGCCCAGCAAGGTCGATTACCGGGATTTCCAGCGCCACGCCCTGGAACCGTTCCTGTGGCGCAACATCGAGCCCCGACCGGTCTCCATCGGAGGGCCGGATTCGGTGCCCCTGAACTCCCGGCGCGTCCTGGAGGGCCGAGTCCCCCGGGAGTGGATCGAAGGAGCCTTCCGGAAATTCGTGGTGTTCCGCTGGACCGAGAAGGGGCGCCTGTTGGGCGAAAAGCCCGACCTGACGGTCGAATTCACCGAAGCCGGGGAGCGCAGGTTCCGCCTGGAGGTCCTGTTGGACAACGGGATCGGAGCCCGATTGCTGGGTGAGGCCCAACTCAACGTCAAAGTCCAAGAACGCCAGGAAGCACCGGCCATCACCCCGACCCCTTCGCCGGATCCGAGCCCCGAGGAAGTCGCCGAGCCCCGGCTCCGAGGCCCCCGGGAGGTGATGGTCTCGGACGACTTCGAGATGGTCCTGGAGTTGCCCCGAGACCTGCAGGCCAAAGCCTCGAGTTTCGCCTGGGAGGCCATCGGGTATTCCGGCTCGCAACGCTACGAGAGCGAAAGAGAACGCACCTCGGAGCCCCGCCTCAAACAGCAACTGGGCTGGAGCGACCCCACCGCCTGGCAGGTGCGAATCCTGGATGCCTCCGGGAAGTGGCTGGCGACCTCCAAGCCCTACGTGCTCCAGAGGATCCTCCCCAAGTTCAGCCTGACGCTGCATGGGGACTGGGAGATCCTGCCCCCGGGACAGAGCGATGCCCGCTCCTTCAGGCTGAAGCCCACCGGCAAGGTGGAAGAGGAGGTACGCGAACCCGAGGGCTTCGCCCGGGCCCACGGGTCGCTTGGCGGCGCCTGGCTGGCCGTGCGTTGGATGACCGAACAGGAGATGCGGGAGACCCGAGACATGGCGGCCCGTCAGAGCGTCGGCGCGTTCTCGGGGAACGGCAGGTTCTTCCGCAAGGGCAAGGTGGGCTTCGCGGTGGAGTCCCGCCTGGAAGGGGGCTTCTGGACCAACACCGGCGGGCCACGCGGCGCGGCCCTGGCCGCGATCCTGGACCGGAAATGGATGCCCGCGAAGGAGGCCGCCGACCGACAGGCGCAGGCCAACCTGGACGCCACCGTGGCCAGCATCCGGCCGTCGCCCGACGGTGAGGTGACCCGGGCCCCCGACGTCCCCGTCAAGCAACCGCCGTCCCCCCCGCCGCCCACCACTCCGACCCCGACTCCCAGTCCGATCCCGAGTCCGACACCGACCCCCTCACCCGGCCCCGAATCCTCGCCGCCGGGTCCTCCGAAGCCGGAGGATCGAGCGGCTCCCCTGCTTGAAGAGGCCCGAAGACTGGCCGCCGAAGGCCGGCTTGGCGAGGCCGCCGAGCGGGCGCGAGAGGCCGAGCGCCTGGATGCCCGGGCCGCCGCCCCGGTCCTGGCCGAAGTGGGCTCGGCGGCCCTGCTCCAAGGCTGGAACCAGCACCTCCATCGCCAACCCGAGCAGGCGGTCGCCCACCTGAGCCTGGCCCACGAACTCCTCCCTCGAGATCCGGAGGCCCGACAGAAGTTGGAGACGGCCCGCCGAGGGCTGGCCAACCGCGACCGGATCGAACCCGTCCTGACCCGCGCCGAGGCCCTCCTGGCCGAACGGAAGCCCCCGTCTGCCCGCAAGCTCCTCCTGGAGGCC
This sequence comes from bacterium, assembly GCA_022839105.1. Lineage (GTDB taxonomy): Bacteria > Vulcanimicrobiota > Xenobia > Xenobiales > Xenobiaceae > Xenobium. The sequence goes on from JALHDH010000051.1 coordinate 16,616, forward strand.
GAGCAGATCGAGAACAGCACCCCGGGTGCCCAAGGCCCCCGGCTCAAGGCGGCCTGGGAGGCCTACAACCAGAGGAACCAGGAATACAACCAGGCCCTCCTGCGCTGGGAAGCCCGCAACAAGGAGTGCTTCGAGGCCCTGGACTGGTCCGGCCTGCTGGCCGCCTGCAAGGAATTCCGGGCCTGGGAACTGACCGAGGCCACCGAACGCTCGGTGGCTGGAAGCGAGGAAATGGCGCGAGGACGCCTGGCTGAGCAGGAGAAGGCATGGTCGCAGATCGAGCGGGTCCGCGCAGACTTCGAAGCCGGCAGACTGACTCAGACCCGTGAGGCCGCCGGGGTCGTCCGCCGCCACGCCTCCGTCTTCGGGGCGGAAGATCCCCGCCGACGCTCCTCACAGGAACTGGCGACCCTCCTGGAGGGAGTCCCCGAGGTGGGCTCTGCGGGCACGGCCCCTTCCGGAACCCCCAGCACCCCCACCGCCACAGGGGTGCGGGTCCCCGGCAGGACGGTCGCAGGATCCGTCTATGCTCCCAACACCAAAGGAGACGTCTTCCGGGGTGGAACCTGGGCGAACTCCCGTGGAGGCAGCGACTTCCTGCAGTTGGAGTTCGACGGCGTCTACGACGTCTCGGAGATCCGCGTGGCCCAGGCCAGCACCGATGTCACCACCGCGGGGGCGCGCCTCCTGATCCGACTCCAGGGCCCCTCGGGCTCCTGGGTGGTGGTGGACGACCTGCGCGAGACCAACATCAACCGCACGGGACCCCTGAGCGGAGGCGCCATCGGGCGGAGCCTCCCTCCCTACCGCAAGACCCTCAGCCCGCCGGTCCGCGCCCGGGTCTTCCGCCTGGATCTCTCCGGGCACGGCTGGTTCGGGGCTTCGGACATCCAGGTGATCGGCCGACGCGTCCCCGGAGGAGCCCCCCCACGACGGTCACCTCTCCGCCCAAGCCTCCGGCGCCTCCGAGCACCACTCCCCCCAAGCCGCCGGCGCCTCCAGGCACCCCGACCTCCAACTCGGTGATGGCCCTGCTGGAAAACCGCAGCAGCCAGAACATCCACGTCTTCCCCCAAGGAGGAAACTTCAGCCCCGAGAACCGGATCCTTCCAGGCCAGAAGGTCCAGGTCCGGGTCCCCCTGCCCCGGGATGGCCGGATCACCTTCGTCGCCGGGCGCGACGGGCAGGTCCTGGCCACCCGACGCTGGGAAGGCGATCCCGAAGACCCGCGACGCGTCCCCCACGTGGTCTGGGATGGTCAGCGGCTGACCGTCTCGACCGGACTGCGGTAGAGATCGACGGACCCGGGAGTGGCAGCAAGCCTCCTCAGCGCCGGACGCCTGAGGGCCTCCAGTCCCACTGGCTGGGGATGATCGGCTGCTGGATGGTGGGCGTCGCGGGCACGGGGTAGACGGGCCTGGGAGGAACCGGGGGGCCCGGACGGGGCGGCCAGCCCGGATGAGGAGGGCCATAGGGGGAGGGGTACGGGTAGTAATAGGGGTACGGGTAGGGATAGGCAGAGGGATAGGAGTACGGGTAGGAGCTGAAGACGCTGGCCGGGTAGCCGTCCGAGTCCGCCAGGGGTGGGGCCGCAGCCCTGCCGGCCTGGTTGGCCATGTCGGGGTCTGCCAGGGTCGACAGCTTGTTGCTGGGAACCCTCTGGCCCTGAAGGAGGCCCACCACGACGGCCTCGCCATCCTGGGCGCTGCGGTTGACGACCACGGCAAAGGTGCCGTTGTTCCGACCGGCCGGCACCACCACGGTGCCCGGAATCCAGATCGTCGTGCTGCCGGTCAACTGGACGTAGACCCCGCCTTCGGGTGCCGGGCCCGTCAGGGTGACCAGCCCTTCGACCTGGTCCTGGGGTCCCGCCTTGTCGGGAAGCATCAGGATGGACTGGATGCGGGGCGCTGCAGGGGCCTGGGCCCAGGCGCTCAAGCCGGTCAGGGCCATCCAGGCCAGGATTCCAGACAGAACCAGGACACGACTCATCTCAGACCTCCGCAGGCCGGAGCAGGCCGGCCTTCCTCCCGGGAAGGACCGGACTCCCCGGCAACCCGCCCGACGAATCCGATGGTCCTTCCCCTGTGGAGCAGGGTCTTGCGGGCCGAGACCAGCGCCGTCAGGCGGACCATGAAAAGCCCGACCGGGAGAGCGGCCAGGAGCAGGAGGGCCAGGATCTCCCCCAGGAGGGAGTCCGGGGAACCTCCCAGACCCACAGCCGCGGCGGCGGGCAGGAGCAGCAGGAATCCGAACGAGGACGCCAGGCCCCAGCCGATGCCGGCGGCGGTGAGGAAGGTCACCACCACGCCCGCGGGCTGGGGACGATGGCCGCAATCCGCGGCCATCGAGGTGCCCCAGGCGGCGGCCGCCTCGCTGGCCAGCACACCCACCAGGGCCATCCAGGCCACGACCCACCAGATGGGCTCTCCCCGGCCCGACCCGCCCACAAGAGCGGGAAGGAGGACCACACAGGTCGCGAGCACCAGGGGCAGGAGCAGGCGGCGACCCCGACCCGCGGCCACCCCCACGCACCCCTCCACGAACTCCTGGACGGTCAGGCCGCTCTGCAACAAGAGCTCCAGGGAACCCTGTTGACGCTCCTCGTGCAGGCGCAGCGAGGAGGCGTGCAGGACGCGCAGGACGGCCAGGACCCCCATCAGGGGCCAGAGCAGGGTGAAGATCCCCAGGGCGTCCTGGGGACCGACCAGGACCGCGAGGAAGAGCGAGGCCAGCGGAATCCCCCAGAGACCCCAGCTCAGGAGGCGCTGCTGGAGGATGCCCGAGCGCGAGGCCTGATCGCGGAAGAGCAGGGCGTTCGGAGAGCCGCCCACCAAGGAGCGGGGACGCCGGGAGGTCGAAGTGGAGCAGTTCCGCAAGGTCTTCCGCAGCCAGGAATCCGAGTCCAGGCCCCGTACGGCCAGTTCCCGGTGGATCAGGCCCCAGAAGACGCTGAGCAGGACCAGGACCGCGGCTCCGGCGGCGGGACCGGCGAAGAAGGCCACCCGTCCGCCCAGCGATGCCATGATCCCCAGCGGGCCGAAAATCCCGACCACCCGCAAGAGGGAGAAGACCAGGCCGGACTCCGAGCGTTGGGCCTCTCCATCCCAGGCCTTGGAGGCCAGCATGGCAAAGAACCAGTAGAGCGCCCAGCTTGCGGGCAGGAGGGCGAGGAGCAGGGCCTGCCCGGGCCAGCCGGAGAGCAGGAAGCAAGCGGTGCAGAAGGCCAGCGGGGGGACCAGGGCGCCCAGGGTCCGTCGCATCCCGTGAAGCGCCAGGGCGTCCACCACCCGGCGGGAGGTGAGGGGCGTGGCCACCACCTCCTCCAGGACCCGAGCCTTGCGGAAGGATCCCAGGAGCCGGGCCGTCAGCATGGCATGGGCCACGGGCCCGATCAGGAGGGTCAGGAAGATCGAGACCGAGGCCCCGCCTCCCAGAGCATCCCTCATGGCTTCGCGGGTGAAGGGATCGCGCAGGGGACTGAGAGGATCCCCCTGGAGCCAGTTCTCCAGGATCGTGGTGGCCAGCACCATCCACAAGAGGAGCAGCGGCAACAGGGCCAGACCTGCCGCCGCGCTGAAGCTCAGCCAGGGCGCCAGGGACGGGCCCTTGCGTCGGGCCAGCATCTCCAACCAGGCGGAAACGGGATCTTCAGGAAGGGACCGGCGAGGCTCCATGCTCAGGGGACCTTTCGCGGAGAGGTCTCCATTGGATTCTACCCGATCCTGGGGCCTGTGTCTTCTCGAACAGGAAGAGAGGGAGAACGCCGGGTCCGGGAGGTCGAGGCCGGGACTTCCGGATTCGAAGGAAGCCGGCCTTTCCTCCAGGAACCCTGGAAGGAAACCAGATCCCAGGAGGAAGACCATGTCCACCCCCAAGACCACTCCCCACATCTCCTGCACCGCCGAGCAATTCGCCCGGACCGTGATCATGCCGGGCGATCCGATGCGTTCCAGGTTCATCGCCGAGAACTACCTGGAGAATCCCGTCCTGATCAACAACGTCCGCGGGGTGCAGGGCTATACGGGCACCTGGCAGGGCAAGCGCGTCACCGTGATGGCCTCCGGCATGGGGGTCCCCTCCATGGGGATCTACTCCTACGAGCTCTTCCACGTCATGGGCGTGGAGACCATCGTGCGGATCGGCACATGCGGGGGGATGCAGCCGTCGCTCTCGGTGGGGGATCTGGTCCTGGCCCAGGGAGCCTGCACCAACTCGAACTACGCCAGCCAGTTCCGGCTGGGCGGGACCTACGCCCCGCTGGCCAGCTTCAAGCTCCTCCGGGCCGCCGTGGAGGCTGCCGAGCGCCTGGATCTGCGCGTGGCCGTGGGCAATGTCCTGACCTCGGACTACTTCTATGACGACTCCCGGTCCACCCTGGACTGGTCGAAGCTCGGGGTCCTGGCCTGCGAGATGGAGGCCGCCGCCCTCTACACCAACGCCGCCCGGGCCGGGAAGAAGGCCCTGGCCATCCTGACGGTCTCGGACGATCTCCTCACGGGGGAGGCGATGACCCCGGCCCAGCGCGAGACCACGCTGGGAACCATGATCGGCCTGGCCCTGGAGATCGCCTGAAGGGGCGTGGGGAACACGAATCCAGCAGGGGTTGGACCTGGACCAAGGAGGTGCCCATCTTGAACCCGATCCTGCAGAACATCAAGTCCCGACGAAGCATCCGGGCCTTCACCGACGAGCCGGTCGACCCGGATGACCTGGACCGGATCGTGGAGGCCGGGCTCTGGGCCCCCAGCGCCCGAGGCATGCAGACCTGGCAGTTCACGATCCTGACCGATCGCCAGCGGATCGCCGCACTGGCCTCCGCCATCGCCACCCAGCTCCAGCGGGACCCCGCCCGCTACGACATGTACGCCCCTGCGGCCCTGGTCGTGGCCTCCAACGACCGCGAGAACCCCCACGGCATGCTGGACTGCTCGTGCGCCTTGCAGAACATGTTCCTGGCCGCCCACAGCCTGGGCCTGGGCTCGGTCTGGATCAACCAGTTGCGCGGGATCTGCGACGAACCGGCGATCCGCCCCCTCCTGGACGACCTGGGAATCCCCCCGAACCACCTCGTCTGGGGAATGGCCGCGCTGGGCCACCCGGCAGGCCCGCCCCCGGAGGCTCCGGCCCGCCGAGGCGTCGTGCACTTCGTCCGCTGAGAAGCGGGACTCCCCCCAGGCGGGCCAGACTCGGGGCCCCTCGGCTCAAGGCCTGGGCCCTGGTCGCCCCCGGTGGGCCTGCGGCTCCCCAGATGGAAGAAGGCCCCGCCGAGGCGGGGCCTTCTTCCATGGTCCTGACCGGGGAGCCCCCCGGCCAGGCGAAGCCTACTCGCTCTTGGGCACGTCCGCGCGCCGCACGAACTTGTAGATCTCCATGACCACGAACACGACCGCCGCGATGCCTCCCAGGACGAACCAGTAATGCAGGGGCAGAGCGGTGACCCGCAGCAGGTTCTGCATGAAGGGCACGTTGACGACGGCGACGTGGATCAGGAAGGCCAGCGCCATTCCGTACATCAGGATCGGGTTGTTCTTCATCGGAACCCGGAAGGCCGAGCGGAACTCCGATCGGCAGTTCTGCACGTGGTAGAACTGCATCAGGACCAGCAGGGTGAAGACCAGGGTCCGGGCCAGGTCCTCCGGATACCCTGCAAAGTCGATCAGGTAGATCCACAGCCCCAGGCAGACCCCGCCCATGGTCAAGCCGCCGACCATGACCTGCTCGATCATCTTGCGGTTGAACATGCCCTCGGAGGGCTGTCGAGGCGGGAGCTTCATGACGCCCTTCTCGCCTCCCTCGAAGGCCAGGGCCACGTCCTGGATGCCGTTGGTGACCAGGTTCAGCCAGAGGATCTGCACGGCCACCATGGGGGCCGGCATCCCCAGCAGGATCGAGGCCCCGATCAGCACGAGTTCGGCAAAGCCGGTCGAGATCAGCAGCAGGGTCACCTTGCGGACGTTGCTGTAGGCAAAGCGCCCTTCCTCGATCCCGGCCACGATCGAGCTGAAGTTGTCGTCGAGAACGGTGATCAGCGAGGCGTCCTTGGCGATGTCGGTCCCCGAGCCCATGGCCACGCCGATATTGGCCCGCCTCAGGGCGGCGGCGTCGTTGACTCCGTCGCCCGTCACCGCGACGAACTCGCCCTGCTTGACCAGGACATCGACGATCTTGAGCTTCTGGAGCGGGGTGACCCGGGCGAAGACCCGGGTCCCGCGAACCCTCTCGGTCCAGGTGGACTCGTCCTCCGGGTCGATCTGTTCGAGTTCGGAGCCCGTCACCACGTCGACCCGACTCTCGGCGATCCCCAGTTCCCGGGAGATCGCCAGCGCCGTGGCCGGGTGGTCTCCGGTGATCATCAGGACCCGCACGCCGGCCCCGTGGGCCTCGGCCACGGCCTGCTGGACCTCGGGGCGCAAGGGATCGATGAAGCTGACCAGGCCCAGGAAGGACAAGCCTGCCAGCTCGGCCTCCTCCAGGGTCTCCGGGGTGCCGCGCCCCTCCAGGCGGCCTTGGGCCACGGCCAGGACGCGGTAGCCCTCCTCGGCCAGGCGCTCGGAGTCGGCCAGGATCTTCTGGGCGTCCAGCGGGGCCTCGCCTTCCGCGACCCGGGCGCTGCCACACAGCGGCAGGACCGTCTCGACGGCCCCCTTGACCACCACCAGGCGAGCGTCGCCCTCGAGGTAGGCCTTGGCCGCGTAGCGGCGCTCGGACTCGAACGGGATCTCGCCGGCCAGGGGGAGGCGGCGCTGCTCGGCGGCCGGGTCCAACCCGGCCTTGCGGGCGAAGGCCAGCATGGCCACATCGACCGCGTCCCCGGTCTGGCGCCACTCGCCGTCGCGCTTCTCCAGCGAGGCCTCGTTGCACAAGGCACCGGCTTTCGCGAGTTCCAGGACCCGCGAAGAGACCTCCGCAGCCAGGGACTCACCTGAAGAATCGGCGATCTCGCCCTCGTCGTTGTAGCCCTGCCCGCCGACCTCGACATCCTGGCCATCGGGCAGGCTGACCCGCTTGAGGGTCTGCTGGTTCACCGTCAGGGTTCCGGTCTTGTCGCTGGCGATCAGGGTGCAGCTTCCCAGGCTCTCGACGGCCATCAGGCGCCGGGCGATCACGTTGCGGTCGGCCATGCGCGAGGTGGCGATCGAGAGGGCCACGGTCATGGCCACCGGCAGCCCCTCGGGAATCGCCGAGACCGTCACGGCCACCATCAGCATGAACACCTCGCCGGCCGGCATGCTCTTGCCGAAGACCAGCCAGGAGCCCAGGAGCCCGGCGAAGCCCAGGACGATGAAGCTGATGTGATGGGCAAACTGCTCCATCCGGATCAGCAGGGGAGGTTTGGCCGACTCGGTGGTGACCAGCGAGACCGCGATGCGCCCCACCTCGGTGTGGACTCCGGTCCCCACGGTCACGCCGATTCCCCGGCCGCTCACCACGGTGGCGCCGGCAAAGGCCATGTTGGAGCGATCGCTGACCGGAGTCGTCTGGTCCACGATTTCCAGCCTCTTCTCGACCGGGAGCGATTCCCCGGTCAGGAAGGACTCGTCGATGGCCAGGCCGGTGGCACTGGTCAGCCGCAGGTCGGCAGGCACCTTGCTGCCCGACTCCAGGAGGACCACGTCCCCGGGAACCAGATCCTCGGCCGAGATCGTCACCTGGTCCCCGTCGCGCAGGGCCTTGGCCTGGATCTTCAACATGACCTGCAGGGCGTGGGCCTTCTTCTCGGCCCGAAACTCCTGGTAGGTCCCGATGGCCGCGTTCAGGAGGACCACCGCGAAGATGAAGACCGCGTCCTTGTAGTCCTGCATCGCCAGCGCCACCAACCCTGCGATCAACAGGATGTAGATCAGGGGGCTGGCAAACTGGTGCAGGAAGACCGTCAGGAGGCTAGGGGGCTCCGGAGCCGGCAGGGTGTTGGCCCCGAACTTGTCCAGACGTTGGCGCGCCTCCTCGGTAGAAAGCCCTGCTGGATCGGTCTGCAGGAACCCGAGAACCTCCTTCTCGGTCCGGGCGTGCCAGGGAATCTCGTGGAGCTGCCCTTCCGGGTCGAAATCTCTCCTCTGGGAAGGGGCGTCCTGCTGGACAGGGGGGGTGACAAGCGCCATGCGTTCTCCTTTCAGCAGGAGTCCGTGGCTCGGAGCAACTCAGAGGAAAACCTGGGGCCGGCCCGGCTCCTGCGGCCCTCAGGGTTCGCCCCCGAGGACCAAAGACCTTTGAGACATGAGTGGGGCGGGACCGCTCCGGTGGTCCCGAAGCCACGACCTCGCCGAGTTCTGGAGGCCTCAGGAGGCCTGGGAGTCCTTGGAGGCCAGGGCGGCCTCGGCCACCTGGGCGGCCACGTCATAGGAGGAGTTCGGGCGGCTCCAGGAGTCCATGCGCTGCTCCACCTCGGCTCGGGCGAGCGGATCGCGGATCAGTTGCTCGACCTGGCTTCGCATGGCCTCTACGTCCGGAGCGTTCCAGGCCACGCCGGCCAGGCGTTGGACCTGGGCCTCCTCCATCCCGGGAACGGGGTTGGTCACGATGACCGGCTTGCGCAGGGCCAGGAGTTCGGACAAGGTCAGGCCGCCCGGCTTGCTGACCACCACGTCGGCGGCCCGCATCCAATCCACCCCGTTCTCTACGAAACCCTGGACGTGCAGAGGATGCCGGGTGCTGCCCTGCCGGGCCTCCAGGCGCTCCTTGGCCTCCTGGTTGCGACCGGTGATGGCCACCACCTGCATCGGATACGGCGAGGCCTCCAGGGCATCGATCAGCTTCTCGTAAGGCTGCAGGCCCAGGGAGCCCCCCATCAGGAGCACGGTCGGCAACCCAGGGTCCAAACCCAATCGGGTTGCCAGCGCCTGGCGATCTTCCTCGGCTGGCCTGGAGAAGGCTGGATTGATGGGAATCCCCGTGACGCGGATCCGATCCGGACCGACCCCCAGGTTGACCAGGTCCTGGGCGGTGGTCTCGGCTGCCACATAGTAGCGGTCCACCCGGTCCTGAGCCCAGATGGCGTGAGCCATGAAGTCGGTCGCCACGCTGTGGATCGGCATGTCCAGGCGCCCGGTCCCCTTCCAATGGGAGAGCATGGCGTTGGTCTGGGAATGGGTCGAGACCACCAGATCCGGACTCTCACGCTGAATCTCGTGCAGCACTCCGGGCGACAGGGCAGCCTTGGCCTTCAGGACGGCGGTTCCCACCCAGGAAGCCAGAGGCGAGCCTTGCAGGGCCAGACGAAAACCCCAGCGACGCAGGGCCGGAAGCTTCTCGGAGACCAGACCGAAGAACCCCTTCTGGGCCTTCACCATCCGCGGCGAGGAGACATCCAGGGTGTCGAGTTCGCGGGCCTGCACGTTGGGAAGCTCGTTGAGGGCCTGCGCCAGCGACCGGGCCGCCGAGCGATGTCCGCCCGTGTGGGAGCCGTGGACCAGCAGGATCTTCAGGGGATCCGCGGGATCCCGCTGGTTGAGCTTCTCGAGCAGGGCCGGGGGGAAGGGAGAGGTGCCGCCGATCTTCATGGTCTGATTCTGACGACGGAGCCTGAAAGAGCCCGGAAATTTCCAGAATCGGGGTTCGGCAATCGGGGCAAGCCCGAATCCTGGCGCGGCGCGGGGGGCTTTCTGCGCAGCACTCCCGGGGCGCTGAGCCCCTGAGCGATGACGGCCAGGGCGTGGTCCTCCTCAAGTGCTATGGCGTACCCCTCGAAGGGGTTGACGGATCCCCTGCAGGAAAACCCCCGGCGAACTACCGGGAGGAACGAACATGAACATGGATGCGCAAGGCCACGAGGCAATCGCCAAGCTGGAGGGCGAATGCTTCCCGGTGCCTTCCAGGCGGGAGACGGCGCTCCGGGTCGTCCCCATGGACTCGGCCACCTCCTCCTGGGTCAACCCTGCTTGGGCCCGCGCCGACAAGAGCTCGCGCGCCAGGGCGTACTCCTCCTCCAGGTCGCCCTGGGCCTCCTCGAAGCCAGGGCGCTCAGAGGCCTGTTGGAGGAAGGCGGCGTGGTCATGGGAGACCGACATGTCATCCTTCTCAGCCATCGTGCACCTCCTTCAGCCTCCGTCGGGCCAGGGCCAGATCGCGCATCGGCGTGGACTGCGTCTTCTTGATGAAGGCATGCAGGATCACCACGCGTCGGGCAACCTGGGAACAATAGAGGGATCGCCCCTGGCCTTCGCTCCCCCGCGGCCTCAACTCTTCGAGCATGATTGTGTCCCTGAATCGCAAGGTCGGCGATCGCATCCCCGAGGGCGGAGTCTCAGGCGGCGCAGGGGTCCGAGGCAGAGGCGGCAGGCCCACACCGGGACTCGGGCGTGGCCTCGCAGACCCGGTCGTCGGCTGGGAGCGGGTCTGCGGCCGGCGACTCGGCCTCGTCCCCCTCCCAGGCCAGCGCCTCTCCGTCCACCAGTCGCTCGTCGCACCAGACCCGCCAGGCATTGCCCTCCTCCAGGCCGATCTCCCAGATGCGGGTGCGCGGGTCCTCACCCTCCACCCGCATCGTGCCGCCGTGAAGATGGCGCAGGTGGTGGGCTGCGCACGCCACGGCCAGGTTCGGAAGCTCGTCCGACCCGCCTTGGGAGCGCTGCTGGATGTGGTGGACGTGCAGGTTGGTCCGACAGACGCAGCCCGGAACCTCGCAGCGCCAGCCGGCCCGCTCCAGGGCCTGCCGGCGCACCCGGCTCTGGCCTGAATCCTCGGAACCTGCCTGGCGCAGGAAGACCAGGCACAGGATGTACAGGCACTCCTCTGAGGTGAGCGTCTCAGCAGCGTCCTGCCGAAGTCGGGCCTCCGCAGCCTGC
>JALHDH010000052.1 GCA_022839105.1 bacterium
TGGCGGGAATGGGCCTCGACGAGGGGGGAAACGCGCTCGGAGGCCGGCGGCACGTTCGGCGCGTCAGGGCGATTCCCTTTGGGGGCGGCGTCACGGGTCAACCAGGACACCTCCTGGGGCGCTCGCGGCCGGGGTCTGCGTCCAACCGCAGCCCCGCCAGGGCATGCCTGGTCACCAGGGTCAGGTCCGCGGCAAAGGCGAAGGGCTCCTTCAGCGCCCCGGCGTCTCGCTCTTCACCTGGGCTTCCAGTTCCCGGATGCGTTGGATCAGTCGGGTCATGGCCTCGCGGTTGGCCCGGTTGGCCTCCTCGTAGGCAGCCTGGTTGGCTCTCAACTTCTCCATGTCACGCCAGGCGACGTAGTAGGTGGAGAGGTCCACCCCCATGTCCACGAACGCGCTTCCGGCCACGACCACCCTCTTGAGCTCGTCGTCCAGCCCCGAGACTCCAGCCAGTTGGACGAGGGCCTTGCCGACCCACTCCCAGTCCTTCTTCTGTTCCTGGCTCCACTGGACCACGTCGCGGACGGCCAGGGTCTCGCCCAGCCGCTGCAGGGCGTCCAGGTCCGCCTGGGGCGCCTTCTTGATCGTCAGGAATTTCTTGGCGTAGTAGAGAGCTTCGCTCTCCAGCAGGCCCTGGAGGTTGCCCCAGGAACGCGCATAGCTTCGCTCCACCTGGGACTGCCAGTCCTCGAAGGCCGCCACGTCGGTCCACATGGAGCGGCCCAACTGGGCCTGGAGCCGGGTCAGGCGGGCCAGGTCGGCCCTCAAGCCCTCCAGCTCGGCCAGCAATTGCTCCTGGCCTGGCCCGTTCCCGGAGCGGCCGGGCGTGGAGGCCGGCGGCCCGGAGGGGGGCGCTTGAACCCCGGTCACCAGAGGCTGGCCCGCGGCGGCCGAGGGAGCGGAGCCTGGGGTCGAGGAGCCCCGGAGAAGGGAGACCCGGCCCAGGCCCTGGATCTCGATGGCCAGATCCGAGGAGCGGCTGGGATCCTGGCGATACTGGTCGAGATGGTCCTGCAGGCGCTGGAGGTTCCCCATGGTCCTGGCTTCGGACTCCCGGGCCGTCTGCACCGCCTGGGCATAGGCCTCCGGAGAAGTCTGCTTCAAAGGCTCGGCCTGCGCAAGGGCGGCCTGGGAGGTCTCGAGGGCCTGGAGGTTGGCCTCCACGGCCTGAAGGGTGGCCTGCGAGATGTCGGCCTCTCCAGTCGGGGTGGCGGTGGGAGGGAGCACCGCCTCGGGGACCTCTGGCAGGGCGCCGGTCATGGCCTGGGCCGACCTTTCTGCCAGTTCGCGGGCTCCCTCCAGGTCGCCCTGGCCCGCCGCGGAGGCCGCCTTTTCGGCCAGGGCGGTGCTGGCAGCCAGTTGGCGCAGGACGTCGTTGGAGACGGCCGGATTCTCGGTGGGCTGCGCCCAGCCGCCCTCCTCCGGAGAGAAGTCGACCCCGCCGCTGCGCCAGAACTGCAGCTCGTTGTGGGCCAGATCGCGACCCACCAGGAAGGTGGCGCCCCACAGGCCGGGCACCGTTTCGGGAACAGGGGGGCCGGAATACTTCAGGTTCGGAGCCTGCAACTCCAGGCCACGCTCGCGGGCGAAGCGGACCAGGGCCACGACCTTGGCCACCTCGCGCAGCGCGTGCAGGTTGGGCGACTGGCGGGCCAGGGCCTGGTAGCGTGAGCTGATCTCGCGGGCGTAGCCCTCGGAGGCGGCGCTCAGGAAGGCCTGACCGGCTGCGTCGGCTCCGGGGGCCTCCATGACCTGGGACCTCAACCGGATGCCGGCCTCTCCGAAGCGGAGGACCGAACCGTCCGGGGAACACTGCATCTGCACCTGATCCGGGGTCAGCCAGTAGCGTACCCGCAGCATCTCAGGGATCGTTCCGGGGGCCAGGCCCTGGCGTTCCCTCTCGTCGAAGAGATGGACCAGGTCTGGACGCAGGCCCTCCGGGCCCCCCTCGGCGCAATAGCCCTTCAGGCGGTAGTCGGCGTTGAGGAAGATGCGGGAGGTGGCTGAGTTCAGGGGACCTGAGAAGGTCTCGACCCGGGCCTGGAGTTCAGGCAGGCGGTACATCTTCCCCAGCAGGTTCTGCGAAAGGCTGAAGCCGTGCAGGAGCTTGCGCCCCATGGCCTCGGCCATGAAGGCCTGGCTGGCCCGGTCCATGACGGCCATGTCGTCGGCCCTTCCCGCGCGGAAGCGGGCCAGGATTTCGCCAGCCTCGTCCGGGGGCGCCTTGAGCCGGGTCAGCAGTTCGCCGTAGACCAGGCTCAACATCTGCAGGGTCGGTTCGAGTCGCTGGTTGCCCTCGGGGATGGCCAGGATCCGGTCCACCAGGGGGCGGACCTGGGAGCCCAGGCCCAGGACCTCGCCGATCTCCAGCATGATGTGGGAGGAGTTGTCCTCCTGGAAGAGGTTCATCAGGGAGAGGGCCCGGCCGACCTCGGGCAGGCCCGCCCCGGCGTAGTACTTGCGCATGTACTCGCGGACGGCCGGCGGCGTCATGGGGCCCTTGGGCGAGTTGCGCCACTGTCGGAAGACCTCGAATTCCTGCCGGGTGATGCCGAAGTTCTCCTCCAGGCGGGCGGCAAAGAGCCGCCGGTCGGCGTCGAGTTCGTCCGCGCGCCAAAGCAGATCCATGAAGCGCTGCACCCAGGCGACCCCGTAGGCGGGGTCGTCGCGGATCCGGGGCGCCTCCTGGTCCAGGACCTGCCGCAGGCTCGCATCCTCCTGCGCGTCTCGGACCAGCTCGAGCGAGAGGGAGGGGGCGGGGTTCTCCAGGGCTTCCCGCAGCAGGACCTGGTAGGGGAGAGGACCGGTGGGCCAGGTGGGGTCGTAGGTGCCCAGCATTGTGACGCGCCCATCCGGGGCCACCAGGACCGTCCGCAGGACGTTGAACTGTTCCACCCGCTGGCTGGGCGAATCGGGAGGCTGCCAGGCCACGCGCCCGCCCGCCTCCTTCATCAGGCTCTCGGCCGCCGAGCCTGGGGCCTGGGGCCGGACCAGTCGGAAGGTCAGGAGGGCCCCTTCTCGCAGGAGGCCCACCTCGATGTTCTGGCCGCCGGAAAGAGCCGCCCATGCCTGGGCCAGGTGCAAGGGGGCGGTCAGGCTCTCTCCATCCACCTGGACCAGCACGTCGCCCGGAACCAGGCCGGCCTTGGAGGCCGGTGAATCCGGCAGGACCTGGGTCACCACCCAACCGGTGCCGTCCGGGGTGGCCTTCAGGGCCAGGCCCATCGGAACTCCGCGCGGGTTGGAGGTCGGGAACCTCTGGCGACGCTCCTGGGCGGAGCCGGTTCGGGTGCGCCCCTGGGCGTGGATCTCCGCCATCAGGCCCAGGAGGAGCGTCAGGGTCAGGATCAGGATCCCCAGGGCTCGCCACCGGTTCATGGTTGCCTCCACGCCCCACCTCGGGGCGTCACCTCATGGGGTTTGGGATCGAGGTGCGACCTACTCGCCCAGCACCTTGACCAGGACCCTCTTGCGGCGGCGGCCGTCGAACTCGCCGTAGAAGATCTGCTCCCAGGGCCCCATGTCCAGCTTGCCGTCGGTCACGGCCACCACGACCTCCCGGCCCATGACCGTTCGCTTGAGGTGGGCATCGCCGTTGTCCTCGCCGGTCCGGTTGTGCTGGTAGCGCGAGAGGGGTTCGTGGGGAGCCAGGCCCTCCAGCCAGCGCTCGAAGTCCTGGTGCAGCCCCGGCTCGTCGTCATTGATGAAGACGCTGGCGGTGATGTGCATGGCGTTGACCAGGCACAGGCCTTCCTGGATCCCGCTGCGCCGGACCAGGGCCTCGACCTGGGGGGTGATGTTCAGGAAGCCCCGGCGGGTCGGGACCTCGAACCACAGGTGTTCGGTCAGGGATTTCATGAAGAGGGGATTCCAGCCTGAGGGCGCGCGCCCTGCAGGAATCCGTCCGAGCATCTGGGGCAGGGGCGCCCTCCAGGGCGCCGAACCGGCGCGCCATGCAGATGCGGACCGCGACCTGGCTGGCGCTGATCCTGGTGACGGGGCTGGCCTTCCGCCTGGCCGCCGCCACGGTGCCGCGCATGAATCCCGATGAGGGCTGGTCCTATTACCTGTGCCGGAATCCCGTGCCCCAGGTCCTGGACTATCTCCAGGCGGACCGTCATCCCCCGGCCTCCTATCTGTGGTTGGCGGGATGGTTGCGCGTCGTGGGCCACGACGAGGTTCCGATGCGGATTCCCTTCGTCCTCTTGGGGACCCTGGCCGTGGGGCTCACCTTCCTGCTGGGGAAGGAGCTCTTCGACGAGCGGGTGGGTCTGTGCGCGGCGGGTCTGTACGCGGTGGCCTGTCCGGCCTGGGAATACGATACCTGGATCCGCAGCTACGCCCTGCTCAGTCCCCTCTCGCTCCTGGCTTCCTGGTTGTATCTCCAGACATTGAAGACCGGGCGCTGGACCTGGGGGCTCGCCTTGGGGGTCGCCTCCAGCCTCCTCCTCTACAGCCATTACCTGGGCTTCCTGGTGCTGGCCGCCCACCTGATCCATGCGGCGTGGAAAGGGCGCCACCGCCTGGGTCTGCTCGCCCTGTGCTGGGGCTTGTGCGCCCTTCTGTACCTGCCCTGGATTCCCGGCTTCCTGGGGCAGTTGCAGAACCGCTCGGGGCGGGACCTGCAGGCCGGTCCGGCGCCGGGTCTGGCTCTGAGCCTGGCCGGGCGGATGATGGTGATGGAGACGGGCCTGGAACACCTGGGCGCCCTGACCGGGGGGGGGCTTCCCCAGGGACCGGTGGACATTCTGGGTTCCTTGCTCTTGTGGGGGCTGCTCCTGGTGGGCCTGCGGACGCTCGCGCCGCGAAGCGGGATGCCCTTGCTGGTCTTGTTGCTGGCGCCCGTGGGGCTTCTGCTGGCCGGGATCGCCTTGAAGTTTCCGGAACTGTCCCGGCCCCGCTACTACGTCTTCCTGATCCCCTACCTGGGCATGCTCCTGGGGGCGGGTGCCCTGGGGGCAGGGCGTTGGCGCCCGCTGGCCTGGTCGGTGCTGGTCCTGGTGGGGTTGGTGAACCTGGCCCTGATCCGGGATTATCGGGTCTCGAGCTATTTCCGCTCGGGGGGCTTCCAGGCCCCGGCCCGATGGGTCCGGAGTCTGGGAGGGCAGGCGGATTCGGTGGCCGGCTTCGACAACTACGCGCTCCACCCGTTCCTGTACTACTACGCCCGCGAGAAGATCTTCTATCGCCTGGACCCCAGGGGCTTCGCCTTCTACGAGTACACCCCCGACTACGCCACCTCCGGTTTGTTGCCGGTGCATCGGTTGTGGTCCGAGCAGGTGGCCAACCAGGAGATCGAACGGGTCATGGCGCCCTTCCCCAGGCCGGTCCTCCTGCTCTGACTGGACGGGGGGGCAAGTCCGGTCCGCCAGTGGTTCGGTCGGCGCTATGGAGTGCGCGACGCACTGAGGGTGGAGAACTTCGCTCCGGACGGGGTCACCGAGGCTTACCTCCTGCAGAGGCTTGAGGCTCCCTGAACCGCTTCGCGTTCGGGTCGACCGAGGCCTTGCCGGCGGGGCTCAGGCCCTCTCCAGCCCTCCGGACCGGATCCACTCGATCAGGCGTCGGGTCCCTTCGGCCCCCGAGACCTGCGGTTCGTAGCCCAGCTCGCGCCGGGCGGCCGAGATGTCGAACCAGTGGGAAGTGGCCAGTTGCGAGGCGACGAAGCGCGTCATCCGGGGCTCCCCGGGCAGGCGCAGCAGGGAATGGATTCCCTCCATCGCGATTCCCAGGGCCCTAGCCGTCCCATAGGAGAGCGTGCGCCGGACCGGCGGGATCCCCACCTGCTCCAGGACTCCGGCGATCCATGGCCAGAGCGCCACCGGTTCGCCATCGCTCAGGAAGTAGGCGCGTCCGCCCGCGATCTCGATCCGGTCGCCGGCCAGCACGTGGGCCTGGGCCGCGTTGTCCACGAAGGTCAGGTCCACCCGGTTGGTCCCGTCTCCGACCTGGAAGAGGCGGCCCTCGCGGGCCCGTTGCAGGACCCGGGGGATCAGGTGCGGATCCCCGGGCCCGTAGATCAGGTGGGGACGCAGGGCGACCGTGGCGAGGCCCTCCTGGCCGTGGGCTTCCAGGACCATTCTCTCGGCCTGGGCCTTGGTGCGCGCGTAGGCGCACTCGAAGCGTTCGGGGTAGGGGAGGCTCTCATCCACCCCCTTGACCTGGACCCGGGGGTGGTAGATCACGCTGGGGGTGCTGGTGTAGACCAGGCCGGGCACCCCGGCCTTCAGGCAGGCGTCCAGGACGTTGCGGGTCCCCTGGACGTTGATGCGCTCGTATTCGGAATCCGGGCCCCACACCCCGGCCTTGGAGGCCGTGTGGAAGACCAGGTCCCGACCCCGGCAGGCTTCGAGGGTGGCCTGGGGGTCGGCGATGTCGCCTTGCAGGGATACGGCCCCCATGGCCTCGACCGTGGCGTGACGCTGGCGGGCCAGCACGCAGACGCGGTCTCCGCGCTCGCGCAAGGCCCGCACCAGGGCCTGGCCCAGGAATCCTCCGCCCCCGATGACCAGGCAATCCCTCATCGGGAGGCCAACTGCCCGGCGGCCCAGACGGCCAGTTCCTCCCGGTGGATCTTGGCGTTGTGGCGCGGATCCACGGGGAAGCCGGGGTGGAAGAGGACCCGCTGGATGGCCCGGAAGGCCTCATGCTCGCTGTAGCGGGCCAGGATCTCGCGGATCAGCCTCTCCTCGTGCTCGAGTTCCTTCGGCAGGTGCCCGGGCTCCAACTCGACGACCAGGACGGGCTCCTGCCGACCGGGTGCTCCCACGCCGACCAGGGCGGAGCGGAAGACCGACGGGTGGTTGTTGGCCATCCCCTCGGCCTGCACGGGGAAGAGGGTCCCCTGCGCGGTCTGGACCCGGTGGGCCTTTCGTCCGCAGAACCAGAGCCGCCCCTGCTCGTCGAGATAGCCCAGATCGCCCATGCGATGCCAGATCGAGCCGTCCGCGCCGGAGATCTTGGCGCCCCGGGTCTCCTCGAGAAGGCCGGCATACTCGCGGGTCACCACCTCGCCGCGGACCACCACCTCGCCGACCTCGCCCGGGGGCAGGAGGAGCTCCTCGTCCCAGGTGGGGATCGGCTCGTCGCTCAGCCGCAGCACGCGCAACTCGATGCCCGGAGCGGGCAGTCCCACGCAGGTCCCGGCCCCCTCGGTGGCCCGCTCGGCGGTCTCCTCCAGGATCTGCCGACCCGAGATGAAGGCCACCGGCAAGGCCTCGGTGGCGCCGTAGGGCGTGAAGACGTCGCCCGCCTCGGGCAGGACCTCGCGCCAGGTCTCGACCAGAACGCCCGAGATCGGGGCCCCGAAGGTGATCACCCGGCGCAGGTCCTCGAAGACGACCCCCTGCTCCAGGCAGTGGCGTCCGACCCGGGTCCAGATGGCGGGCGAGCCCTGACAGGTCGTCACCTTGAAGCGCAGCATGGCCTCGACCAGGCGGGCGGGATCGCAGGTGGCCGGACGGCTGGGGTTCATTTCGGGGATCACGCTGGTCATGGCCAGCGCCGTGTCGAAGAGGGCGAAGAGCGGGTAGCCCGGCATGTCGATCTCGCCGGGCTGGAAGTCGAAGAGGGCCTTGAGCGCCCGAACCTGCGCCTGGAACATCCCGTGCTGGTAGACCACCCCCTTGGCCGGGCCGGTGCTGCCCGAGGTGAACAGGATGGCGGCTGTCTCGTCCGGGGAAACCTCGGCGACCGGGAAGGCCTCGGAGATCCCCTCGGCCAGCTTCTCCAGGGTGGGAGCCCCGGGGAACCAGCCGTGGACCGTGAAGGCCTTGCGTACGGTGCGGAAGGATCCGGGGAAGAGCCAGCGCATGGCCTGGGCCTGGGGGATCCCCAGGAAGAGGTCGGGTTGGATGTGGCGCACGCAGCGCAGCATCCCCTTCAGCCCCATCCCGGGATCCAGCAGCACGGGACGCACCCCGATCTTGAAGAGGGCAAAGGTGGCCGCGATGAGCTCGGGTCCCGAACGGACCATCAGGAGCGCCTTGTCCCCCCGCCGGGCCCCCGAGCGGACCAGGGCGTGGGCATAGGCGTCACAGGTCCGGTTCAGCTTCGCAAAGGACCAGGAGTCGTAGGAGCGCCCCCTCAGGAAGACCACGGCGTCGGTCTCGGGATGGCGCTCGGCCACCTCGGGGAGGTGGATGGCGATATTGGCGTTGGCTGGCTCTGTGGAGGTCATGAGGGGCGGGCCAGGAGATCGCGCAGCCGCATCAGGATCCGCTCGGAGGCGTCCTCCATCGAGTAGTGGCCCACGTCCGGGAAGCGGGTGAAGTCGGCCTCCGGGAAGATTTCCTTCCAGCGATCCAGGAAGCGGTCGTCGAAGACCCGATCCAGCGCCCCCCAGGCCACGCTGATGGGCTTTCCCGCCAGCAGCGGCAGGCCCTGCTCGATCTCGGTCAGGGTCTGGTAGGAGGGGTGCCGGGGCGCCATCGGGATGTCCTGCACGAAGCGCAGGATGGCCACCCGGTTGGCCCACGAGTCATAGGGGAACCGGTACCCCGACCAGACCGCCGGGGGGATGCTCCGTTTCGTGCTGGTCAGCAGGGCGCCCAGGACGAAGGCGTTCAGCCCCCGGATCAAGAGCGGACCCAGCACGGGGCAGCGGGCCAGCAGCAGAATCCGCGGCAGCACCGGCATCCGGAAGGCTGCGGTGTTCAACAGCAGGATCCGCTTGATCCGCTCGGGCCGACGGACGGCCAGGCCCATCCCGATCGCGCCGCCCCAGTCGTGCACCACCAGGTTGAAGGGCTCCAGGTCCAGCCGGTCCACCAGGGCTTCCAGGTTGTCGATGTGCTGGGCGAGCCGGTAGCTGTAGCCTTGGGGCTTCTCGGACAAACCGCAGCCCACGTGGTCGGGCACCACGACGCGGTGGTCCTTCCGCATGGCCTTGACCAGTTCCCGGTAATAGAAGGACCAGGTGGGGTTCCCGTGCAGGGCCAGGATCGGCTCGCCTTCCCCCTCGTCCAGGTAGTGCATGCGCGGCCCCGAGGGCAGGTGAATCCAGTTGGACTCAAAGGGGTACAGGGGACGCCAGGGGGTCTTCCGGTTCGTCTTGTCTACCACACGATCTCCATCATGGCGCAATTCAGCCCGCTTCCGATCCCCATCAGGCCGATCCGGTCTCCGGGAACCACGTGGCCTCGCTCGTCTGCCATCGCCAGGGTCAGGGGGACCGAGGCGGGTCCCACGTTGCCCAGGAAGGGAAAGGTCTGGAAGGCCCGGGTGGAGTCCAGACCCAAGGTCTCGAAGAGGAGCTTGTGGTGCCGGGCCCCGACCTGGTGGCAGATGAACTGCTTGATGTTGTCGCGGGTCCATCCGAAGGTCCGGGCCGCCAGGGCCCAGGTCCGGCTGGCCAGCTCGACACCGCCCTTCATCAGGCTGGTCTGGTCGGTGATCATCTCGCTGATCCTGCCGATGCAGTGCTTGCAGTAACTGGTGTTGGCCAGGGTGACGTGCCCCACGACCCGATGGGTGCTGCGGGAGATCGAGGAATGCGTCAGGACTGCCGCCACCGCACCGGATCCCAGGGTCAGGGCGGCAAACTCCTTGGAGAAGCCCGGCAGGTCGATGTCCG
Source organism: bacterium (assembly GCA_022839105.1). Taxonomy (GTDB): domain Bacteria; phylum Vulcanimicrobiota; class Xenobia; order Xenobiales; family Xenobiaceae; genus Xenobium. Next base: position 9,575 of record JALHDH010000052.1, read on the forward strand.
GGGCCGTCAGGCGTTGCAGGGTGGCCTCGGCAATGGCGCGCGAGCATTCGGCGTCCACCACCAGGCCGGCCTGGATCTGCCCCTGGTCGATCATCCGCGAGACCAGCGACATCCCGCTGAGGAAGGCCAGGCAGGCATTGCCGATGTCCATGTTCAGGGCCTCGGGGGGGAGGCCCAGGTCGTGGTGCACCATGCAGGCCACCGAAGGCTCCAGGAAGTCCTTGTACACCGAAGTGCTCAGGATGCACCCGATCTGTTCGGGCGCCACTCCGGAGCGCTCCAGGGCCTTGCGCGCGGCCCGGGAGGCCATGTCCGGGACGAAGGTTCCGGGTTCCCAGAACCTGCGTTCCTCCACGCCAGAAAGGGAAGCCAGCCACTCACCGGGGATCCCCAGGCGCTTGAGCGTGGGGGCCAGGCGCTCGTACAGCGACGTGGTCCGGACGACGTGGGGGGGGAGTTCGTAGGCCAGGGCCTCAAGATGGACGTTTGAATGCAGCATCAACTTCGGTCAGGGTCAAGATGGAGCCATGAAAGTTCAAGACAGGCCGGGAAAATCCTTCCCCAGCCCTCTTGCGTGCCGATGGGATCCCGGTTCAGGGCCCCGGTTCGGCTTCCAGGGCCTTCCGCAAGGATTCGGCCGCCCGCTCCAGGTCCTCGCCCAGGGCGCCTGAATCGGCCCTGGCGAAGTCCAGATCCCGCTCTGCCTGGATCGGGACCACGTGCAGGTGGGTATGCGGGACCTCCATCCCGGCGATCATCAGGCCGATCCGCTTCGGTCTGAAGGCCCGCATCTGGGCCCGGCCGATTCTCTGGGCGATCTTCATGCACCAGGCGGCAAGATCGGGATCCAGATCGACCCAGTGGTCGATCTCCTGCCGGGGCACGACCAGGGTGTGGCCCGGTTGCAGGGGGGCGATCGAGAGGAAGGCCGCACAGCGGTCGTCCTGGTAGACGAAGCGGCCAGGGAGCTCTCCTTGCAGGATCCGCGTGAAAACGGTGGGCATCTTCAACCTCCTACAGGGTCCGGGTCCACTCGGCCAGGGTCTCGGTGTAGTCCTCGTCCCCGGCGTGCTCGGCCTGGAAGGCCAGAAGCCCGTCCAGGCCCTCGAAGCCCACCTGTTCGGCGGCCTCGCGCAGGGCTCGCAGGGCCTCCTCCTCCTCTTCCTCCCAGTCCTCGTCCTCGATCAGATCCGAGAAGAGGTTCGTCAGGAGGCCCTTTTCGCTCGTGGCCAGGAGTTGCCAGTTCTCGGGATCGTTCGCGTCGAAGCCGAGGTACTCCAAATGCCCGTCCCGTCGGCGCGCGGCGGTCACCCACCAGTCGAATTGCCAGAGAGGCTCGGCGGGGAGACCTTCCGGGAAGCGCATGGCCTCCGGGGAATCCACCTCTCCGCAGCGGAAGAAGAAAAGGTCCTCGCCATGAGGCTCGCCGGCCAGCCACCGGATCGATTCCGGGACTCCCAGGTCTTGAAGCCTCTTCATCCGTTGGTCCATGGTGGTCCTCCTTGCCGAGCATCCCTTCGCAGCCCGCGCCCGGTTGCCTGCCAGGGGGAACCGGGTCGGTCTCGGGAGAAATTCCCATCATGAAGAAAGGCATCCATGAGTTCGAGGGGACTCCGGGTGAGCTGATCGCTCGTCTGGAGCTGGCACAACAAGAGGATCGGAAGGCCGAGCGCCGGGGGGGCGTCTTCGGCTGCGGCGGGGCGCTCCTCTTCTTCCTTGGGGTCGGGCTTCTGGGCCTGTCCACCGACATCTCCTGGCTGGCCTGGCCCGGTGCGTTCTGTCTGGTGGGGGCGGTGGTCTGCATTCCGCTCTTCTTTCGCGCGGACTCGCAGGATCTCGAGGACTTGCGGTATCTGGAGCCCCTGCGCCTCCTGCGCGTCCTGCGGACGGACCTCCCCGCGGATCGTCCCCTCCGTCTGAAAATCGACTTTCGCGACTACCCCTGGCGGGAGTTCCAGGTGACCCGGACGCCTGAGGGCGGGGGGCGCACCCGCCTGACCTATCGGCAGCCCTGGCTGGATTTCCAGGGCCGTCTGGCCGATGGGGCCAGGTTCTGCCTGGAGGTCGTGCGCAAGGCCGAGCGCCTGGAGTCCTACAAGACCCGACGGGGCAAGACCCGGCGCCGTTGGAGGGATAAGGTGCAGGATCGGATCTTCCTGCAGTTGCAGGTTCCGGGTCTGGACCTGGGAAATCTGGTGGCCAACCTCAGCCCGGGCCTGCCGAGCGGGATGACGGGGCGGGACATGAAGATCCAGGGGAATATGGTCCGTATGGTGGTCGAAACCCCTCAGGCCCGGCGAACCATGAACCAGAAGCTGGGGCCCGAGGACCTGGCCAGCGGGGATCGGCTCCTGGCCCTGCTGCTGTGGGTCTACCAGGGGGTGGGGCGGCTGCGAGCTTCGGCGGGCCAGCCCGGCTGAGGCTTCAGGCTCCGAAGGCCCGGGTCAAGGCGCCACCCGCGCGGCCCCCCAACTCGGTTCCCAGGGCATAGCCGCCCAAGGCCCCGACCACCAGCCCCACGGCGCCTCCGACCGGGCCGCCCAGGTGGTAGCCCGCCAGGACTCCGCCATAGGGACCGGCAATCGACCCGGCCACGCCGCCCAGGGCTCCACCCGTGGCCACGCCCAGGGCGCGGACGCGCTTGGGGCTGGCATCGGGGAAGTCCTCCTTGAGCGGGCGGAAGGGCTGCAGGAGTCCGACCTTGGAGCCGGCCCCTCGGATGGCCTTCTCGATGGGGTCGCTCAGGGTGCGCACCCCGGCGTCGGCGTCCAGGGTGGTCAGTTCACCCCGGGCCACGGCCCGGTTCAGCGCGCGCTGGGCGCTGTGCACGGCCATGCCGGGCAGGCCCAGAAGGCCGCTGCCGAAGAGGACTCCGGCGGTCAGGTTCAGGACTCCCTGGTAATGGTGCAGGGGGTCGCCCGTCTTGGAGGCCTTGCGCAACTGGTCCATGCCGTGGACCGCCTGGATGCCGCCGGAGAGGGAGTGCACGACCTGCAGGCCGTTCCGGGTGGCCTGGTTCTCGGCCAGGTTCTCACCCAGCCAGCGGCCCGTCTCGCGGAATTCCTTGCGGTCGATCAGGCGCTCGACGAAGTTCGGCTCTTCGGACTTGCGGATGGCCTCGAACTTCTCGGGGACCTCTTCTCGGGTCCGCTCGGGGTCGATGTGGTAGTTCGCGTAGGTCTCGGCGTAGTCTTCCTTGTTGTTCGTCTTGGCGTACTCGCTGATATGGGGCCCCTCGCCGAAGGGCTTCCTGCTGGACTCCTCGCCGACGAGGTTGAACCAGGCGCTCTCGTAGTCCTTGGTGTGGCCGATCTCGTGGATCAGGACCTTGCGGAAGGACTCGGGGTTCTGAAGCTCCTTGCGCGAGAGCTCGATGAAGTTGGTCACGTTGAAGTCCCAGGCCCGCCCCCGGGTCACCCACCCGGGCTTGTTGTTCGGGATCTCGGGGACCATGGTGATCGACTTGACCGAGTTGACGTCCTTGAGGGGCAGGGAGTCCAGGACATCATAGATCTGGCCCTGCTCGGTCGCGCTGGCGTTCAGGATGGTCGGGTAGATGAAGCTGGGGAAGGCCTTCAGGCTGCGGGTCAGCGCCAGGGTCTGGTTGACCGCGCTCTCGGCGGCCGGGTGTTCTTCGATGAAGTCCGTGGCGGCGCGCACGCCGTCCAGGGTCGCGCTCCCCAGCCTGTGCAGCAGGCCTGCCGAATCGCGATTCCGGTCCAGACCGTCCACCGGTTCGGCGGCTGCGCCCTTCGAGGAGGGGTCCTCCTGAGGCGCGCGGACGGGAGCCTCGTGGGCCAGGCGGTACAGGTCGGAGCCGGAATGGATCTTCATGCCCTTATCGTAGTCGGCTCCAACAGACAAGATGTACCGGAAATGTTACCAGCGGGTTCAGGGCCAGAACCTGCTCACGACGGGGTCCGCCTCGTTGCCGGCCAGGATTCGGACGGGAGTGCCCAGGTTCACCCGCTCGAAGAGATCCTCGATGTCCGGCACCGTCATGCGGACGCAGCCGTGCGAGGCCCGGCTGCCGATGGTCCACTCTGCGGGAGTGCCGTGGATTCCCACCAGGCCATGGTCCAGGCCGATCCAGCGCGTCCCCAGGGGATTCCCGGGGCCGGGCGGGGTGACGCGGGCCTCCCGGGCCCAGGGGGAGTCCGGGGGAATCCAGGTCGGGTCCCGGGCCAGGTCGGCCACCACGAAGGACCCCGTCGGGGTCGGGTGGTCGGGCGTCCCGTGGGCGATCGGCCAGGTGTGCTCCTCGCCCTTCCAGTCTACCAGGACCAGCGAGAATTCGGCCAGGTTCACGTAGATGCGGGAGCTCAGGGCGGCGATGGTGTAGGGGCCGGCCATTCCGTCCACCCGCAGCCCCAGTTCCTCCTGCAGGGCCCGCACCGCCTGACGGGTGGGCTCGCCGAAGTGCCCGGCGATGTCCGCGCTTCGCAGGTAGCCCTGATCGGCCAGGCGCCGCTGCAGCTCCTCGACGTCTCGTCCGCGGGCGCCCAGGGTCAGGGTGGCCCGACCGAACTCCTCGGTGCTGTCGACGAGGAACTCCAGGTGGCCGGTGGAGAGCCCTCCGGCCTGGTTGCGGGCCTGGACCTCCACCTTGCGCAGGCCGTCGGGGAGGCCTGGGAGTCGGATCTCCGCGGCCTTCCCCTCGGCAGGGAGGGGGACCGGGCGGGTCTTGCCGGCATCCACGCGGACTTCGAGTCCGGCCAGTCCGCTCTCGGGGTCCAGGGCCTGGATCCGCAGGAGCGGAGAGCCGGTCCCCACGACCAGCTCGCCATCCTGCCCGCCGGGTTGCCCGTCAAGCGAGAGCTCGAGCCGGGGCGGGGTCTGGTCGCAGGAGATCTCCAACGTGCCGGTCCGGCGATTTCCTGCCGCATCGCGGGCCTCCCAGCGGATCGCGTTGGGACCGTGCCGGATCGGCACCTCCAGCGAGAAGGACCCGTCAGAGGCGGGCCGGGTCTGGACCCGAGCCTCTCCGTTTCGGGCCTCGATCTCGGAACCCGCCTCGGACTTCCCTCGCAGGATCCCGGTGTTCCCGCTCAAGAAGGCCCCTTGCGCCGGCGAGAGGATCTCGACCTCCGGGGGGCGGGTGTCCACGTTGAACCTCCAGACCCGGTGGCGGTCCCCGGTCTGGAGGGTCAGTTCGTGCGGCCCGTCGGCCAGGGGCTCCGGGGTGGCCGTGCGTCGTCCTGGAGGCCATCCGCCCTCCAGAGGCAGGCTCTTCCCGTCGAGCCCGACATGGAACCCGGGAATCGGCAGGATATTGAAATCGACCTGCACGGTGGGGGAGGCCTGGGAGATCACCAGGCTCCGGCCGGTCGGCTCCAGGGGGAGCTCATGGCCTCCGATTCGGACCCTCTTCAACTCAAGGCCCCGCCCGAAGGTCAGGAACGCCACGAGCATGAGGAGGGGAAGAACGAGCCAGAGGACCCGGCCGCGCTGCCAAGGCCGTGAGGGCGGACCGGAGGGTGGGGGAGTGGATTCAGGCATGGGGTTCAGACCCATCCTACCGATCGGCAGGCTCAGGATAAACCTGTCTCTCCGCGATTCTGGCGGGCTGGAAGGGGGCGGCGTCCCTGGAAGCCCTCCTCCACCTCATGCCACCAGGAGACCTCATCTTCGCCCAGGAGATAGCACAGATAGACGGGCTGGCGCTCGAGCACGGCGGGGAAGTCCACGACACCTCTCTTGAGGTCCTTGAGGACGGCGCCTTCAGCCTGGATTCTCGAGGCCAGCTCCTTCATCCGGGTGTCCAGGGCCGAAAGCCCTGCCAGGCCCGCCTCCAGGCGCTCACGCAGGTCCGGACCCGGGTGGGTTCCCTCCGAGTGGACCTCCCGGTGGATCCGGTGCATCTCGCGGATCAGGCCATCCAGTCGGCGGCGCAGGCCGACCAGCTCGACCAGGATGGGGCGGATCCGCTCCAGGGCCCGGTTCGCCTCATCCACCGTGAACAACCGCTGCAGCACCGGAAACACCTCGAGTGGATCTTCGCCCGAGTCCGGGACACCCCTGCGTGTGGAGCCAGTCCTGGCCCGGTCGATCAGCGGCCGTCGTGCTGGCGCTCCCGCAGCCAGAAGTACAGGCCCGTGTAGACCTTGGCGTCCACCAGGACTCCGGTGTTCTTCCGCTCGGCCAACCAGCGATCGATCTGGTCGCAGGGGACCAGATGGACCTGGATGTCTTCGGTGGAATCGCCGCCTCCGGCCGAGGTCCGGCGTAGCCCGTCGGCTCGCAGGAAGGTCAGGATCTCGGAGGTGGCGCCCGCCGTGGCCGGGCCGACGGTCAGCGGGGTGAAATCGCGGGCGAAGAAGCCCGTCTCCTCTTCCAGTTCCCGGCGGGCGGCCTCTTCCAGGCTCTCGTCCTCGGCGCCGGGGACATCTCCCACCAGGCCCGCCGGCAACTCGACCACCCGGCGGCCCACGGGGGGGCGGTACTGCTCGACCAGGACCAGATGGCCGTCGTGCTCGGCCAGGATGGCCACGATGGCCTTCACCCCGGGGCGCTCCACGAATTCCCAGTCCTCGGCTCGGACCAGGCGCAGGAAGCGACCGGTCCCCAGAATCTCCTTGTCCCTGACGCTCATCGAGGGCGACCCTTCACGCCGGACCCGGCCGGCTCCTTCAGGCCCCGGAGAACGGCAGGCCCCGTGCCGCCCCCCGCGAAGGCTCGGCTCTTCCGGCGGGCCTGCGCGCGCCGTCGGCAATCCAGAAGAGGTCGGTCATCATGAGCAACAAGGTCTGCAGCGGAGCGCTCGAGGCCCTCCGCGACGTCCAGGACGGCGCTTCCATCATGTTCAGCGGTTTCGGACTCTGCGGCATCCCCGAGAACTGCATCGATGAGTTGTATCGTCGCAATCTCCGCGACCTGATCGTGATGAGCAACAACTGCGGAAACCAGGGCAAGGGCCTGGTCAGGCTGCTGGAGCGTCATCAGGTCCGGCGTTTCGTCGGCTCCTACGTGGGCGGCAATCCCGATCTGGAGAGGCAGATCCTCAATCGCGAGGTGGAGATCGATCTCAACCCCCAGGGCACCTTCGCCGAGCGCATGCGGGCCGCCGGCTCGGGGATCCCGGCCTTCTTCACGCCGACCGGGGTGGGGACCACCGTCGCCGAGGGCAAGACCGTCATGGAGTTCGGGGGCAGGCCCTGCATCCTGGAGACCGCCCTCTCGGCGGACTTCGCCATGATCAAGGCCTGGAAGGGGGATCGGGAGGGCAATCTGGTCTATCGGGAGTCGGCCCGGAACTTCGCACCCCTGATGGCCATGGCCGCCCGCTGCACGATCGCCGAGGTCGAGGAACTGGTCGAGCCCGGAGTCCTGGACCCGGACCAGGTCCACACCCCGGGGATCTTCGTGCAGCGCATCTTCCAGGGCGTCGGCTATCGTCTGGACATCGAGAAGAGGACCACCCGTCCCGCGGGCTCCCCCGCGACCGGAATGGACTCGTGCCCTCCGGACGAGCCGGGCGTCCTGGGCTGGTCGCGTCGGCAGATGGCGTGGAGGGCAGCCCGCGAGCTGGGTTCGGGCACCTACGTCAACCTGGGGATCGGATTGCCCACCCTGGTGGCCGAATATCTTCCGCCCGAACGCAATGTCCGGCTCCACTCCGAGAACGGGATCCTGGGCCTGGGCCCCCACCCGACCGAGGAGGAGGTCTCGCCCTACCTGGTCAACGCCGGGAAGGAGACGGTCACCGTCCAACCCGGGGCTTCCTTCTTCGATTCCTCGCTCTCCTTTGCCATGATCCGGGGCGGACACGTGGACTGGGCCGTCCTGGGGGCGCTGGAAGTCTCGGCCACGGGCGATCTGGCCAACTGGATGGTGCCGGGTCGGAAGGTGAACGGGATGGGGGGCGCCATGGATCTCGCGGCGGGAGCCCGCAAGGTCATGGCCCTGATGACCCACACCAGCAAGGACGGCACCTCCAAGATCAACCAGGTCTGCAGTCTGCCCCTGACGGCGGTGGGGGTGGTGAACGTGATCGTGACCGACCTGGCCGTGATCGAGGTCGCTCCGGAAGGGCTGGTTCTGCGCGAGATCGCCCCCGGCGTTCCGCTCGAGCTGGTGCTGGCCCGGACCGGGGCCCCGCTTCGGGTGGCTTTGGACTCCTGACCTCTCGATCCCCGCGGACAGGTTCAACCCCCTTCGATCGCGAACCTGGATCCCTCGAGACTCTCAGGGATTCGGGCGGTGAGGTCCTTGAACAGGGTTCGTGCCAGAAGGCCGGGGATCGTCCTGGTCACGACGTTGTTTGTGGTCATGCTGGTCGTCATGCTGGTGGCCGGGGTGGTCCTGATGGGGGCCGGCGGTTCGGCTCTCTCAGCCAGCTTTCATGAGCGCGAGGCGGCCTTGATGGCTGCCGAATCGGGTCTGCAGTATGCCCTGACCCGCCTGCAGGCCCGGTCGGACTGGAGGGGGACCGAGTTCCGGATCAAGTTCAACTATGAGGACGGTGGATCCGGCAGTTCCGGGCCGGATGGCCTGCCCGACACCCAGGGCGACGATCTCAGGTTTCGCCTGGCGATGCCCTTCGTGTCCGTCAACAACCTCCTGGGCCAGAGCCCGACTCCCATCTGGCGCGCCGCGCCGGATGGGCGCGGGCTGGCTCCGGGCGAACCTGAGGTCCTGCTGCCGCGAAGGACCGCCTGCATCCGGGTCCTGGGCCTGGCCGGCTGGGGAGTCCGGGAATCCGAGCCTTCCAACCCGGATGCCTTCGTCGGGGGGCGGGCGGTGGTCCAGCGCCTTGTGGAAGCCTACCTGACGCTGGATGAGTCCGCCAGCATGGATTCTGCCGCCTATGCGGGTGGCGAGATCCGGGCCGATCTCGCCCTGAACGGGGTCTTCAAGGTCCGGTCGGCGGACCCCGAGGAGCCCGCCCGCCTGCGCGCCCTGAAGAGCGTCCGTCTCGATGGGCAGGGGAATATCCGCTTCGATGGGGGCAATGAGTCCGAGATCGTGGTGGGGGAGGGGCACGAGTTCACCGTCGGCAGGACCACGCCCAGGAACGTGGGGGTCTTGGAGGAGGATTCCTCGGACCTCTTCAAGCGGATGGGATGGGATTCGGTTCCCAAGGCCTCGGCGGCCTCCACCTCGGATGCGCAGATGCCTGGAGGCGTCTATATCTGGAGGACCGAGGAGTCCAACCCCGACCTGGCCTGGCTGGAATACTTCGATCAGGATCACGGCCAGCAGGAGATTCCTCCTGCGCAGCAGTTCGAGCCGGGAACCGGACGGCGCGTCGACACGGCGACCGTCCTGATCCGCGGAAGCGGTGTCATGGTGGACCCCGAGAGCGCGACCCTGGAAATCCGGAACAACGTCTTCGTCAACCCCTCCGAGAGCGGGATCAGCAGTCTGGCTGTGCTGGCGGATCCCACCCTGACGGTCGGTGGGGCCAGGCCGGGGATCCTCTTCGCACCTCCCGAGGGTTCCACCAAGGCTCCCATCCTGACGGCCCCGGGTTCGATCCGTCTGGAAGGGTCCGCCAGCGGGATCGGCGCGATGACCAGCGAGGGCGGGATCCATCTGCAGGGCTCGAGCCTTCTCGAGACCGACCCCGAGACCGGGGTCTCCCTCTATGCCAAGGGGGACATCACCGTCGAGGCCATGCCCGTCGAGGTCGCCACGAAGAGTTCGCTGTTGACGAACGTTGTCCGGGCCTACGTCGAGCGGGGAGGAGACCTCGGGGCCCTCTTCGACTACGTGACCACCGACTCGGTGCGCGGGTTGTCCTCCGCCGATGTCTCGGCCCTTCAGGCGGCGATGTCGGATCTGAACCGCAAGCAGCGTCAGCGCCTCCGCAAGCTGTGGGACCAGGCCGCCGGGGGACGCGGGCGGGATGCCAAGGCGGCCTTCGTCGAAAGGATGCGCAAGCAGCTCGCGGATACCACGGTTTCCAGCGGGGACCAGAGCCTGACCGGGATGCTCTACACCTGGAAGGATTTCCGCGCCGATCTGGGCACTGCCCGGCTCTTCCTCCGTGGTGTCCTGATCGCCTACGGCGGCAATCCTGAGGACGAATCGGCCGCCGGAGCCCCAGGGACCGAGGGGGGCACGATCTCGATCTCGGCTGGAGGAGTCGAGTTGACCTACGATCCGACCTACGTCCGCGACCTGGTCGGCATGGAGGGGAGCCTGAAGCTGCGGCGCACCCTCTGGGCCACCTACTGAATTTCCGTCCGGGAGAGGTTTCGTCTGCCGAAAGGACGGATATGCTGGTCAGGACGGCTCCTCGGAGCGCGCCTTTGCCGGATGCAGGGGCGCGTTTTCGTGGGTCCACCCGGGAAGGGGGATTCGCCCTCTTCGGGTGGGAGGGTCCGTCCTGGGAGCCTGGAATGCCCCGGCTCACAGTTTTCTGGGCAAGGAGGAACGATGAGCACGCTCGAGGCTCTGGAACTTGCGGTCCGATTCCCGGTCCCGACCCGTTCGACCTGGGAAGAGGCCGCCCAGGCGGAACTCAAGGCGACACCCCTGGCCAAACTCACCCGTCGCTCGCTGGAGGGGATCGAGGTCCGCCCGCTCTCCATCCGGGAGGACCAGGAGCATCGGCCCACCGGGATACCCTGGACCGAGACGGCCTGGAAGCCGGTCACCCCCGCCTGCGGCAGCGCCCTGGGCGAGCCCGGTGCCCCTCTGGTGGCGGTTCCCCTGGACCTGGACCAGGACTCCCGGCAGGTTCTGGCCCAGGGGCTGACCCGCGGCGAGACGGCGGTGGACCTGCGTCTGAGCCCGGCGGACGCGGGGGCCTTGCGAGCCGTCCTGGAGGGGATCGAGGTTCCGGTCTTCCTGAGTGGCCTGGAGGATCCCCTCGCCGCGCTGGAGGCCCTTCCCGAACCCCCTCGTTCCGGTGCCTTCTTCTGTGATCCCCTGGGTTTCCTGGCCCGCAAGGGGGGGCTGACGGGTTCGCTGGATTCCCACCTGGACCGAGCCGCGGAGGCTGTCCGCCGGGCCCATGGGGCGCCCGACCTGGCGCTCCTGGGCGTGGATGCCGGCGTCTGGCATGAGGGCGGGGCGGATGTGGCCCAGCAGACCGGTTGGGCCCTGGCCACCGGCCTGGAGCTGGTACGGGCCCTGGTGGCCCGAGGCCTGGATCTCCAGGCCGTCCTGGACCGGATGGCCTTCTCGTTCACCCTCTCGCCCCGACTCTTCCCCGAGATGGCGCGCCTGCGAGCCTTCCGTCGCCTCTGGGCCAGGGTGGCAGGTCTTCTGGGAGGCCAGGGGCGCACGCGCCTGGTGGCCCGGACCGGTCGTCTGCACCGTTCGGCCTGGGATCCCTACACCAACTTGATCCGCTCGACCGTCGAAGCCTTTGCGGGAATCTGCGCCGGAGCCGACGCCGTGTGTCTCGAGCCGATGGACGCCGCGGCGGGCGGCGGAGTCCGTGCCTCGCGGCGTCACGCCTGCAATCAGGCCCTGGTTCTCCTGGAGGAGGCTTCCTTGCACCGGGTCGTGGATCCCGGCGCGGGTTCCTTCCATCTCGAGGGGCTCACCGACGAGCTTGCCGCGAAGGCCTGGAGCTGCCTGCAGGCCATCGAGAGGGCCGGCGGGATGGCCGCTGCCCTGCGGGAGGGCCTGCCCCAGAAGGAGGCCGCCGCCACCGCGGAGCGCCGCCTCAAGGCCCTGGCCACGGGGCGCGGTTCGCTGGTGGGCGTCAGCCACTACGCCGTCCGGGCCGAGCCGCCTCATGCCGGGCCGCTCGGCGCCCTCGAAGGTCCTGCCGGGGCCGCGGAGACGGTCACCCCGGTTCAGCCCCGGCGCCTGGCCGCCGCCTTCGAAGCCTTGCGCCTGCGGACCTGGACCCTGGAGGAGCGCCGTGGTCGCCCCGTCCGGGTGCTGATGGCGCCGCTGGGTGGTTCCGCCACCAGTCGGGTGCGCGCCCAGTTCTGCGTGACCTTCCTGGGAGCCGCCGGCTTCATGACCGAGAGTCCGGCCGGCTTCGGGTCGGTCGCCGAGGCCCTGGCCGAGGCGCAGGGTTCCCAGGCCGATGTGCTGGTCCTGTGCGCCGAGGATCCGGAGTACGCCGGACTCCTCGAGGAGTTGCGCGCCCTCCCCGGCGAGCGGCCCCTGGTGGCCGTTGCGGGGCTTCCCGCCGAGGCCGACACCCTGCGGGAGCGCGGCGCCGACCTCTTCATCCACCGGGACGCGGATCGCGTCGAGACCGCGGGCGGAATCCTCGCCCGCCTGGAGGCTCTGTAGATGAACAACGTGGACTTCACCCAGGTCTGGCACCGAGACGAGGCGGAAACGCCCGACCTCGCCCAGGAGATCCCGGGTCATCCCTGGCAGACTCCCGAAGGGGTTCCCGTCAAGCGGCGCTATTCCGCCCATGACCTGGCCCGGCTCGACCACGTCGACTACCTCTCGGGCCTGCCTCCCTTCCTGCGCGGCCCCTACTGCACGATGTACGCCGTGCGCCCCTGGACGATCCGTCAGTATGCCGGCTTCTCGACCGCAGAGGAGTCCAACGCCTTCTACCGTCGGAACCTGGCCCTGGGCCAGAAGGGCCTCTCGATCGCCTTCGACCTGGCGACGCACCGGGGCTATGACTCGGATCACCCGCGGGTCCTGGGCGATGTCGGCAAGGCCGGGGTGGCCGTGGACTCGATCCAGGACATGCGGGTCCTCTTCGGAGGGATCCCCTTGGACCAGATGTCGGTCTCGATGACCATGAACGGCGCGGTCCTCCCGATCATGGCGCTGTACATCCTGGCCGCCGAAGAGCAGGGGGTGCCCCGCGAGAAGCTGACCGGAACCATCCAGAACGACATCCTCAAGGAGTTCATGGTCCGCAACACCTACATCTATCCGCCGGCCCCCTCCATGCGGATCGTGGCGGACATCTTCGCCTACACCTCCAGGCACATGCCCCGGTTCAACTCGATCTCGATTTCGGGCTACCACATGCAGGAGGCCGGGGCCACCCTGGACCTGGAACTGGCCTACACCCTGGCCGACGGGCTGGAGTACGTGCGGGCGGGTCTGGCCACGGGTCTTTCGGTCGACGAGTTCGCGCCGAGGCTCTCGTTCTTCTTCTGCATCGGCATGAACTACTGGATGGAGGTCGCCAAGCTCCGCGCGGCCCGCCTCTTGTGGGCCCGCCTGATCCAGCCCTTCAACCCCAAGAACCCCAAGTCCCTGGCGCTGCGGACCCATTGTCAGACCTCGGGCTGGTCCCTGACCGAGCAGGACCCGGTGAACAACGTGACCCGCACGGCCGTCGAGGCCCTGGCCGCTGCCCTGGGACACACCCAGTCCCTGCACACCAACTCGTTGGACGAGGCGATCGCCCTGCCCACCGACTTCTCGGCCCGCATCGCCCGCAACACCCAACTGGTGCTGCAGGAAGAGTGCGAGATCACGCCGGTGGTCGATCCCTGGGGCGGCTCCCATGCCCTGGAATCCCTCACCGCCGGCCTGGTCGAGCGGGCCTGGCAGCATATCCAGGAGGTCGAGGCCTTGGGCGGCATGGCCAAGGCCATCGAGGAAGGCCTTCCCCAGCGCCGGATCGAGGAGGCTTCCGCCCGCAAGCAGGCTCGAATCGACGCCTCGCGGGATCGCATCGTAGGCGTCAACTGCTGGCAGGTCGACGAGTCCGCCGAGCCCCTGGAGATCCTCGAGGTGGACAACACCGCCGTGCGCGAGCGCCAGCTCCAGAGGCTGAGCGAGCTTCGCGCCCAGCGCGATCCCGATGCCGTCGAGGCGGCCCTGTCGGCTCTCTCCGCCGGAGCCGAAGGGTCCGGGAATCTGCTGGAGCTGACCCTGGAGGCCGTGCGCGTGGGGGCCACCGTGGGCGAGTGCTCGCTGGCCCTCGAGAAGGTCTTCGGGCGTCACTCCAGCCAGTCCCAGGGGCTGCGCGGCGTCTACGCCGGAGAGGCCGGCGAGCAGCAGGCCATCCAGAAGGTGCTCGGGCAGACCGACCGCTTCCTGGAGGAGGAGGGCCGCCGCCCGCGCCTGCTGGTGGCCAAGATGGGCCAGGACGGCCATGACCGCGGAGCCAAGGTGATCGCCGCCGCTTTCGCGGACATGGGCTTCGACGTGGACGTGGCCCCGCTCTTCGGCACGCCCGAGGAGGTCGCCCGTCAGGCGGTGGACGCCGATGTCCACCTGGTGGGAGTCTCGTCGCTCGCTGGCGGGCACAAGACCCTGGTCCCCCAACTGATCGAGGAGCTGGCCCGGCTGGGTCGGCCCGATATCCTGGTGGTCGCCGGTGGGGTCATCCCCCGCCAGGACTATCCGGCCCTGCACGAGGCGGGTTGCCTGGAGGTCTTCGGACCGGGCACGGTGATCCCCCAGGCGGCCGAGAGGATTCTCCAGAAACTCCAGGGAGCCGCCCCCGCGGCTCGCTGAATCGACTCCAACTGCGGAGTTCACGAGGAGCGCAAGCGCATGAGCCGACTTGTGGAAATCACCGATCTGATCCTGCGGGATGCCCACCAGAGCCTGCTGGCCACCCGGATGGCCACCGAGGACATGGTCGGGGCCTGCCCGGACCTCGACCAGGCGGGGTACTGGTCCCTGGAATGCTGGGGAGGAGCCACCTATGACTCCTGCATCCGCTTCCTCAACGAAGACCCCTGGGAGCGGCTGCGCACCTTCCGCAGGTTGATGCCGAACTCCCGGCTGCAGATGCTGCTGCGGGGGCAGAACCTGCTGGGCTATCGGCACTACGCCGACGAGGTGGTGGACCGCTTCTGCGAACGCTCGGCCGCCAACGGGATCGACGTGTTCCGGATCTTCGATGCCCTCAACGACATCCGGAACATGGAGCGGGCCATCGCCGCAGTCAAGAAGGCGGGCAAGCACGCTCAGGGAACGGTTTGCTACACCATCAGTCCGGTCCACACGGTCGAGGCCTTCGTGGAGCTGGCCAGGCAGCTTCAGGCGCGGGGTTGCGACTCGATCTGCATCAAGGATATGGCGGCCCTGCTCAAGCCCCAGCCGGCCTACGACATCGTCAAGGGCATCAAGAAGGCCTGCGGCGCGAAGATGCCGGTCCACGTGCACACCCACGCCACCACCGGGGTGACCCTGGTGGCCCTGCAGAAGGCCATCGAGGCCGGCGCCGACATCGTGGACACGGCCGTCAGCAGCTTGTGCCTGGGGTCGGGACACAACCCCACCGAGAGCCTGGTCGAGATGTTGGAAGGCCAGCCCTACCACAGTCGGCTGGATCTGGACCGCATCGACAAGGTCCGACGCCACTTCGACCAGGTCACGCCGCGCTACGAGGCCTTCATGTCGGCCTACCAGACCGTCGATACGCGGATCTTCAAGTCCCAGATCCCCGGCGGGATGATCTCCAACATGGAGAGCCAGCTTCGCGAGCAGGGGGCGGGGGACAAGCTCGAGCAGGTCCTGGAGGAGGTGCCGCGGGTCCGCCAGGCCGCAGGCTATCCACCCCTGGTGACCCCCTCCTCGCAGATCGTCGGCACCCAGGCGGTCTTCAACGTCCTGATGGGTCCCTACAAGGCCATCACCTCCGAGTTCGCCGACCTCATGCTGGGGTATTACGGAGCCACGGCGGCCGAGAAGGACCCGGACGTGATCCAGAAGGCCCAGGCCAGCTCCCGCAAGGAGCCGATCACCTGCCGGCCGGCGGACCTGCTCAACCCCGAGTGGAATGTCCTGCGTTCGGAGGCCCTGGAGTTGAAGGGCTGCAACGGCTCGGACGAGGACGTGCTGACCTACGCGATGTTCCCCACCGCCGCCCCGAAGTTCTTCTCGGAGCGGGCCCAGGGGCCCAGGTCGGTGGCCCGCCCCGCAGGGCAGGCCCCGGTCTCGACCCAGCCGGCCACGGTGGCCCAGGCTCGAGAACACACCGGGATCACCGAGCCGGTGCGCTATCTGGTGACCCTGGGCGATCGTTCGCACAAGATCACCGTCGAGCCCATGTAGTCCCGTCCTGCTCTTGCTCAGCGAAAGGAAGAATCCGATGTTGACGATGACCGAGCGCTTGAAGATCCTCTCCGAGAGGCGCCAGAAGCTCCAGCAGGGCGGCGGAGCCAAGCGGGTCGAAAAACAGCACGCAGAAGGCAAGCTCTCTGCTCGGGAGCGCCTGGAGGTCCTGCTGGACCCGGGCAGCTTCAGCGAACAGGGGCTCTTTGCCCAGCACCGCTGCACCCATCTGGGCATGGCCGACAAGGAGGTCCCCGCGGATGGGGTGGTGACGGGCTTCGGTTCGATCGAGGGCCGCAAGGTCCACGTGGCCAGCCAGGACTTCACTTCTCTGGGTGGGGCCGCGGGCGAGGTCCACTGCGACAAGATCGTCGAGGCCATGCAGGGGGCCCTGAAGACCGGAACCCCGTTCATCTTCCTCAATGATTCGGGCGGGGCTCGCGTCCAGGAGGGGATCGACAGCCTCTCGGGCTACGGCAAGGTCTTCTACAACAACGTGATGCTCTCCGGGGCGGTCCCCCAGATCTCGCTGATCTGTGGACCCTGTGCCGGAGGGGCCGCCTACAGCCCGGCATTGACCGACTTCATCATCCAGACCCGCCAGGCCCGGATGTTCATCACCGGGCCCCAGGTGATCAAGCAGGTCACCGGCGAGGAGATCTCCCAGGAGGCCCTGGGCGGGGCGGATGCCCATATGACCCGCTCGGGCAACATCCACTTCATCGCCGAGGACGACCAGCATGCCATGCAGTTGTGCCGCCAGTTGTTGGGCTTCCTGCCCTCCAACAACCTGGAGGATCCGCCGCTGCTCGAGTTCGCCGGCCCGGTGAAGGAGGTCCCCGAATTGCGGGACATCCTGCCCCTGGACTCCAAGCATGCCTACGATGTGCGTCGGGTCCTGGAGCTGGTCCTGGACGAAGGCTACCTCCTGGAGGTGCAGGCCGACTTCGCTCCCAACCTGGTCGTCGGCTTCGGACGGCTGGCCGGTCGCCCGGTGGGCGTGCTGGCCAATCAGCCGGCCTCCGGGGCAGGCGTCCTGGACATCGACGCCTCCTGCAAGGGGGCGCGGTTCATCCGTACCTGCAACGTGTTCAACATTCCCCTGCTGAACTTCGTGGACATCCCGGGCTTCCTGCCCGGAGTCACCCAGGAGCACGGCGGGATCATCCGCCACGGGGCCAAGATGCTCTTCGCCTACTCGGCTTCGACGGTCCCCAAGCTGACGGTGATCCTGCGCAAGGCCTACGGCGGCGCCTATCTGGCGATGTGCAGCAAGGACCTGGGGGCGGACCGGGTCTTCGCCTGGCCCCAGGCCGAGATCGCCGTGATGGGGGCTGAAGGGGCCGCGGAGATCATCTTCCGCAAGGAGATCTCGGAGGCCACCGACCCCGCCACGAAGCGCAAGGAACTGACCGAGACCTACCGGGAAGCCTTTGCCAACCCCTACGTGGCTGCCGGCCGACGCCACGTCGACGACATCATCGACCCGGCTCGAACCAGGATCCATCTCGTCGAGGCCCTGGACCTGCTGTATCGCAAGAGGGAGCTGCGCCCCCAGAAGAAGCACGGCAACATCCCGCTCTGAGGCACAAGGCACAAGGAGGCTCCATGCGCTGGTTGGTCACACTCCTCTTGGGCGCCGTCGGGGGCTATCTGGCCTCGCGGATGGCCACACGCTCGGAACTCGACGAGTTCCACCGAGAGTTCCAGGCTCGTCAGCGGCCCGTCGAGCCTCCCCCGGCTCCGCCTCCTCCTCAGCCCGAGCAGGCCGCCGTGGCCGAGGGGATCGATCCTGCCCGGGTCATGCTGATCGGAGCGGCCGTGGCGGCCTATCTGGGCAAGCACGCCGTCGTCCGTCGGATCCGGGTGCTCGGCCATCGCAGCGGGGACCCTTGGGCCCTTTCGGGAAGGGCCACCCTGCAGGCCTCCCACAACGTGGTCCAGGCCCACCGCTGAACTCAAACCGCTGGACATATCCAGGTTCCGGAGGAATCGATGAAACTGAAGATCACCCTGGACGAGACGGTCTACGAAGTGGACGTGGAGGTCCTGGATGACCCTCCCACCGCAGCCAGCAGCTATGCGGCCTCGGCGGTCCGGGCCTCCTCGGCCGGGGCGGTGAAGCCGCCTCCGGCCGCCCCCAAGCCGGTCGTCGAGGATCTGGACGGAGCCAAGGTGGCCCGCAGCCCGGTTCGCGGCATGGTCGTCAAGGTGGCCGTGCATGAGGGCGAGGCGATCCAGGAAGGCGACACCCTGGTCGTGTTGGAGGCCATGAAGATGGAGTCGGCCGTGGCCGCCCCCGTCGCCGGCACCGTCCAGGAGATCCGCGTGAAGGTCGGCGACAAGGTCGAGAACGGCCAGGTCCTGGTGGTCCTGGACTGAGGCTTCGCAGGCCTTTCGAGACATCTGGCGGCCCTCTCCGGTTCCTGGGGAGGGCCGTCTCGCGTCCCAGGGCGATTCAGGTCCTCAGGAGCCCTTGGCCTGGAGGGCTTGGCCGACCGGTTCAGAAGCGGTCGGGATGCGCTATCTCTTCACCCTCTTCGCCGTCCTTCTCTTCACGGTTCCGGCCCTGGCCGGCCCGCCCCTGACCCATCAAGACCTGTGGCATCTCAAGCGCCTCGGAAACCCCGTCCTGAGCCCCGATGGGCGCTGGGCCGTGGTCTCGGTGACCGAGCCTTCCTATGAGGAGGACCGGCAGGTCAGCGACCTGTGGTTGGTCGCGACCGATTCCAGGACCCCTCCCCGGCGTCTGACTTCGACCCCGCAGAGCGAGGAATCCCCGGCCTGGAGTCCGGATGGCGGCCGTCTCGCGTTCTCCACCCGGCGCGGCAAGGACAAGTCAGCCCAGATTTACGTCCTGCCCATCTCCGGACCCGGCGAGGCCCAGCGCCTGACCGATCAACCCACGGGAGCCTTCCGACCCGTCTGGAGCCCGGATGGTCGCACCGTGGCCTTCGAGACCTGGGTCCATCCCGGAACCGCAGATGAGGAGGCGAATCGCGCTGCCCAGAAGGCCTTCGAGGAGCGCAAGGACCAGGCCAGCGCCTACGAGGGCTTCCCGGTGCGCCAGTGGGATCGCTGGCGGGATGAGCGTCAGCGTCACCTGTTGATCCAGGATGCCGAGGGGAAGGCGCCCGCCAGGAATCTCCTGGTGGGGACCGACCTGGTCCGGCAACCCGGTTTCGCGGGGCGGGCCACCGTCTCGGGGCAGGCCCTGTACGCGACCTGGACCCCGGATGGCTCGGAGTTGCTTTTCTTGTGCACCACCCATCTGCACCGCAGCGTCATGCAGGAGGTCCGGTATGATCTCTACCGCGTCCCGGTCCGAGGAGGTGAGCCGCGCCGGCTTGGCCACGGCCTTTCGAGTCTCGGCTCGCCCTGCTTCAGCCCCGACGGGCGCTACCTGTACGCCAGCGCCACTCCGGCCTCAAGCTTTGCCTACAGTCAGACGGGGCTGGTTCGATGGGACTGGAGAGGTCGCCAGGAGCCGGGAGAGCCCTTGTGGCTGACCGAAGGCTTCGATCGTTGCCTCGACGACTATGCGATCCTGGCCGACGGAACGCCCATCCTGGCCGCCATGGATCATGGGCGGATCCGTCTTTTCCAGGTGGCCCGACCGGGCAGGGTGACCCCGCTGGATGCCGGCAGCCGGGGAGTGTACTCCGGACTGGCGGCCTCCCGTCGCGGTCCGGCGCGGCTCGTTGCCAACTGGGAGGACTCCGCCACCGCCATCGAGACGGTCCTGGTCGATCCCGGAACCGGCCGCCATCGCGACCTGACCTCCTTCAACGCGGCCCGCAGCGCCCAACTCGAGCGCCGCCGCTTCGAGGAGTTCTGGTTCACGAGCTCCCAGGGGAGAAGGATCCACAGTTGGATGGCCCTGCCCCCGGCCTTCGACCCGGAACGGCGCTACCCGCTGATCCTGCTGATCCACGGAGGGCCCCACGTCTCTTCCCTGGATCGGGACCATCTCCGTTGGAGTCCCCATCTGTTGGCGGCGCCGGGATACGTCGTGTTGATGGTCGACTACAGCGGTTCGCTCGGCTATGGGGAGGAATTCGCCCGGGGGGTCCATCTCGATCCCCTCAAGAGCGCCGGCCAGGAGCTCCTGGAAGCCGCCGATGAGGCGATCCGGCTCCATCCCTTCATCGATCCTTCCCGCCAGGCCGCGGCCGGGGCCAGCTATGGAGGGCATCTGGTCAACTGGCTCCAGGCCACCACCCAGGACCGCTTTGCCTGCCTGATCGGTCACGCGGGCCTGGTCTCCCTGGAGGGCCAATGGGCGACCAGCGACATGGTCTTCCACCGGGAGCTGAACCAGGGCGGGCCGCCGTGGGAGAAGAGCCCCGTCTGGACCGAGCAGAGCCCCCATACGTATGCTGGAAGCTTCTCCACCCCGATCCTGCTGACCATCGGTGAGAAGGACTTCCGGGTTCCCCTCAGCGAGACCCTGGCGGCCTGGACCTACCTGCAGCGGAACGAGGTTCCCGGGCGGCTGGTGGTCTTCCATCGCGCCAACCACTGGATCACCAACGGTCACGACGCCGTGCGCTTCTGGAAGGAGGTCCACGGCTGGCTGGAGCGCCACCTGGGAGCGGGACCGGCCACAGTGGAGAAGCCTGAGGTCTTCGAGGGGCCGGTGGTCGGGCAGCCCGGCGGCGCGAGCCCCTCTCCCTGAGAGGAGTCGGCCTCCTGACTCTTCGTGAAGCGCTCCTCCCGCAACGGGTGCGGCCCTCGCCAGCAAGGTCGGCGAGGGCCGCGTGACGTTGCGCCAGGACGCCGACCCTAGATGGAATCGCGCGTGGAGGAATACCCGTCACCCGGGGCCATGGCGGGGGTGTGCGAGACCAGGGCGCTCAGGCCGTCCAGGAGGCTGCGGACGTAGACCTGGGAAAAGCCCGAGGGCGCCCCGCCCGTGACCAGATCGGTAGCCCAGGTCTGGAACAGGGCATAGGTGCCGTCGAAGCTGAGCACCGGGGTGTTCGAGGAGCCGTTCCCGCCGTTGGTCCCCGTCGCGTTCACGGAGGCCAGGGTGGTGGTTCCTTCCTGCAGATCACGGATGTAGATGTCCGATAGGCCGTTGGTGTCCTCTGGAACCAGGGCGGCATTGGTGTGGAAGGCCACGTATCTGCCGTTCCCGGAGATCACGGGCCGGTAGCAGTAGTCTGCTGCCGGGTTCCCCTCAGTGTCGACCGAGACCAGGGTGGTGGTGTTCGCCACCAGGTCGCGCACGTAGATCATGCCGTGCGGAGCCGGGGGATCCACCAGGTTCGTGGCGTTGGAGCGGAAGGCCACCAGGCGGCCGTCGGCCGAGAGGGAGGGCCACTGCGAACAGTCGTTGGGGGTCTCGGGTCCGGCACCCACCGAGGCCTGGACGGTGGTTTCGGTCAGGCGGTCATAGACGAAGATGTTCCGGTAGGCGCCGGCCTCCCGCCGGGGGACCGGGGGAACGACCAGGTTCGTGGCTGCCGAGTCGAAGGCGATGTAGCGCCCATAGGCTGAGACGACGGGACGCTTGCTGCATCCGTTGGGAACCTCGTCCTGGCCCAGGGCCCTGGAGACCTGGGTGAGTTCGCCGGTCTGGGCATCGTGCATGAAGATCCGCTTGTCTTCGCTGCTGCCCATGTTCCACTCGAAGACGGTGAATCGCCCGTCTCCGGAGGTGAAGGGGCTGGCGTCGCCATACTCGCAATAGTCTTCGTGGAATTCCTGATCGGCGGTCAGGCAGGTCATGGTCCCGGTCTCGCGGTCGAAGCGGTACACGTCGATGGAGTCGTTCTGGTCCTCAGGCACCAGTTGCGCCATCGACTCGAAGACGATGAACCGGTTGGAATCCGACATCACGGGGAAACCGGAGTTCTTTCCGTTCTGCCCCTCCTGGGGGTTGGAGATCTTCTCCATCCCACCGTCGGCGAGGGCCACGAAGACGTCATAGGCTCTGTCGGCGGTGTCAACCGGGATCAGGTCCTCCGCCACGGATTGGAAGACGGCCGCCTGTCCCGCGGGAGGCCAGAGCCGGGCATCCTGGACCACGGGCCCTTCCTCGTTCAGATCCAGGTCCGCTCCCCAGGGCAACTGCCCCGGGGCGTTCACCTGCAGTCGGTACAGTCCTGGTGGGAACCCGGAGATTCCGTAGCGGCCGTTCTGGTCGGTGGTGTCCTGGTAGTCCTGGCCCTCCTGGGCCATCACCTTGGCCAGGACTGGAGCCGGCCCGGGCAGCAATTCCACCAGTGCCCCGACCACCGGGGCGCCGGTAGAGTCGGTGACCCTCCCCGAGAGGCCTTCCGTGGTGGTCCCTCCGCCCCCGAAGGAGGCGGGCGTGGTGGAGCCTCCACCGCCGCATCCGGCGAGGAAGAGGGCCCCCAGCAGGAGGAGTGGCAGGAGCCAGATGCTTCGAGGGTTGGTCGGTCTGGACAGGTCCGTGCTTTGAGTCATGGCGGAAATCCCTCCCGAGAACCTGAATCTTTTGGCGGCGATTCATCGAAACGCCAGCCTCATGAGACCTGGAACGGACCGGGGGCAGGAATGACCGCCGTCATACGGGTTCGGATCTGCGAGCATGCCGTGCGAGGGATTCGGCCGCGAGTGGCCTGCCCTTCTGCTCCAGCCAAGATTTTGAGGAACTGCCTCCGAGGCGCGAACTATTCCTGCCTTGAGGGACTCTCTCCGGTGTCCGCTCCGGAACCTGGTCGGTCGGGGCGAGCCCACCTCGAGGATGCCCTGAAGTGCTCGCATCGCTGGGAACCCATCCTGTGGTTGGAGGCTGGTCGGGGGCAGGGCCCTTCCCGGCCAGGGCGAACGCCCCTTCCGCTCGGGAGGCACCCTCCGTCTTGATCCAGGAAGCTTCCACCGCCCGGCTCTGCGCCGAGAGCCCCGACGAGGTCTCGCCCCGCCGGGAGGCCCTGGCGCGCCTGGTACGCCGGATGCAGGATGGGGACAGGCAGGCCCTGGAGACCTTCATCCAGGAGACCCAACAGTCGGCCTGGCGGCTGGCCTTCTCGCTTCTGCGGGATCGCCACCGGGCCGAGGACTGTCTGCAGGACGTCTACTTCACCGTCCACCGCTCGATCCATCAGCTTCGCGACCCCTATGCGGCCCAGACCTGGTTGTTGCGGATCGTGACGCATCGCTGTCGTCGCCTGCTGCGCTCTCGCCCGGCCGCCTCCCTGGAGGAGATGGCCGAGTCCGGGATCGAGCCGGCTGCGCCGGACTCCACCGAGCAGACTCGCGAGCGTGTGGGGATGGAGCAGGCCCTGGCCTGCCTGGGGGCGCAGGACCGCGAGGTCCTGACCCTGCGCGAGATGATGCAGCTTTCCTACGAGGAGATCGCCCAGGGTTTGCAGATTCCCCTGGGCACCGTGCGCAGCCGCCTGGCCAAGGCCCGGCAGCGTTTCGTCCAGGCCCTGACGGGAAAGGGCCGGGAGGGTTCCCGATGAAGACATTCAAGATGCCCAACGAGTGCGAGCGCCTCTTCGAGGCCCTCTCTGCCTGGATCGACGGGGAGGCAACCCGGGAGGAGGCCCGCGAGGTCCAGGCCCACCTGGAGGGATGTCCGGACTGCAGGGAGGTCCGCGACGCCTTGTGCAGCCTGGCAGGATCGGCTCCCACGGTTCCCATGCCCGAGCTTCCCGCGGGCTTCGCCGCGCGCACCCGCAAGCTGGTGGAAGAGCGCACGGAGCGGGCCTGGGACGTGCGCGCACGCAAGCTGGCCGACCGCCTGGCCGGGTGGCTGGATCGCCTGATCCCGGCGCCCCAGGGTCTGGCCAAAGGCCCCTTGCTGGCCCTGCAAGGAGCTGCCGGCGTCCTGGATCAGGCGGCAGGCACGGGAAACGGTGCCGGCCAGGCCGACGCGGTCTCGGCGCTGCTGGCGACGCGCGCCCAACGGTCCGGGGCGCGTCCGCCTTCCTTCTGGTTCTTCCTGGCCCTGACCACCTATGGCCTCCCGGCAGCGATCCTGGCGCTGATGGACGAGAAGAGCCTGGCCGTCGGCTTCCTGGTGTGGGTGGGCATGGGTCTGCTGGTCGCCCTGCCCTGGTACCACTTCCGGACGGACCTGGCGGTCCTGGTCTCCTTGCGCCGCGGACGCTGTCTGGAGGAGATCCTGGGAAGCGGCCTCGAGCCGTTCCGGATCGTCGACACCCTGGCCCGGTTCGGGTTGCGCTCGCTGTTCCGGGTCGGCCTGCCGGTGGCCCTGGTCCTGCTGGCCGGGGCTCCGATGACGCGCCATCTGCTGGGGAGCTGGTGGGCCCCGCTGCGAGATCCCCTTCAGGCGGCGATGCTCGTCCCGGTCTGGCTGGTCCTGGTCGGCGTCCTCTTCTCGGTGGGTTCGTATGCGGCCCAGGCGATGGTGCTCTTCTCCAGGGGGGGAGAGCGTTCAGGGCCGGCTACGCTGGCCGTGGCCCTGGCCCTCTTCGTTCCGGCCGCGTCGCTCGTGGGCTCAGGGATCGGAGCCGCCCTGGACGGAGAAGGACCGGGCCTGGTCCCAGCCCTGGGGTGCACTCTTGCCGGCGCCCTGCTGTGGGTCGGCTGGCTCGGCCGCAGGCTCTCCATCTGGGGCATGGAGCATCCGGACGCGCTGGAGCGCTGGAACCGGAGTTCGGCTCCCCGGCGCAACGCTTGGGTCCGCCCCTGGAACGACAACCCGATCGTGGCCCGTGAGGTGACGCGTCTTTCGGCGGCCATCCCTCTCGGGGTCCTGGGGCTGGTGCTGGTCCGAGCCTTCCCGGCTGCGGTCCAGGCCCAAGGCCTGTGGTTCTTGATGCTGCTGCCGGAGGAGTCGAGAAGTCTCGCCTTCTGGGTCGCGGCGGCCGGGATCGGCTGGTATGCCTGGTTGCGGGCCTCGTCGCGAACCAGTGCGGCCCTGGCCCAGGAGAGCGAGGGCCAGACCCTGGAGCCCATGATCCAGAGCGGATTGACCCGCCAGGACTTCGTCTCGGGCTGGTTGCAGGTCGCTTGTGCCCCCCTCTACCTGGAACTGGCTCTGACCGGGGGGCTGGTCCTGATGGTGCCCTTGAGCTTCCCGGAGGTCGTCTCGGGCGAGGCCCACGGGATCCCGGGCACGCTCGACCTGGGGTCGGCCCTCCTGGCCCTTCTGGCCCTGACGGCCATGCCCATGGCGGGTGCCTGGAGCGGCCTGGCCGTCTCGGCCTTGAGCGCCAACCGGCGCGAGGCCTGGGGGCGGAACATCGGGGCAGCCTTCAGCAGCCTCCTCGTCTGGGTCGTGGCCTGGGGCCTCTCGACGACGCTCTTGACGGTCCTGACCCTGGTCCTGGGCCTGGAGTTCGAGCCCTCCGTGTGGGTGGCTCTCTCCGGATCGGTCCTGCCCGCGGGGGCGCTGGGCCTGACGGTCCTGGGCCTTTCGCTTCGGGCTCGGACCCGGGCTGAAAATCATCTCCGCACCCGCTGGGAAGGGGCCGACCCTGAACCGGTCTCGTCCCCGTCCTGGCGAGGAGGGCGGCGTCGGGCCCTGATCCTGGGACCGGCAGCGCTGGCCGGCGTGCTGGCCCTGGGCCGCTTCCTGGTCGTCCTGGCGCTGCCGGCGGCCGACCTGACCATGGCGGGGTCCTCTCCGGCGGTCTGGCTCTTCTCCTCTGTCGTCGGAGCCCTGGCCCTGGCCGTGGTGGGCTGGTGGGTCCTGCGCCCGACCCTGATCGCCCTGACCGATCACCTCGGGCGATCCGTGTTCCTGAGTGCCGCCCTTGCAGGTTGTTTCGGAGCCGTGGCGGGGTTTCTGCTGGTCGATCTGCCCTTGATGGTCCGTCTGCTGGTGGAGTTCGGCCTGGTGGAACAGGTCGGGGGCAGTGTGTCTTGGGGTGAGGTCTGGACCTGGGGGATCGTCCTGGGCTTCGTGCTGGCCGCGATTCTGGCTGGCCTGGGGCTGCGGAACCTGCCGGCGGAGGAGCCCGAATGCCTGACTTTCCGGGAGCGCCTCCATCAGGTGGGCGCCGTTCCCTTGTGCGTCTCCCTGATCTTCCTGGCCTTGTGGCTGGTCGTGGGCGGGTATCTGGGATGGCGGACCTCGGAGTTCCCTGAACAGGACCTCGTGCAGGCCCGCGAGATCCTGGCCCGGGCCGTCGAGCGCGAGCACCGGAGGGACGCGGTTTCCTCGGAGCGGAATGGCTTCAGCCTGCTCGAACCGGTCCTCATGAGGCGGGCCCTGGAGCGTCGGCAGGTGGGCCTGTCCCAACGCCACCAGGAACTCCTGGAGGGATTCCAGGCCTTTTCCTGGGTCCAGGCGGGCGATCCCCAGGAGAGCCTCGAGGCCTTGCGCGCCAATCCCGATCTCGCGCGCCAGTCGGCGACCCGACTGGACGCCGTCCTGCCGGTCCTGATCCAGGCGCTGGCGCGTCCGGAGTTCGTGGTCCCGATTCGCTGGTCCGAAGGCCCCAATGGCGCAGTTCCCGATTTCATCCTGATGCGGACCATCGCCAGGGGCCTGGCCACTCGGGCCAGGATGCTGGAGG
Organism: bacterium; assembly: GCA_022839105.1. Taxonomy (GTDB): domain Bacteria; phylum Vulcanimicrobiota; class Xenobia; order Xenobiales; family Xenobiaceae; genus Xenobium. The sequence continues at coordinate 35,941 of JALHDH010000052.1, forward strand.
AGGAAGGGGACCTTGCCGGGGCCCTGGAGCTTCACCTGCTGAATCTCCGCTGGTCGGATCGCCTGGCGGGATACGGTCCCCTGATCACCGCGATGATCACCCATTCCCTCACCTCGACCGCCGAGGAGTCGGTCCTGGGCTTCGTGGAGCGGAATCGTCTGGCCGAGGCGGATCTTCGCCGGGTGCTCCGGGCGGTGGAGGAGGGGCGGTCCACCCCTCAGGCCTTCCTGGACAGCCTGGACGACGAGTTCTCCTACGCCATGCGGGTCTTCGACGGCGTCCGTGCCGGGCGCATCGAAGAGCTCAACGAAGACTGGAAGGCCATGCTGGTCCTTCCCGGCAGTTATTGGGAGCGGGAAAGGCAGCTTTATATCCAGGCCTTCCTGCCGGGTCGTCAGAGCGCGGTTTCGGGCGCCCAGGGGGCGGTGGTCGTGCAGGAACCCCCGGCCCTGAGCCTGGCCTCGACGCTGGTCCCCTTCTTTGAACGGGCCAACTACCAGGCCTGTCTGGCCTTCAGTCGGCACCTGGCCCTGCGCGCCGTGTGCCTGCTGGAGCTCCACCGTCTGCGGGCCGGCTCCTATCCGGCGACCCTGGCCGAGATCTGGACGCCTCTTCCCGATTGGGGTGAGGCCCAGGATCCCCTCTCGGGAGGCGACTTCCTCTACCGGCGGACGGACCGGGGATTCGAGCTGCGAAGCTCGGTCAGCCTGAAGCTCCGCCGGTTCGCCAAGGAGGACGAGCGAAGCGAGGGGCCTCGGTGGTTCCCTGCTTCCGGCCTCTGAGGTCAGAAGCAGGGAGCCGGGGCCGGAGCCCCGGCCTCCCGTCTCAGCCCTGCGTGGCCTGGGACCTGGTCCGGATGCGCTCGATGTCCATCTTCAGGAGGGGGTTCTGGGGGTCCAGCACTCCCGCCTTGGCGAAGGCCTCGCTGGCCCGGGTCAGATCGCCGACATCCTGGCTCGCATCGTAGCGCCTTTCGTAGCAGTAGCCCAGGTAGCGCCAGGCCTCGGCATCCTGGGGGTCGATCCGGCAGGCTTGCTCGAGGGCCCGGATGGCGGGTTCAATGTTTCGCAGTTGGAAGTAGATCGCCCCCAGGTAGACGTGGGCCTTGACCATCTGGGGGTTGGCCTGGATGGCATTGTTGAAGAGCTCGGCGGCCCGAGGCAGGTCCCCCTGCTGGCGGGCCATCTCGGCCTCGTCGAAGAACCCTTGGGCGCGCACCTTCTGCTCGGGAGTCAGGCTGGCGGCTCCCGCCCCGCTGAAGGGGGGGAGATCCGCGCCCGGCGAGGAGCCGACCTCGCTCGGAACCACGCGGGCCGAGGACAGGGCCCTCACCAGACGGTCGAGTTCCTGCCGGGCCAGGGCGTGTTGCGGGTCCAGGCGGACGGCCTCTTCCAGATGCCTGCGGGCCAGCGGCTGGTCTTCCCGGCGCAACTCGATCAGGGCCATCCGATACAGGCACTCGGCCTTGCGATAACCTTCCCTGGCCAGGGCGTCGTACAGCATGTAGGAATCGACCAGGTTCCCACCGTCGTGGACCACCGAGGCCTTGAAGAAGCGGACCGCCTGGTTCTTGGGATCCATGACCAGGATATTGTCCACCAGATCCATGGTCATCTGGATATTGCCCAGCCGCAGGAACATCTGGGCCAGCTCCAGCCGATAGTTGGTCTTGCGGTTGACGACCAGGCCCGCCATGTCGGCCACCACGGCAAAGCGGACCGCATCCTCCACCTGGCCGTTGTCCAGGCCCCAGCGGATCCGCCTTTCCACCCGCTCGAAGAAGCTGTTGTCCAGGATCTTGCGGTTCTGCTCAAGGACCTCCCGCCACTGCAGGGTGGAGGTGGCGAAGAGCCTCTTGAGCATCATCACCTGCAGGGATTCGTCTGCGGCACGAGCCGGGGGGCTTGACGGCATCAGGAGGCCGAGAAGCAAAGCGAGGATCAGGAGACGCTGGAAGCGTGACATGGGAGAGGTCACCGCCGTGGCTGGATTTGGCCCTGGAGTTCTCCTCGGGGCCCGTCGATCCTGCATCCTGGCCTGCAGCGGGGGGGGCGTGCCCGGAACCTTCAGTCCTCCAGGGAGGCCCGGTAGAAGCGCCGGATCTTCACGGGCTGGCCGAATCCCTCCAGGGCGCTGGCCACCGAACCCTGGTCCAGGGGCATGTCCATCAGGCAGGCTTCTCGCGCCCGGCGCTCGGCCGTGCGGCGGGCATAGGCCTCCAGGTCCTCGTCCGGGACGCCCCGCCGCAGGGCCTCGATCCGGCACTGGCGCAAAAGGTCTTCGGTCTCCTGGAGCGGGATCTCGTGGCGGTCCATGAAGCGGGGAGAACGTCGTGCGACCACCTCGCAGACCTTCAAGGCCAGGTCCCGGAACTCGCTCGAGCGGGCGATCTCGGCCGTGGCGCAGCGCAGATCCAGCAGGGCTCCACCCCGTCCGTCGGGGAGCGTGAGGGTGGCGATATAGCCGTGGGGAGAGTTGCCGAGCATGCCGGACCAGGATTCTCGCCTGGGTGCGATTCCCCTGCGCGGCCTCCTCCTGGGGACGGATCTCCTGCCTGCACCCAGGCCCGGCCTGCCCTTCGAATGCCGGGGATTCTTGGGGAGGTCTTCGTTGACAGCGCCCGCGCCTCCGGCTATAATCTGGCAGCGCCCCGGGGAAGTAGCTCAGCTGGGAGAGCGTCGCGTTCGCAATGCGAAGGTCGTGGGTTCAAGTCCCATCTTCTCCACCACAAGAAACCTCCGATTATCGGGGGTTTATTTGTTTTTGTCCGGAACAGGCACAACCCATAGAGACGTATCATGTCCCACCAAATCCCAGGACGTACCGCCACCGGTACCGCCACCGCCTCCAGGGGCCTCTGGCGCCCTGAGGCGGAGGCGCTGGAATGTCTACTTGCGGACCAGCCGCGCGGCCCCGCGCACCAGGTCGAGCAGGTCCTGCCAGTCGGCGAGGGTCACCTTGCCGTCCGCCAGGATCCGGAACAGGGCGGCCAGGAGTTCCTCCACGCTGTCCATGTACTCCACCGGGATGGCGGGCAGCGGCAGTCGGGCCAGGATGTGCTTCAGCCGGATGTAGGTGTGGATCTCCGCCTCGCTGAAGCCCGAGAGGAAGTCCAGGTCCACGGACTGTTCGGCCGTGGGTTGGAAGTCGTGCTCCTGCTCCGGAGTGGGCAGCACTGCCACCGCCACTGCCGGGCCAAAGTACTTGCGATCGATCTGCCTCATGTGTCCTCCTCTTGCCCGGATCCCGGGCGGTTGTCCGCCTGGCTCATTCCCAGACGACGGTCAGCCAGGCCACGCCTCCATGGCGCTGGGTGAACTGCACGGCAGGCACAACCCGCCCGCGCAGGTCCTCGTTGTCCACCCGGATGCAGCCGTGCGTCATGGCCAGGGCACCGGGATGTGACGGCCTCCCCCCGGGGGTCGTATCCCGCCCCCCGTGGATGCCGATCCCGGTGTGTCCCCCTCTCGCGCGCGGCTCTTCATCGAGCAGGTAGATGAACCATGGGCCGTAGGACTCATGCACGCTGGCTGGGTCCTCGGGTAGGGTGGGCCTGCACTCGCCGCAGCGGTAGAGCCCGGGCGGAGTGTCCCCGTAGGGCATGGTCCAGCCCGGCCCAGCCACCCCCTCGCCTCGAGCCATGACGCTCCAGCGCAGGTGTCCTCGGACGTCGTAACACTTGAGCAGGCGGCTGCGCGCGTTGAGCACGAGGTGGATGTCGTAACCGACGACGTTTGGCTTCATGCCGCACCTCCAGGGACTGAAGAGGGCCCCTCGTCGGGGCCCTCGGTCTGGGAGTTCAGCCGTCGTTCGAGCGTTCGTAACTCGTCCGACAACTTCTGGTTCTCGGCCTTCAGCCGTCCGACCTGAGCGCGCAGGTGCTCGTTCTCTCGCTTCAGGCCCGCCGCGTCCGCGCGCAACTGGTAGGCCTGGGCCTGCCAGCGGTCCACCTCGCGTCGCAGATCGCGGACCTCCTGGCGCAGGTCGCGGACCTCCTGCATCAGTTCCTCGCGGACCTTCGCCAGCTCGTCCTGGCGCCACCTGGTCCGCCCGGTCGCGTAGTCGAAGGCCCGGGTCACAAAGCTGCCGACCAGGCCCGCCGCTGCCAGCGCCACACCCTCTGTCCAGAACATCACAACACCTCCACCACCGAGAATCCATCTGCCCCGGCACCGCCTCCACCTGCTCCCCCGGCTCCGCCGCTCACGTCCGGGTTTGCGTCCACCTCGAGCGTCCCGGCGCGCAGCCAGATGGTTCCGCCGGCTCCACCGCCTCCGCCCGTGCCGCCGGCCTCGCCCTGGGCGGTCAGGGTCGCCCCAGACGTGACGCGCAGGGTGCCCACGACCTGGAGGAGCAGCGCCCCTCCGCCGTCGCCACCCGCTCCGCTCGTGGAGCCTCCGCCACCACCGCCAGGGGTCGGCGGCAGCCAGGGCCAGAGGACGCCGCTCCGGTGCCATCGGCGCCGTCCGTGGACGCACCTCCGCCACCGCCACCACCGGACGCGGCACCTCCGCCGCCCAGGCCTCCATAGCCCGCGCCGGGGCGCCCCATGAGCATCCCGCTGGCTCCACCCCGGTAGCCCAGGCCGTCCAGGTCGATGGTGCCCTCGATGACGGCGTCACCCGTCACGCCGATGACCAGGGTCCCGCGCGCGGAGAGCGTCAGCGTCGCCCCGCTGGCCACGGTCATGGAGGTGTAGGAGTAGACGCCAGGCGCCAGGGACGTGGTCCCAGAGGAGACCTCCAGGGTGCCGTCGGACCCGGTGCCGATGAGTTGCGAGAGGCCGTTCACGTCCTCGGCCCGAACCGGCGACCCGGTGCCCTGATAGGACACCTCGACAGACGCGCCGGCGGCCGACTCGTGGAACTGGAGCGCCCCCACGTCGTAGGCCAGGGCCACCTCGCCGGCCCCGGGCGTGATGCTGGCGGCCACCACCTCGTAGGTGCCGGCTGCCGTGGTGATGCGCAGGGTCGGGACGTTGCTACCGGCGCTGGAGGAGGTCCAGTTGCGCCGGGTGTTGATGACGGACGCCTCGTCCCCGTCCTTCAAGAGGAGGCCGTGGTTGCTGGCCGGCGTGGCCATCCAGCCCTGCACCAGGGAGGTCACGTCCCACTCATACCAGTTGGATTGCGTGACGTAGGCGACGGCCTGCGCCACCGGGTCGTGGGCGGGCTGGTGGGCCCAGGTGGCGGTGTCGTCGTCCCAGGCCTCCGTCACCTCGTGCACCCCGATGGGGCGCTCCGAGGGATAGGTGCCGACGCCCGTCGTGTCCTCCAGGTAGACGCGCAGGACGGCCGACACCACGTCCCCGGAGACGCCGCTCAGGCTGAACTGCTGCAGGGTCCGGGCCGGGCCATAGGCCCCCGTTGGCGCGCGCCCGGTGACCACGATGGCCTCGCCGGCGTGGTTGGACGACGGGGTCTCGGCGTCGATCCAGGTG
>JALHDH010000320.1 GCA_022839105.1 bacterium
TCGCCGAGCGTATGCTCGCCGCCGTCGGATATCAACTCTATCGGAGAGAAAAGGTAGCTCGCGCCGTCCTCGACTGCTATCTCGTTTTCGTCGGCTGTGACGATGCTCACGTTTACAACGTTTTCAAAAGTTCCGGCAGGAATGACCAGCTCGATGCCGTTTTTCTTGGTATCACCGATGGTATTATCAGAACCCGGCTTTACCTCCCCGGAAACAGAGCCGCCGCCAGACGAGCAGCCTGCAAGCCCCGCTATAGTCGACAACAGCATTACGGCAGTCAGAATAAGGGATAATATTTTTCGTTTCATTGCACAAAGCTCCTTTCTGTCGGCTTACTCAACCGCAAATTTGAACCTCAAATCCGGAGCAACGTTGACAAAGCCGGAGTAATAGTGCATGATGACCTCGCTTTTGTCGGTCTGCCGCTGATAGACCATCCAGCCGCCGGTGGATTCGCCGGGGGCAAGCTCTATGTCCACCATATACCGCTCCTTCCTGTCAGCCACATCCGACATCACCTGTGAATTTTCCTCCGAGGTCATGTCGCTGTCGTCCATTTGCCAAGGCTCATGCCACCCAGGCTGACGCTGATATTGGTCAGATCGCCGGCTGAATAAAACAGGTCGCAAACATGGGAGCCGGAGGCTTCATAGGTCATCTTGATGCTGATTGTGCTGAGTACCTCCATTTCAAACGGGCCGTCATACGGGTTCTCGTTGATCCATTTGCCGTCATACAATTCCTTCAGGCGTTCCAATTCCGCATCAACGGACTGCGTTTCGCCCGATTCAACAGTAGCAGGGTTTTCGGGCGAAACCTCGCCGCCTCCGCCACCCCCGCCGCAAGCGGCTAGCGAGAATACTAACGTCAGTGATAACATAATAATCAATATTTTTTGTCGAGTAGACATATACAAATCTCTCCTTTTCGTCAATAAATTTCTATTCATCAACGTGAGAGACATACCATGTCCCTCACGGAACCGGTTAGGGCCGTTTTTACCTCTGGCAGTTAATCACGGCCCACTCTTTGTCGTTATGATCTCGCATGGAGGCGCTAAACGATGTTCCATCAGC
>JALHDH010000168.1 GCA_022839105.1 bacterium
GCGACCCAGGTGGGAATCCAGTGCATCCTCAAGACCTCCCAGGACCACAAGCCGGCGTGGAAGGTTCGCCCCGACTCGGGCGCCCCCAGCCCCAGCGGAGGGGAGGACAGGGCGGCCGAGACTCGCCAGTAATCCCAGGGTTGCAACAAGAGATGCAGGAAGGGGGTCTTCGGAATCTGCAGCGTCACCCGCTGCGACTGATTGAGAACCCCTGCAGACTCAGGTGCCGTCTCTCCTGCCCACAAGCGGGAAGCCATGTCGGTCAGAGGGCCCCCCTGCGTCGAGGCCAGCAGCAAACCCACGCCCAGGGCCAGCCCGATCCAGGGAAGAGGCACAGCGGAGGTTGGAAGGGGCTCCTCGTCCGACGGACTCCTCCCCCGCCAGAGACGGGCCAACACAAGGACTCCCATGGCACCCAGCGCGAGCAGGCCGAAATAGATCTCGAAAGTCAATGCCAACGCCCCGAATACCATCCCGGCGCACAGCCCCGAACCCCAACCCGGACGACGCCAGACGCATCCCAGGGCCAACACCGAGGCGAACAGTAAGTGATGGGCCAGGGCGCCGTGGTGATAGAATGAGTCCAATATCCCGAACCATCCACCCACGGCAACGCCCAACCAGGCCAGGGCGCTGGCCCAACCGCTGGCCAGATTCTTAGCGCCCCAGGCACGGAGGCAGCAGAAGACAAGCCCGAGAGTCAGCACCTGCCAGAGGGTCACCAGAACATGCTGGGTGGCCACCAGATGCGTCCCCGACATGGCCGAGATGAGGGCCACGGCCAGATTTCGACCATAGTGACCGTGCATGGTGAGTTCTGGAAGATAGGGGTTGGGAGGGGGAATCAGCCCCCGTTGCAGCAACCCCTGCTGGGGAAAGTCATTCCAGAAATCATAATCCGGGTTCAGACTCTGCCAGGTCAGGGCGTAGGCTGCCGTTACCAGGGCAGCCGTGGCGAACAGCAACCATGCCGACCTGGTCAGGCCAGACCGGAGCGGAGGGCACGGCCCGCCAAGCCGGACCAGGACCAATGCCAGCAACAGACTGGATGCCACCCCGACGGCGGCCCCCTTTTCAAAGCCCAGCCACGGGATGGCTGCATTCGCGCCAAGCAAAAAAAAACTGATCCCGACTGCAGGAGTCAGGCTGACCGCCGCCAGGAGTTCGCTCAGACCCAGCGCGCGACGGACGGCCATCCAGCCTGCAGTCAGGACCAGCAGCAGACCCACAAGGGAGACGAGAATCCCGGTCACACGAAGGACCTCTCGGCTAAGCCCTCGTGCTCCTTCAGGAAGCTGAAGAAGTCCATCTCTCCCGTGCCTTATCCGCCATAGGCACCGCCGTAGGCACCGCCGTAGGCACCGCCGTAGGCACCGCCATCATAGCCACCGCCGTAGCCGCCATCATAACCGCTCGGACCATAGGGCCTGGCGACCTCGCCCGACGTGAAGTTCACCGACTGGGTCCACGAGCCCACCACCTGGTCCATGGCATCGAGCCCCATCAGGTGGACCGTCCACGACCCGGGAAGAATGTCGGTGACAATGAACTGTTGGGGATTCTCAGCCGTCACCGGGAACAGGCTGCTCGGATGCACGTGCTCGCCAGTGATGTCCTGGATATCCACCTGGAATCGAGTGGCGTCCTGCATCCGCCCAAGGAACTCCGAGCCACTCGCCTCGCCGCCCTGCACAACCTCTCCGGTCGTCTTGTCAAGCCACAATTCAAGGGTGCTTCCCTGCTGAGGCGAGACGCTTCCTCCCCCGCTGCTTCCCGAACAACCGGCGACCAGCAGGATGCTGACCCCCAAGACCAGTACGGTCGCCAACAAGACTCGAATATTCATTCAGAAACCCTCCATCATCAATAGATCGTGCGACCTGAATTGGGGCAGGCCTTCGAATCAACATCCAGAGCATCCTGCCCCAACGATTGCGACATTCATTCGCAGACATCAAGAAGACTTAGCCGAACCTACAAAACCCAAACAATCTGCCTTTGGGAATCGATCAGCAAGTTCAGAACATGCTTGTCAGCGATTCCAGAACCTGCTTCTCATGCCGTTCCGGCCCGGTCACGGCCCCCGTGGCCTCCGACTTGCCCTTCTCGGGGGCGGGAAAGCAGGCGAGCATGTGTGGGGGCGGCCTGCAAACCCTGCCCGTTCCTCGGCATATCGAGCCAAGCACGAGCGTTCTCCAACCAGGAGAGACCTGCATGGATCCGGTGCCATCTCTCTTCCTCCCAACCGCTTCCCGCCGAGGGCCACCGGCCGCCCGGAGCCGAATCAGGCTCAGCCCTCCCTCGGGTCGGCGCTGCCAGGCGCACAGAAACTCGTTGGGTTTGACCCTGCACAGGGCGACTCATTACAGAGTTGCAAGAAAATTTTCTGCGCGAGACCTGCTGCCGCCGACCATCTCTATTCCAACTCCCCAGATCGAAACCCCGTCAGGCCGGCGCCGAATCGACGACCGCCAGGCCGGAAGCAGACCCGTAATCAAAGTAGGGTATATCACCTGATTGAAACACGGGTATGGGGCAAGGACGGATATTACCGCTCGATCTCCCTGGCCGGGATCTGGCCATTTCTGCTCGATGACGATGGCCGCCTGAACTGACCCGCAGAGTCCCGGGAAAAGGGGGAGGGAGCAGAGGACCAGGTCCTTGCTCCCTCCGGTTGGCTGTGGCAGTTTGAGTTGTCAAGACCAAACACCCAGCCACCTCGAGGCTAGGTGAGGACCCGCCGGAGGTCAAGGAGTATCGACGAGAAGTTTTGGAAGGCCGGGTGCCGCGCCCGTCGTGTGTGTCTCCCACCTGTCGGGTCCAGCGCTGGCCGACCCGCTGGAATGAAAACGTGCAGTTGGAGTCAGGGCAGGTGCTTGCACCGGTCCCGATCCTCCGGTTCCGGTGCCGTGACTGTCGGCGCGAACTGACCCGCCTGCCGTCCTTCCTGGTCCGCCGGGGCCGCTACCTGGCGATGGTCCGGGACCGGGCCCTGGTCGAGTATGCGGAAACACAGGAACCGGTGACCCGTGTGCTTGCAGCGGACGGGCCCTGCGTCAGGACCGTGGAGCGCTGGGTGCGGCCGCTCGAGCAGCCGGAGGTCGTCGGAGCGCTCGAGGTCCGACTGCAGGCCCGCTGCCTGTCCTGGAGGGAGCAGGTCCTTCCCCTGGTGGAGCAGGATCACCCGCGCCCTGGGACGGCCCGGCCCTTGGCCTGGAGGGCCCTGCAGATGCTCCGGTGCCTGGTGCGCCTGGATCCGCAGCGCCTGCCGCTTTCCGTGCATCTCCAACTTCTCTCCCCTTCGTTGCCCTCGGGCTGAGGGGAACTCCTCCTCGAGTGTCCTCCCAGACAGCCTCTCTCCGCTGCTTCTTGCGGCCGGTCACTCCCCGGCGGAATACCGAGGGACGGCTTCGTTGTGCCCTGTTCAGGCCGAATCTCCACAGCCCCCACGACAGAGTCCGGACATCCGCCCAAAAGTCGCTGCATTCTCCTCCTGATGCCGCCCGCTGGCCTCGTTCTGGGGGCGGGCTCGGAGTGCACCCCTGCCTGGCACTCCCTCTCCCCGGTGCCTGCACTTTTCTCGTGTCGACGGGCCACCCGGCTCCGGAGCAGACTGGGGCATCCCACTCTGGAGGTCAGCCCCAGCTTGAACCTGAGACGTCCCCTCATCGATCCCCGAGTCCTGGAGGCTTCCTGGCGCTTCCAACTGGTTGCCCCTCTCCTGGACCCCCGACTCAACAGTTCAGAGAAGACGAAATACCGACGCGAGCTGACCCGGGAGCCCGTGCCCCACCCCCGACGTGGCACTGTACGGCTCTCTCTCCGGACGCTTCGTCGTTGGTGCCAGCAGGCCCGACGTGATGGCATGCCCG
>JALHDH010000169.1 GCA_022839105.1 bacterium
GGCCCACCCGGCGGGCCAGGAACTCCCTTTGGATCTTGTCGGTGTCGCGGCGCCGCTCGCGGTCGAAGTAGCCGCCGAACCCGGGGATCTTCCGCATCAACGTCTCGAGGGCGTTCTCGCCTGCCCGAGACTTGTCCCTGAGGTCTTCCATCCGAGCCTCCTTCCGTCTTCCACGGAGGTTCGCTGCCCCCCGGAAAGTTCAACCGTGCGGGGTCCAGGCCCGGGAAGTCCCCCGGCCTTCCGATTCCAGGCCCCCGCTCCTGAACAGAGACGCCCGAAGAGGACACCCTACCCGGGCTTGCCGGAGGATTCCACCCCGCGGCCCGGTTCCCTGTCCGCCGTCGCCCACAGGGCCCCCAGCCGAGGTCCGATCCAGGCGGCCAGACCCAGACAGGCAAGGCAGGCCAGCGCCCCCAGCCCCCATCCCACCACCAGGCCCCACCCCGTGCGTGCCAGCGAGACGGCCAAAGGGGTGTGGATATGGGCATAGGTTCCCGCCAGGCTGGCCTGCCCCACCGCCGCAGCCAGCAAGGCCAGGACCACCAGGGTCGGCTTGCGCAGCCAGGCCAGGGTGAAGGCGAGGAGCAGGGCGGGGTGCCCCAGGAGGAATTCCTTGAAGCGGGGGCGGACCCCCAGAAGCGCGTCGAGCACACGGCGCAGGAGGCGTTCGGAGTCGCTGACGGCCAGCTCCCCCGAGACGTTGCCGGTGCGCGCCAGGTAGAAGACCCCCAGGACGCCCAGCACGACCAGCACCACGAGGTGCCAGACCCGCAGGCGCTCATCCAGGAGGCGGATCAGCGCCTGGAGGCTTCCCCGACGCACCGTCCAGGCCAGGACCACCAGCAGGGGGACCAGGGCGCTGAGGATCTTCACCCCGCGGAAGAGATCCAGGGAGAGCATGGCGGTCGTCTCGGGCAAGAAGCTGGCCGCCATCAGACCGCCCGCCAGCGAGACCAGCGAGGCCCCCAGCAAGGCTCTCGTCGCCCGGAGCAGGAGCCGGAAGGCCCCCGGCTCGTCGCTGGCCTGCTCCAGGGAAGGGAACTGCCAGACCAGCCCCAGGACCGGGAGGATCGTCGCCGTTCCCAGGGCCATCAAAGCCCGCCAGGGGCCCTCCAGGACTCCAGCCAGCCCCGTCAGGGCCGTGCCCGCCGCCAGTCCCAGCACCAGACAGGAGGACAGCCAGCCGGGCACGGTGGCGAAGCTCCCCGACAACAGGAGCAGGGCCGCCCCCGTGCCGGCCGCCACCACCACCTGGAGGGGCAGCCAGCCGCTCCGGGGCGGCGGGAAGGTCGAGGCCTGGACCTCCAGCATGGGGGCCAGGGCTCTCTGAATCCCGGTGAAGAGACGCTCGTTGGCCTCGTCGGCCGACAGCTCGCCGACCAGATCGTCATAGGGCCGCAGGTACAGAAGCCGGATGTTGCGCTCGCGCGCCCCCAGGCTGTACATGGCCACCACGGTCTCGGGGTCGGTGCGGGCCTGCTGAGCGGGGGGGACCGCCAGCACCCGGACCACCTGCTCGGGGGCCTGGCGGGCCAGGGTCTCGACACCCTTCTGCTGGACCTTGGCCGGAAGCTCGATTACGCCCAGGCGCAGAGAGAGGTCGGCCAGCGTCCGGGCCACCGCCTCGAGATGGTCGGGGTAGCCCATGACCTCGTTTCGGACGCCCGCGAAGAGGACGCCGTGCACCCCCGGGATGGAGGCCAGCGCCCGAAGCCTGGACCGGAGGGCCTGCTCGGAGGCTCCCGGCATGCTCTCGGGGCGAACCCAGATCCGGAACCCCAGATCGCGGTAGACCCGAGCCAGCAACTCCTCGGAAAAGCCCAATCCGGTCTGGCCCAAGGTCCGGGGATCGCCCACCAGTTCGACCAGCTCCGAACCGGGTCCGGGCCACACCCGAACCCGACCGGCGCCCAGGCTGGCTTCGGCCTCCCGGGCGATCGTCCGAGCCTCCTCGGCATTCCGGGCCAGCAGATACAGGCGCTCCGAAGAGGGAGCCAGGGTGGCCGTGAGCCTGCCCTGACGCTGCAGTTCCGCCACCTCCAGGCCTCGCAGGGCCCGGGCCCGCCCGCTCAAGGCCAGGTCGTCGAGGTTCTGCTCGTCGACGGCCAGCGAGCGGACGCCCAGGGCGGCGAACCCGCGCAGCAATTCGTCTGAAGAAGCCCCCCGGGAACGAGCCAGGGCGACCACGCTGCGCAGGTCCAGGACGGCCTCGACGCGCTCGTTGGCGCGCTCCCGGCCGACCCGCTCGAAGAGGATGCCCAGGGCGGCGGCCAGCCCGAGCAGCAGCAGGGCCCAGAGTACGAGACGGCGGGGGCGGCCGGCAGGTTCCAGGATGGCCCCCGCCCGGGCCGGGCTCCCAGAGGGCTCAGGCATCGTCCCGGGTCACCCCGTCCGAGGCTTCAGGCTTCCCCGTGGCAGGAGCGGAGAGAGTGTCCTCCTGCGAAGCCTCCGCGGATTCCGTGGAGGGCCCGGCCTCCGGAGGGACGGCCTCTTTCGACCAGCCTTCCTCCTCGGGCCACTCGGCGCCCTCCTCCAGGTGCCCGCGACGCAGGGCCTCCAGGCAGCGGGTCGCCTCGGCGGTGGCCCGACGACGGGCCTCCTCCTCGATCTGCTTCTTGACGTGCTCGGGGAGGCGCTCGCCCATCTCATAGAAGAGCCGGCAACTCTCGCCGACGATCCAGGTCCCCGACCAGGCCACGGCGGCCTTGGCCACGGGCCCGACCACGGGCACGAATCCGACCAGTTGCCGGGCCAGGGTCCGCCAGCCCAGGGCTCCCCCCACCACCGGCCACAACTCGTCCAGGCGATCGAAGAAGTCCAGGGGGCGACCATACAGGGCGCCGACCAGCAGGGCCAGGCGCAACTGCTCGGCGGTGATGACCATCGTCTCGCCGGTCACCGCCATCAGGCTGAGGATCTGACCCACCAGGGGGATCGACACGGTCACGCTGGAGGCGGCGGCCAGGACGGCCATCCGGGTGGAGGTCCTGAAGGTCAGGCTGCGGGCGTATTCCAGGCGGACCCTGGAATAGTCGCGGGCCAGCCTCAGCGCCAGCGAGGGGAAGGTCCGGCGCAGGAGCGGAGGGACCAGGTCGGCCGAGCGGGCGGGGTCCACCCGATGGACCCGGGGCAGGGTGGGATCCGCAGGCCCGGGTTCGCTCTCGGCGGAGTCCGTCTCGCACAGATACAGGACGCTGACGCCGGGGGGGATGCACTCCGCCTGCCGACGCAGGAAGTCCTCGCCGGGGACCTCGGCCCCCAGATGATACAGCACGGCGTCCACCGTCTTGAGCGGCTCGGTGGACTCCTCCACCAGGGGCGTCCCCAGCACCAGGAGCCCCTCCTCCCGGCTTCCCCCCGAGGCCAGGGTGGGCTCTCCCAGCCAGGCCCGCAGGCGCTGGACCTGCTCCTGATCTCCCAGGAGGGCCAAGCGATAGGGCTTCTCCAGGCCCTGGCGCAGTTCGTCCAGATTGTAGTGGGTGCGGAAGATCCGATAGAGGAGATCGATGGTGTTCATGGCGGCCCTGCGCTGGGATTTTTCCCCGCCACGGAATCAGGCCTTCCAGGCGCGGAAGGGCGCGCGGCGAAGGTGGCGCGACTTCGCCGCCCGGATTCGATTCCCCCCCGGAAGGGCCGACCCCGGGAAGCGGGGCGGGCCTGAGGACCAGGGTCCGAGGCGGGAGGGCCCTCGAGAAACCGGGCCGGCCGCGGGCCCTGCCCGGCGACGACCAGGCCCGCGAGCCCACACCAAAGAAAAGACCCCCGGGGCAACCCCGAGGGTCCTGGTGGGCGCGAACGGACTTGAACCGCTGACCCCTACGATGTCAACGTAGTGCTCTAACCAACTGAGCTACGCGCCCGTCGAATTGGA
>JALHDH010000170.1 GCA_022839105.1 bacterium
GACGTAGGAGGGGGCCTTCTCCAGGACCAGCTTGTGCTTGTCCGGGCGCTTGTGGTAGTAGGTCCCGCTCATGGTGGGGTTGTAGGGCAGGAAGGCGACGCGGGCCTTCAGGGCGATGTCGATGTCGGCCTGATAGTCGTTCAGGCCCGGGTTGAGCTGCCGGACCCGGGCGAAGATCCCTTCGACCTGGGCATCTGCCCGGGCGGGAACCGGAACCCCCAGGACCAGACCCAGGATGGCCATCGCCACGAACCCCAGCGCCAACCGCTTCATCCTTCGACCTCCTCGGAGTGGCCCGCTCGGGGGGGCCTCGTCCTTGACCTGAGACCCCCCCCGGGACCTTCAGGTTGCGCTGCTGCTCCGGCTCCGGGGCGAGGCCGGGATGAAGGGCCTCCCCACGCAGTGGTACTCGAAGCCCAGCTCGGCCATGCGGGCTGGCTCGAAGAGGTTGCGCCCGTCCACCACCAGGGGGCGGGCCAGTTCTTCTCGCAGCCGGGGCAGATCCAGGTGGCGGAACTCCTGCCATTCGGTGCAGATCACCACGGCCTCGGCGTCGCGGGCGGCCTGGTAGGGGTCCTGGCACATCGTGGTCTCGGGAACCTTTTTCAAGGCCCGGTCCATCGCGATCGGGTCATAGGCCCGCACCCGGGCTCCTTCGGCCTGCAGGGCCGAGATGATGTCCAGCGAGGCCGCCGAACGGAGATCGTCGGTATTGGGCTTGAAGGAGAGTCCCAGGACCGCGATCTTCCGCGTGCGCAGGGGCTCGCCCAGGATCCGGTGCAGGACCTTCACCGGCCAGGTCCTCTGCGAGGCGTTGATCCGCTCGGTGGCCTCCAGAAGTTCAAAGTCGTAGCCCACCTCGCGGGCGATCTGGATGAAGGCCTTGACGTCCTTGGGCAGGCACATCCCGCCATAGCCGATGCCGGCCTCCATCGAGGCCATGCCGATCCGGTGGTCCAGGCCGATTCCCTTGGCCACCTTCTTGATGTCGGCGCCCGAGAGGCTGCAGACCCGGGCCACCGCGTTGATGAAGGAGATCTTGACGGCCAGGAAGGCGTTGGCCGAATGCTTGATCAGCTCGGCGGAGTTGATGTCCGTCAGGAGCAGGGGGGCGTTCAACGGTTCGTACAACGAGACGAGCAGCGAGGTGGCCCGCTCGGAGGAGGCCCCGATCACCACCCGATCGGGGTGCAGGAAGTCCCGGATCCCCGTGCCCTCGCGCAGGAACTCGGGGTTGGAGGCCACGTCGAACTCGACGCCGGGCGGGATGCTCTCGGAGATGGTCCGCCGGACCCAGTCTCCCGTGCGCACGGGCACGGTGCTCTTCTCGACCACCAGGCGGTACTCGGTCATGTGCCGGGCGATCTCGCGCGAGACGGCCTCGACGAAGGAGAGATCCACGCCGCCATCCGGCTTGGGGGGGGTGTTGACGCAGATGAAGATGATCTGCCCGTGCTCGACCGCCTCGCGGATCTCCGAAGAGAACCTCAGTCGGCCCTCCTGGCGATGGGTGCCCACCAGGGTGTCCAGGCCCGGCTCGTAGATCGGGATGCCTCCGGACTGAAGGAGGCGGACCTTCTCCAGGTCGTTGTCGACTCCCAGGACTTCGTGGCCGAGTTCAGCCAGGCAGGCTCCGGTCACCAGACCGACGTAGCCGCAACCGACGATGCTGATCTTCACTTGGGCGATCCTCTCGGGGCTTGATTGGGGATGAAGCCCCTCCCTTCCCGGTCGGCGGCCCGGTTCCTATGGCTGGAGAGCGGGGAGGGCGGGGACCGGAACGACCACGGGCTCCAGATCGCCTGCCCGGAGGGTCACCTGACACGCCTCCAGGGGCAGCTCCAGCTTCAGTCTCAGGTTCCCCTCGGAGGGAGTGGAGAAGGTCCCCACCGGGGTCCCATCCACGATCACGGCCACCGGCACGCCGGGAAGGCTGTTGTGCCAGCCATCTTCGGCCAGGACCTCCAGGACCTGCGTCCGGGAGGTGGCGGGTGGCGCGACGGGTGCGGCGGCAGGCCCGGCGGGTGACGGGACGGCCCGGGGAGTCGGGACGGCTGGTGGCGCAGGGGGCTCCGGAAGGATCGGGGCCGCCGGCCCCACTCGGGTGACCAGCCGCTGCAAGGTCCCGGTCTGGAGCCGGATCTCTCCGGAGGCCTCGGCGTACCCGCTGCGGACCCGGACCCGGGCTTTTCCGGGCAGGCGCAGGGCCTTCAGGGTCAACTCCACCTTCCCGTCGCGGGTGTTGGCGCGAGCCGGAGCCTCCAGGCCCTGGGACTGGATTTCCACCGGGGTGCCGTCGGCGACCGGGGCGCCGGAGGCGGTCGCCACCCGGATCACGGCCCGGGTCTGCGAGTGGCCATCGGCGGGGAGCTCGCTTGCGCCCAGCTCCAACGAGACCTTCTCGGGATGCAGGGTGGGGCGCTCGTCGAAGAGCAGCAGCGCCGTGGCCACCGGCCTCTCGGCCAGTCTGCAACCCACGCCGTCGGAGATCTTGCGGCCCTGGATCACCATGCTGACGCTCCCGCCGCCGTCCATGTTCATCGCCTCGCGGGCCCCCCGGCGAAGCAGCGTCTCCGCCAGCTCCTCCAGCTTCATCCCCTGGGAGTGGTTGTCCTGATACCCTGAGGCCGTGGCCAGCAACAGCCGTCCGTCGGGCGTGGTGGCCACGGCGGTCCGTCCCGCCACGCGGGTGATGTTGTTCCCGTTCGGCCCCAATTGCTCTTCGGTCGTGGTCAGGGCCACCCGCCCCCCTCGGAGCAGGCGGGGGCCGCCTCCGCAGGCCATCACGACCTCGCTCCAGTCCTGGCCGCCCAGGCTGGCCAGGCGTTCGCCGCGGACGGCCACCTGATCGAAGAGGACTCGCGAGTCCCGGGTCAGCCCCAGGACCGTCCGGGGTGGCCGGCGCGAGACGTGGGGGGCCAGGATCCGGCCTTCCCGGACCACCAAGCCCAGGGGACCTCCGGCATGGGCGAAGTAGCCGGCATTGAGGGCAGCCAGGGCACCGGTCCGGCGGGCCATCTCGGTCACCGTCTCGCGGGCGTCCAGGCGATCCTTGGCCAGCCCCAGGTCCAGGCGCACCCGCGGATCCCGCGGGTCGAAGGCCAGTTCGTTCCAGAGCAGATAGCCCCGGAAGCCTCCGACGACCTCGCGGCGCAGCCAGGTCACCCCCTCGGTCAGGGGGAGGCTCCTCTCCTCTTCCCAGGTGGTCTGCAGGTCGATCACCAGGCGATGGGGATCCTCCAGGACCATCGTCTTGAAGCGATCGGCCGGCATCGGGGCATCCAGATCGACCACCCAGCGGAAGCGCCGAAGGGTGGGCTGTTCCACCCGCCAACGCGCGATCACCCCTGCGGTGGGAGGGACGCCGGGGCGGAGATCCGTGGCCTCGGTGTCCAGGATCTCGACCACCAGCCGCTCGGGAGCCGAGAGGGTGTAGACCTGGTACACCGGAGGAGCGCTCAGATCCACCACCATCCGGACCTTGCCGGGGCCCGAGGAATGGCGCAGGGCCGTGACCTCGTTGGCCTGGGCGGGCAGGGCCCAGACCAGCATGGCCAGCAGGAGGAGGGAGCGGAAGGGAAGGCGCGGGTTCAATGCCATCAGGAAGAGACCGCCGGTAAGGGAGGATTCGGAGGATGGAACACCGGAAGCCCCGTCCGGGTTCCGGGGTGTCCTGTTCCCCCTCCAGGTTGACAGAAGTCCTTGTCATATGCCGACTCGCACGTCCGTCGGCTGCTGCACAGGCTGGGCTTCTCGGTCCAGTTCCCTCGAAAGAAACTCGCCAAAGCCGACCACGAAGCACAAGCCACCTGGCTTAAGGAGACGCTTCCGGCCCTGCAGGAGCGGGTCAAGGCGGAGCACGGC
>JALHDH010000171.1 GCA_022839105.1 bacterium
GCTGCGCGAGACGGGAGGCGTCGGCGGCAAGGCCCTGGGCCTGCACGCCGACCACCTCCCGCCCGAGCGGGTGCTGGCCGCGGTGGAGCGGGCGGTGGAGGGGGGGCTCTGCGCCCTCAGGCCGTGGGGCCCAAGAACTGGATGTTCCATGTGATGGAGGTCGGGGCTCGACGAGCGCGTGGCGCCAGGGTATTACCCCAACCGCCCGAAAGACCGGCCTGATGAGCTGTGAAGAGGAGTCCGGGGTCGGCGCGAGGAGCCTCGAGGGGACGAGCACCGCCTGCCCTCCCGAAGGATGTGACCTGCCGGAGGGCGGCTGCACCCTTTGCCTGCCGGACCCGCACCGGATCCTCCTGGCCGAGCGCCGGGTGCTGGTCCTCCAAGCGTCAGCCCCGGTCAGTCCGGGCCATTGTCTGGTGGTGACGAGGCGGCACGTCCCGACCTGGTGGGAGGCTTCCCTGGAGGAGCGGGCCGACCTGATGGAGGCCACCTTCCAGGTGCGCCGGATTCTGGACGAAGGCTTCCACCCCGAGGACTACCAGGTGACCTTCGAGGCTGGGGCTTCCCCTGGCCGGGGCCCCAATCACCTGCATCTGCACGTGATCCCCAGATACACCGCGACTGGCAACCGGGGCATGGACGGCATGCCAGGTGGGGCGACCCGGGTGGCCGAGGCTCCCGGTTCCTCCTGGAGGGTGATCCCGGGGGCGCCCCACTCCAAGCCCCTCGTGCGCGGAGAGTCGGATCCCCTCTACCCTCATCTGGTGGCGGCCCTGAAGCGCGCGGCTCGAGCGGACATCGCCGTGGCCTTCCTGATGCTGGGAGGCTGGAACCGCATGCGGGTCCACTTCGAGGACCTGCTGGCTCGGGGGGGAAGGCTGCGCCTGCTGACGGGCGACTACATGGACGCCACCGATCCGGAGGCCCTGACCGCGGTCCTGGACCTGCGCCAGCAGTGGGGCTTCGAGGCCCGCGTGTTCGAAGCCCGGAAGACGAGCTTCCACCCCAAGTGCTACCTCTTCCGCTCGCCGGAGGGCACCGCCACGGCCTTTGTTGGCAGCTCCAACCTGAGCCTGAGCGCCCTCCAGGGAGGGGTCGAATGGAACTATCGGGCTCTCTCAGAAGTGGACCGACAGGGTGTGGCCGAGGTGCAGAGTGCCTTCGAGGCCCTCTTCTACCACCCCGACACCCGACCCCTGACGGAGACCTGGGTCGAGGCCTATCGCCAGCGGAGGGCTCCCTCCCTGGTCCGGGGGCGGCCGTCCCCGGTTGAGCTGGAACCCGCCCAACCGCCGCCTGAGCCCCACAAGATCCAGCGCCGCGCCCTGGAGGCCTTGGCCCGGACCCGGAAGGAGGGCAACCGGGCCGGCCTGGTGGTGATGGCCACCGGCACGGGCAAGACCTGGTTGGCCGCCTTCGACTCGGCGCCCTTCGAACGGGTGCTCTTCGTGGCCCATCGCGAGGAGATCCTGGGCCAGGCCCTGCGCACCTTCCGCCGCCTGCGACCGGAGGCGCGCATGGGGCTCTACACCGGCACGGAGAAGGACCTCGAGGCGGACCTGGTCTTCGCCTCGGTCCAGACCCTGGGCCGGGTGGCCCACCTCGAGCAGTTCCCCAAGGACCGCTTCGACTATGTGGTGGTGGACGAGTTCCATCACGCTGCGGCGGGCACCTACCGGAAGCTCCTGGCCTGGTTCGAGCCAGGCTTCCTGCTGGGTCTGACGGCCACCCCCGATCGCACGGATGGAGCCGACCTGCTCACCCTGTGCGGCGAGAACCTGGTCTTCCGCTGCGACGTGGCCGACGGCATCCGCGAGGGCCTGCTGTGCCCCTTCCACTACTACGGAGTCCCCGACGAGGTGGACTACCGCAACATCCCCTGGCGGAACAACCGCTTCGACGTGGACGAACTGACCCGGGCCCTGGCCACCCGGGCGCGGGCCCGAAACGCCCTGGAGCAGCTCCGGCGCCTTGGAGGCACGCGGACTCTGGCCTTTTGCGTGTCGGTGGGCCACGCGCGCTTCATGAGGGACTTCCTGCGGGAGCAAGGCCTGAGGGTGGCGGCCGTCCACTCCGAGGCCGACTCGGACCCGCGCGGCGAGACTTTGGAGCGCCTGGGTGCTGGCGATCTGGACGTGGTCTGCGCGGTCGACATGTTCAACGAGGGCGTCGACCTGCCGGCCCTGGACACGGTGCTGATGCTGCGACCCACCGAATCCCGGATCCTCTGGGTCCAGCAGTTCGGCCGGGGCCTGCGCCTGATGGAGGGCAAGCCCCACCTGAAGGTGATCGACTATATCGGCAACCACCGGACCTTCCTGGTGAAGACCCAGACCCTCTTCGACCTTCCCGCCGGCGATGGCGCCGTGGCCCGGGTCCTGAAGATCCTGGAGGAGGGTCCCCTGGTCGGGTCGCTGGAGAGGAGCGACCTGCGCCTTCCGCCGGGCTGCGAGGTCACCTACGACCTGCAGGCGATCAGACTGCTGCGAAATCTCTTGCGCCCCTCCGCGGGGCAGGACAACCTCCGGTTCTATTACCAGGAGTTCCGCCAACGACAGGGAGTGCGTCCCCGGGCCGCCGAGGCCTGGCATGCTGGCTACAACCCGCGGGCCGCAGGTTCACGCCACGGCTCCTGGTTGGGCCTGGTCCGGGCCATGGGCGACCTGGACTCCCTGCCCGCTGGAAGGGCGGGCGACTTTCTGCGCGCGCTGGAGACCCTGCCCCTGCAGGAAAGCGGGCCCCTGGTGCTGCTGGGGGCGATGTTGGGGCGAGGAGCCGTGCCCGGCCGGCTCCGGCTGGAGGAGCTGCCCGAGGCCATGGCCCGGGTCACCCGGAAGAGCGCCCGGCTGCAGGCCGACCTTCAGACCGCCCCCTCCCCGGTCACCTGGGAAGGCCCGGTGCAGGCCCTGAAGGACTTCCTGGCGGTCGATGGAGCCGACCTGCGCTGCACCTTCCGCGTGCCACCAGGGGAGCGTCAAGTCTATGCGGACCTGGTCGAGGAACTGGTGGAATGGCGACTGGCGGAGTACCTGGATCACCAGATCCCGAAGTCGGACGGGTCCTCCTGGGGGATCCGGGTGAGCCACGCCGGCGGCCGCGGCATCCTGCGCCTGCCCGATCGGGTCAGGCACCCCGACCTGCCCTTTGGTGAGACCCCGGTCCAGGTGGACGGGCAACCCTGGGTGCTGAACTTCGCGAAGGTGGCGGTGAACGTGGCCAGGGAGCCGGGCGGCGAGGAGAACCAGCTTCCTGCCCTGCTGCGCAGGTGGTTCGGACCCGAGGCCGGGCTGCCCGGAACGCACCACCGGGTCTTCCTGGAGAAGACTGCCGAGGGCTTCCGCCTCGCACCCCTCGCCCCGCGCCCGACCGACCAGGCCGGAGGGCCCCTCCAGGAGCGCTGAGCCCCACGAAGATGGGCCGAGGCTCTTCAGCGCGGGCTTCAGTCCGGTCGTCTGGGACGCAGGCTTCGTGGATGGCGTGCCTCCGGGCTGGCCAGTCCCCCTCTCCGGCACGTTTCGCGCGAAGATCCTGGGCCTGCACGCCGACCACCTCCCGCCCGAGCGGGTGCTGGCCGCGGTGGAGCGCATCTGCATTCGGTCAAGCACGGCAGAACTGTCCGTGCCAACCTAATCTTGACCCCTCAGGCGGCTCTTGCCGGCCAGAAGGTGCCCCCCCTCCGCGTCGCCTGCCTGGGGCCGGGGAAGAAACATCGGTCAACCGATCACGGATGGCGGGTGTCTTGGCATCCGATCCTCAACGATTGCTGGCAGGTCCACCAACAGGAGGTCCGGCCCCGGCTCGAGCCCCCGGAACCCCGACCGGGAGAAGAGGGCATAGAGGGCATAGCGGGCCCTTCGATCCGCCAGCTCGAGCACTCGAGAGGCTTTCGATTGCAGGTCCCGCAACACCGCGGGCCCGAGGGGAGCGCTCGACCATTTGCACTCGCCGAAGAGGGCATCCTGGCGATCGAAGGCCACCAGGTCGATCTCCTGATCCCGGGTCCACCACCGACCGATCGCGTCCGGGCGGAAGCCGATCTCCCCCGCCAGCGATCGATGTCGTAGCCACTCGCGGCAGAGTTCCTCGAAGACCGGCGCCACGAAATGGGCCATCTGGGGCATGATGCGGCGCTCGAGGACCTCGGCGCCCTGGCCGGCGTGCAATTCCGTGATGTGCGGCTGCACGAAGCGGAACCAGAAGCGGAAGAAGGGGTCGGCGAGCCGGTATCTGCCCTTTCGGCTCCGGAGAGGATCCCGTTCGGTCGCCGGCACCTCGCGGTCCACCAGTTCCAGGGCGACCAGACTGTTCAGGTATCGCCCGGCAAAGGACCGTTCCAGCCCGATATCCTGCGCGATCTCGTTCAGGCGGGTATTCCCGGCTGCCACCGAGGAGAGAATGGCGAAGTAGTGACGGGGCTCGCGGAATTCCTGATGCAGCAGGAGCCGGGGCTCTTCAAAGAGGTAGGACACAGGGTCGAGCACCCTCTGGCAGAGGTTCTCGCGCAGGGATAGCAGCGGGTCGAATTTCGCAAGCCAGGCCGGCGTACCGCCCAGACAAGCATAGGCCAGCACCTGGTCCTCGGCCTTCCAGGCCGGCACGAAGAGCCGGGCTCCCCAGAAGTCCATGGCCCGCAGCCGCATCTGTCCGGTGCGACGGCCGAAGAGCGGGCTCTTCTGGGAAAGCACCTCGTCTTCCATGAAGCTGACCGACGACCCGCAAAGGATGAGGCGCACCTCGCGGTCCTTCCAGGTCCGATCCCAGATCTTCTGGAGGAGCGACGGCAGCGCCGGCTCACCCTGGCAGAGGTAGGGGAACTCGTCGAGCACCAGGTCGAGCGGGCCTTCGCGCGACTCGAGGTACTCCAGGAGGGTCGGCCAGTCTTCGGGAGGACGAGCCGCCAGGAAACGGTCTCCGAGGGCCTCTCCCAGGCTCCGGGCCAGGCCTCGCACGTGGAGAGCCGACGTCCCAAGGTCTCCGGTGAAGAAGACCCCTCCCCGGGGAGCCATGAAATGGCGTAGAAGCTCCGTCTTGCCGATCCTCCGCCGCCCATAGAGCACGAAGAGGACACTCCCCGAGGC
>JALHDH010000172.1 GCA_022839105.1 bacterium
TCACCGTCGATGACTCGGGTCTCCATATTCGCGCTCCCTCCTTTCGTCACGGCCAGGTACCGGGAGTCGGTGACATGCCGAGTTGATATCTTGATTCGGGCTGCCCGGGGGCAGGCCGGCGTTCAAACTTGCACTATGATAGGCGCTGAAAAGGAGCCTGTCAAGGAAAACCGAGTTTTTCGCCGGGGCGGATTCCCTCAATGAGGGCCTCCCGAGTTGTTCCGGGTCCGAGTCTGCGGGGCGGCCCGGCGCTTGAGGCGATGGGTCCGTGGGAACCCCAAGCGCTTGGAACCGCGGATCGAGGCGTCGGAAGGTCCTTGACAGATCCCGGGGAACTCACCAGAATTCAGGAAAGGGTTTCATTTTCCCGAACTGCGGGAAGGGAGGCGAGAACCATTCGAATCTTCGAAAGGCGCCGTCCGAACGGACACACCCTGATCGAGTTGATGGTGATGCTCACCATCATCGGCCTGCTGCTGGCCCTCGCGATGCCTCGGCTGGCCCTGAGCCGGGCCAAGGCCGCCCACACGACCTGCATCTCGAATCTTCGAACCATCGGCGCTGCCCTTCAGATCTATGCCAACGACAACGAAGGGGACCATCCCGACAACCTCGAGGCCCTGACCCTCGGCAACCCGGCTCCCCTGGGCCGGATTCCGATCTGTCCCAGCGATGGGAGCTCCTATCAGGGGGGCTACCAGGTGGACCACGAGGACAAGCGGTTCACCCTGTCCTGCAAGGGCGTTCACCACCTGCAGATGATTCGGGTCGAGCCGGGCTATCCGCAGTACTACTCAAGCGGACAGCTCAACCTCGAGGGCAATCCATGACCGGTGGCCTGGGGAAGGAAATCCGGGGAGACCGATTCCACTGGGGGCTGTCTTGAAGAGACGAGCGCGAGGCCAATCCGGCCGGGGCATGCAGTTGGAGTTGCGTGCCGGGCTGACTCCCGTCGGGAGCGCCTGCAGCCTGCTGGCCTTGGGGGTGGCCCTCTGGCTCTTTCGGATCGGCTGGCGAAACCTGGAGGTCTTCCCCGTCGCGGGAGGCTGGGACGGGACGCTGATCTTCTCGGGTCTCCCCATGGGGATCGGTCTGGCCCTGGTGCTCCTGACGGGGCTCCCCCTGGCGACTTCCTGGGGAACGGTCCTCACCGTGCGCCGGGACGGCTTGCGGTACGTGGGCCGCAACGTCTTCTTCGACGCCAACTGGGGGCGCTTGACCTATGTCGGTCCCGGGCGCCGGCTCAAGGGCTTCCGGAGCCTGGTGATCGGGACCCGCGAGACCCGGGTCCGGGTCGACGAGTTCTACTTCCCCAACTTCGATCGGCTGGTGGGCTTCCTGGAGAGAGTCATGGGGAAGGGCGGCGAGGTCCCCGACGAGGACGAGGAGGACTGAGTCTTCGCCTCTGGTGCCCTGGAAAGGCGGCGGGGCCCCGAGGAGACTCGGGGCCCCGTCGATTTCCCGCGGGGGGCGGGTTCAGGAACCCACCAGCTCGAGATAGCGCCGTCCGGGTCGGGCCTCGAAGTCCCGGAAGTGCTGGTTGAAGATCTCCTCGAGCCCCGCCTTGTCGGTCCCGTCGAAGTAGACCTTGGACTTCGCGTCGGTCCCGGAGGGCCGCAGGCAGATATCGCGCACGCACCCGCCGGGGGCGAACCACAACTGCAGGCCGTCGGACCAGACATCCACCCTTTCCAGGCGTGCCCAGTCCTCGCGCATTCCGGGCATGGCCTCGGTCAGGATCTCGCGGACCTCCTGCAGGGTCAGGGGACGCCCGCTCCGGGTCAGCGACGGGTCGCCCATGGCCAGGGCCAGGGTCCTGAAGTAGTTGTTGAAGCGGTCCTTCTCTTCGATGCCTGCAGCCTTGGCCCGGGCCAGTTCCTCGGGGTCGAAGATCGCCTCGTTGTAGTGCACCTTGTCGCCCCGGAATTCCATCGGGTTGGCGATTCGGCTCTCCTGGAAGAGGCGATCCAGGTTGTGATGGAGATAGATCCGGTCCTGGCTGCCCGGCTCGCGGGATTCCAGGAAGAGGCGGGCCATGAGGGCCACGGCCGAGATGCAGGCCTCGCCGCTGCTCTTCTCGCGCATGGCGATCACGCTCTGCCCCAGGAGGTTGGGGATCGGCTCACGCGGGCCGCCGATCTTCCCGCCGCTCTCCTCGCCGGCGTGGTGCACCTTGGGCCTGGAACCGATCCGGATCCGGTTGCCCAGTTCGTCCTGGACCTCGATCGGCTGACCGGGCTGCCGCTGCATGGCAGCCTCCACCTGCCGCTGCACGGCGGCGATCTCCTTGAATCCGACCGGTGTCCGGACCACGGGGATCTTGTGGAATTCGGCCCATTCATCCCAGGACAGGGCCGAGACGTAGGTGTGCACGTCGAAGCTGGAGTAGTCGCCCCAGGTGCCCTCCTCGACCATCTGGATCCGGTCGTTCTCGGCCAGCATCAGGAAGAACTGGTTGGGGGAGTAGATGGCGAAGAGCCGATCCCCACCCAGGGCCAGGCTGGTCACGCCCAGGCGCTCGAGGTTCCCGGCCTCACGGGCCGGCACGACCTGGCCGACCACGAAGCGATCGGAATCCGGGTCCACGTTGAAGAGGGTCTGCCCCAGGGGAGCCTCCCGCAGCAGGACCTCATAGCCCGCCGATCTCACCACCTGGGGCAGGCTGGCGTCGACGCTGTCGTGCAGGACCTCGTAGCCGTCCCCGGTCTTCTTGCGGGCGACCCGGAATCCGATGTCGTGGAAGAACGGGTCCTCCTCGGTGCGCAGGAAGCCGCCCTCGAAGGCCCGGATGATCCCCAACTCCTTCAGGACCGGCTCGAGGGTCCGGTAACCGGCCCCGCCGAAGAAGTCCAACTTGAGTCGCATCCCCGCGTCGATGGCCCGGCGGATCAAGGCCAGGGCCTCCTCCGAGGCCGGGCCCTTGCGCAGGTAGTCGGCGTACAGGCGCCCCATCCGGGGATAGGTCAGCGAACGGTGCAGGTGGGCATCGTCTCGGGCAGCCAGCCGGAGGGTGTAGCCGGTGGTCTCGACCTGGTGCAGGATGTCGCGCATGTGGGCCACGATGCGGGCATACTCCGGAGGCAGATACTGCGAGCCGTCCGGGCCCAGGATCTTGTCGCTCTGCTTCTGGGGCGCGCCGTGGCTGGAAGTGTAGTAGTCGCCTCCCGAGAACCCCAGCATGTAGGTCAGGAAGCTCCACAAGAAGATCGTGGAGGTGTCGCGACAGGAAGGATCCTCGGTCAGGAACACGTGCAGACCTTGGGCGGCATAGATCCGGGACGTCAGGTCCACGAAGCGGGGAGTGTTGGAACGGACCTCCCCTCCGACGATGCGGATGGGGTTCTGGCGGGCAAAGCGCATGGCTTCCGCCAGATCCATCCCGAAGATCTCCTCGATGACCTCCACGCCGACCGGCCCCAGGCGGGTCGCGACCTCCTCGGGGGAGACCTGCGGCAGGCTGGCCACCCGCTCCTGGTGGAGTTCCTTCACCAGGCGGCTGAGCGACTCGCTCATCAGGGCCAGGAGGTACTCGTTGATGCGATAGCGGTGGTCCCAGGGGCAAAGGACGTTCTGGTTCTCGCGGACTCCTGCCGTGGAGACCTGGGCCTCGGCGGCAAAGGCCTCCACCTGGGCGCGCAGGCCGATCCTGCGGGCCAGCTCGGGAGTCAGGTGGACCTCCAGGGGACCCGGATCCTCCAGGCGGAAGGGAGGCGAGTCCTGGAAGGACCAGTTCCTGGCTTCCCATTCCACCATGCTGCGGCGGGTCTGCTCCAGGTAATAGGCCCGCATCTGCTGCGGAGTCATCTCGGGGGTGACCTCGGGGGCTCCTCGGATCCGGGCCGAGGAGCGGGTCTCCAGGCACCGCCCGGGAGGGCGGACCGAGTGGGGCTCTTTCGGGGAACAGGAGGCTCCCCCTGCGGGCCTGCCAGGGCCCGGGTCGGGGCACAGGGAACCAGGAGGCACCAGGCCAGCCCGCAGACCAGGGCCATCCGGCCTGTCAGGGGACCTGCCACACCGGGCTCGGGCACGGCTCAGCCTTTGGGAGCGGTCTTGCGGGAACGCGTCGGTTTGACCGCAGGGTCTCCCTGGGCAGGGCTTGAGGTCTTCCTGGCGGCCCGGGCCGAGGTCGTCCTGGCCGCCTTCGTTGAGGTCGTCGCCTTCGTGGCCTTGCGGGTGGCCGACCTGCCTGTCGAAGGCTTGCTCTTGGAAGCCTTGCTGGCCGACGCCTTGGCGCCCGCGGCCTTCCGGGTCGAGGCCCGCCCCCGCGAAGGGGCCGCTTCCTTCTCGGAGGAGTCCGCGGTCCGGGCCCGCGGGCCCCGACGTCCCGCCGAGGGTTCCCGGGGCGGGAATTCGAAGCCGTGCTTGCCGGTCTCCTTGAGCACCAGCCAGGCCTTGAACGGCTTGCCGAAGCGCGAGATGAAGTTCTCCAGCAAAGCGGTCTTCTTCTCGGCCAGATAGGGTTGCAATTCCTCTCGGGTGACCTCCCGCTGGCAGACCACCCGGGGCAGGACCATCCCCGCCTTCCTCTCGGCCTTCTCCACGCAGATTCCCTGGCAACGATACTGGGTGGGGGTCTCGACCACCCGGCACTCCGGATGGAAGGGGCACTCTCCCACCGGTTCCTCGCTGACCGGGAGGGCCGCAGGGGCGTCCGGGGTGTCCGCGGTGCGCTCGGCCTCCAGTTCGCACTCCCCGGCCGGGGTCAGGCGCAGGGCTGCCCGATAGGGCTGGCCCGAGGCCGTGGTGAACCCTTCCAGCAATTCGGTGTGGCCGGCTCCGAGCAGTTCGGCGACGGTGCGTCGGTCCAGGTAGCGTCCCGCCCGGTCCTTCCAGAGGATGAAGGCGCACTCGCCATCGCCCTTGCCCAGATTCCCTTCGCAGGCGTAGAACCGGGCCTGCTCGCGGACCGTCCGGGTCCGACACAGAGGGCAGGAGCCCAAGGGAGGATCCTGGCTGAAGAGTCCGGCGTATTCGAAGCTGCGGGCCCGCTCGACGATCTCGATGGTGTAGTCCTGGATCTCGGACATGTACTCGTCGCGCTTGCGGGCCCCCTCCTCGACCTGGTGCAGGCGGAACTCCATCTCGCCGGTCAATTCGGGCGAGGCCAGTCGCGAGACCTCGATCCGGCGCAGCATGTCGATCAGCAGGATCCCCTTGGTGGTGGCCTTCAGGGCGCCCTTCAGCCTCTCGACGTACTTGCGGGTGATCAGGGCTTCGATGATTTCGGCCCGGGTGGCCGGGGTTCCCAGGCCCTTCTCGTGCAGGAGCCGCGAGAGCTGCGCGTCGTCGACGTTCTTCCCGGCGTTCTCCATCAGGCTCAGCAGCCGCCCCTCGTTGACCCGGGCGGGGGGGCGGGTCTCGTCGGCCCGGGCCTCGAGGGTGAGGTTGCGGGCCGGGACTCCGCCGACCTTGTCCTGGCCCGGGGCCAGGGCGGGCAGCTCGCGGTCCTTCTCGGCTTCGGCATCCCGCCCGTACACCTCGTACCAGCCGGCCTTGGCCAGGTGGCGGGAGCGGGTGCGGAAGTGGTGCTCGGCCACGACGGTGACCCGCTCGACCTTGATCCAGGTGGCCGGAGGATGGAAGGCGGCCAGGAAGCGCCGGACGATCAGGTTGTAGATCCTGGCCTCGTCGGGCCGGAGCCCGGCCGGAGCCACCTCGGTGGTGGGGATGATCGCGAAGTGGTCGCTGACGCCCTTGGCATCGAAGATCCGGGCCTGGTTCTGCAGGCCCTCCTTCTGGAGGTGGCGGGCCGCCCTTCCGTACAGCGGGAAGTCCAGGAAGCCGTCCGCCGGTCGCCCCGCCTTCCCTTCCAGCATGCGCAGGACGTCCTGGACGGGCCCCCGGTAGTCGGGAGGCAGGCAGCGCGAATCGGTTCGCGGGTAGGTGATCAGCTTGTGGGCCTCGTACAGCCTCTGGGCGGCGCTCAGGGTGCTGCGGGCCGACATGCCGAAGCGGCGGTTGGCCTCCCGCTGCAGGGTGGTCAGATCGAAGAGGGGAGGAGCCGACTCGTTCTGCGGCTTGCGGGTCTCCTCGGCCTGGCCCGGGTTGCCGCGCACGGCCTCGAGGATCTCGGAGAGGCGGGCCTCGTCGGGGATCCAGTCGTCCTTGCGGGGATGGTCGGGGTCGGCCCGGAAGGTCGGGTCGAACCAGGTCGCCTCGTACTCGTGGGCGGCGGAGTGCCCGTCGGGGGCCAGGAAGCGACCCTGGATCCGCCAGAAGGGGGTCGGGCGGAAGGAGAGGATCTCCAGTTCCCGGTCCACCAGCATGGTCATGGCCTGCCTGACCCTGCGATCCTCGAACAGGGGCCTGCGCATGTTCCAGCCGATGTATGAATAAGTCGGCTGGTAATACTTGATCTTTTGGAAGTTTTCCTCAAAACGCCTGCCCTGCGTCTGGCGCACCCACTGAATCGGGCGCAGGCTTGCGAGGTCGAGACCTCCTTTCTTGAGTACCTGGAAGGCCACCGTTGTTTCCGTGATCACCTTGAATACAACCCTGTCCAGGTGCGGTCTGCTTCCCCAGTAGCGTTCATTGCGGACGAGTACGATCTCCTTCCCCGTATCCCAGCGGATCAGCCTGTACGGCCCCGTTCCCACCGGGTTCCGCCCAATCGGGTGACGGTTGAAGTCGTCCGCTTCCGTGAACAGGTGAGCGGGTACGATGGGAATGCCTCCGCAGAACTCCAGCGCACGGAAGTACGGGATGCGATATCGATAGCGGATGGTGAAATCGTCCAGCACATCGAGCTTTTCGATATCCTGGTAGTAGTTGCGCAGATGCGCCGCGTCCACCCTGGGATCCCGTATCCGTTCGAAGGAAAAGAGGACATCCCGGGCGGTGAACGGCTTCCCGTCCTG
>JALHDH010000053.1 GCA_022839105.1 bacterium
CGATGGCGCCGGAAGCGCCTGTCGGAACCGACCAGGCGGGGCAAGCCGGCCGCGCCGGCCACAGTGAACCGGGCGGTCGCCTTCCTCAAGCGCTTGTTCAACCTCGCGATCCGGGATGGTCTCCTGGGCCAGAACCCGGTGACCCGGGTCAAGATGTTGACCGAGAACAACGCTCGCATCAGGTTCTTGTTGGACGAGGAGGAAGCTCGGCTCAAGGCGGAGATGGCGCCGGACTCCTGGGCCGTGGTCTGCTTCGCCATGAACACCGGGCTTCGCCAAGGAGAAATGCTGGGGCTTCGTCGAGAGGACCTCGACCTGCGTCTCGGGATGATCACGGTCCGACGCTCCAAGCACGGCGAAGCTCGGCACGTGCCCATGAACCAGTCGGCCCGCGAAGCGCTCGGCCTCATCCTGGGCGGGCATGATTCGGACTGGGTCTTCCCGGCTCCGAAGGCGTCGAAGAGGCAGCATGCCGACGAGAAGCCGGGGCGGGGTAGGAAGACTGTTCCAGAGGACCGGCCTCGACGCGGTGACTCCCTTTACAAGGGGATCCTGGTCCGGGCCTGCAAGAAGGCGGGGGTCAAGAACTTCAGGTGGCATGACCTGCGCCACACATTCTGTTCCCGCCTGGTCATGGCCGGGGTCGACCTGCGCACAGTCCAGGAACTGGCGGGCCACAAGTCGATCCTCATGACGCAGCGATACGCGCACCTTTCACCGGCTCATCAGCGGGCCGCGGTCATGGCGCTGGATGCCAGGGGAGCAGGTCCCGTCGGCTCCAACGTCGTCCCGTTGGAACTGCATCGGCGGGCAGTCGGGCAGGCGACTCAGTAGGCGTCCTTCCTGGGCTTCACGCGGAAGATGCGCAGGGTCCTGAGGCTGGAATCCCGGAGGAAGAAGACGCGCCAGGATCCCACACGCAGGCGGTATCCTGGCAGGCCATGAAGCTTCTTCACGTCTCCTTCGCCGGTCTCGGCAAGGCGGCACAGGGCCGCCCGGACCCGTGCCAGGGTTGAGGCGTCCAGGGTCAGCAGGTCCTTCTGGGCGGCTCCCGTCCATTCGACCTTCCAGGGTGTCACAGGCGCCCCTCGGAGTCGAGTCGGGTCCAGAGGTCCTCATCGGAGACCAGGTCCCCCTCTCGGGCGGCACCCATGGCCTCGTCCAGATCGCGGAGGTCCTCGTCGGTGATCGGCTCGTCGTCCTCTGGCGCGTTGTCCAGGGCCCTGGCCACGGGGTCTTCCTCGGACAACACGGCTTCAACCAGGCGGGCGATCAGGTGGAGGCTGTGGCGGGGAACCTGGTCGACCAGGCGATGGAGATCGGAGTAGTCCATGCGACATTCCCTCTGCGAAGTGGTTCGCCCCCTACTTCGTTCCCCGGTCCTCCGAGTCCCTGCGCAGACCCCGTTCTCCGATGCCAACAGCCACCAGGACAGCCACCGGGAAAACGTGGTCTCGCTGGAAGTCCGGCGAATCGGGTGATTCGGCCTGCGCTCAGACGGTCTGTGGAACCGTAGGTCGTGGGTTCGAATCCCATCACTCACCCCAAAGCAAAACCCCGAGAAATCGGGGTTTTTTGTTTGGGGTGGCAGGCGGGTTCCGGGGCTTCAGGACGGAGGGCTGGATTCGGCCGCGATCCTGTTGAGGAAGGTCAAAAGCCCGTCCAGGGGAGGCGGAGGCTTCTCCAGGCCCAGCGAAGCCCGGATGGACTCATCCTGGACCGCCCCGGGGCAATGCTCGGCCAGCCGCCGGATCAGGGTCTTGAGGTTCATCCCCACGGCGTAGCTCATGTCCGGGCCCAGGGCCTTGCGGAAGTTGAAGGAGGTGCTGTTGAGGTACCAGATCTCCAGCACTCCCGAGACCCGCAGGGCCAGGACCGGCTGGATCTCCTTGTCGACCACCGTCTCGGTGACCTGCTTGCGGACCTGGGTCGTGTAATCGACCCTCATGCCCAGGACCCTGCCATGGCGCTGCTGGTCGACGAACTTCCTCTCGGTCACCAGCCGGGTGGACTCCCTCAAGAGCCCGGCCCCGAAGAGTCCGGTCACCTGCTCGGCCGGGACCCGGACCTCTCCCTGGTCCTCCAGCTCGACCAGGAGAATCCCGGGCTCGAAGCGCATGCTGACGATCCGGGAGTTGGGCGGAAATGTGCTGGTGAAGTCGGTCTGGCTCATGAACTCTCCTCCCTGCCCCCCGACCTCGACTCTTCTGGCCGGGGACCCGACCCCCTGTCGGAGCCTGCCCCCTGAGAGTGCCGAAGGCGCTCAACGCAAGGGTCTTCCGGCCCGCAGGTGGCGCTTCAGGAGTTCCGCCACGGAGGGGACCAGGACCAGTTGCAGGCAGACGCCGGGCCATCCCGAGGCCAGAGCCAGCCAGGCGTTCTGGGCCACGGAAAGGCGCGGCAGCCCCAGATGCCAGAAGAGCAGGCTGTCGGCCACGGCCAGGACGAGCCGCCCCCCCACGATCGCCCCCAGGAGCGCGGGCAGGGCCCGCAACTTGAGCCTGCGGTGCAGGGCCCCGGCCAGGAATCCGTAGACCCCCAGTTCGAGGGCCATGCGCAAGGCCATGGGCACCAGGGCGGGCATGCCCGTCAGCATCGAACTGAAGAGCGGCGTGAAGACCCCGATCAACAGGCCCGCCTGGGCTCCCATGAGGAGCCCGCCGATCTGGGCCGGAAGATGGAGGGGCAGGAAGGTCGGGCCCAGTCCGACGACGTGGAAGAGCCGCCCCAGGAGGATCCCGCTGGCCACGAAGAGGCCACATCGGATCAGGCTCCGCAGGCCCAGGGAGGGGATGGGGCTCAAGGGGCCGCCCTTTGGGCCTTGCGTCCCCGCAGGAGGAAGGTGTGCGGGGTCGATTCCAGTTCCTCGACCTCCAACCCCGCTTCCCGGAACCAGGCCTTCAGGAGGTCGTCTCCGGGAAGCCTGTCGGTTCGGACCGCTCCGCCCTTCTCGTGATGGACCCGATTCAATTCCTCGCGGCCCACGTCGTGCGCCACGACCAGTTGTCCCCCGGCGATCAGGCGGCGGGAAAGGTCGCAGAGGACCTCCGGGGGTCGCTCCAGGTGGGGCAGCAGATCGAAGAGCACGACCAGGTCGAATCCCTTGAGGGATTCCGGCAGGGCGCCCACATCCGCCCGGAGACAGACCAGACGCGGATCGCGGATCGACTGTTCCAGGATCTCAAGCATCCTGGGCGAGAAATCGACGGCGGTGACCCGGCCGGCCGGCCCCAGGCGCCCCAGGAAGTGGCGAACCGTGCGGCCGGTCCCGCAGCCCAGGTCCAGGACGCGGGATTCGGGAGCCAGGGGAACCCGCCCGAGCACCTCGAGCATCCTCCCCTCCCCCAAACGCGAGATCTCGTCCCAGCGCGGAGCCATTTCGTCGAAGAAGGCGACCCTGTGCACCCTTCCCTCCAGGCGAGCGAATCCGGCCCAGGCTTATCCGGAAACCAGGAGAAACCCTTCCGGGTCGTCGCGGCCACTTCGTCTCCCCCTCTAGATGAAAGGGCCATTTGTCGGTAGGAAGTGTCAACCAGACAAGACGACCCGGAAGGTGGACTCGACATGGACAGGATCACAGGCCCTGCCAAGGAAGCGACCGGCGCCGCCGGCTCCGCAAAGTATCTCTACCAGGCCGGACGGGCCTTCTCCGGCCTGAACACCACCACCCGGCTGACGGCCGGGATGGACATCCTGTCCGGGCTCACGGGGGCCGGGGCCGCCACCAGCGCGGCCGACGCGGCCAAGGCCGCCTCCTCCGGCGCCAAGGGCGTGGTCGGGGCGGCGAGGATCTCCCAGGCCGGCAAGATCGCCAGCTTCGCCGGCAAGGCCGCCCCGGTGCTGGCCAAGGGTTCCGCCGTCCTGGGCGGGGTCCTGGGCGGCATCGAGATGGGCCAGGGCGTCTACAACCTTTCCCAGGGCAACAAGCAGAAGGGAACCGACCAGCTCGTCTCGGGCGGCTGCGACGTGGTGACCGCCGGAGCCCTCTACGTGGCCGCCACCAGCAGCGCCACCGTGGTCGGGTTGCCCGTGGCCGGCGTGGCCCTGGCCGTGGCCGGCGTCGCCCAGGCCGGCAAGTACGCCTACAAGTACCGCGAGCAGATCGGCGATGCCGCGAAGTGGGTGGGCAACAAGGTCTCCGACGGCGCAGAGTGGGCCGGCGGGAAGATCGCCCAGGGCGCCGGGGCCGTCAAGAAGGGCGCCGAATTCGTCGGCGACAAGGTCTCCGACGGAGTCCAGGCGACCAAGGACGGCCTCAAGGCCGGACGGGAATTCGTGGGTGAGAAGGTCTCCGACGGCTTCAACGCGGCCCGGACGGGAGCCCGGGTGATCGGAGACAGGGTCGGAGAGGCCGTCTCGGAGAAGGTCGACCAAGCCAAGACCGTCGGCAAGGCGGTGGGCAGTGTCCTCTCGGGCGGCGCCAGCCGGCTCAAGAGCCTCTTCGACTGATCGGGACCCCCCCGAGCCGAAGCCAGCGAAGGCTCCCCTCCGCTGGCTTCGGCCTTTCCTGGTCAGCCCTGCCCTTCGGAGGCTGCCTCCTCGTGCAGGATGTGGCGAGCCGCCTCGCGGGTGCTCTCCGGATCGTGGAGGGCCAGGATCACCCGGCCCAGCTCCCGGCTGGCGGCCTCCAGCTCCTGGCCCGCCCGGGCGACCTGCTCCTCGGTCCTGCCATCGAAGGCCGCAGCCGCCGCGAGGCCCGCGCGCAATCGCCGGGTGCCCTCGGCCAGCCAGAACTCCAGGGCCTGCTGGAGCTGCCCCAGGCGCTCCTGGTATTCCTCCAAGGGAAGGACGCCTTCCAGGACGGCCCCGGCCAGACGCCGCACCAGATCCGGCGAACCGCTGAAGCCGTGACCCACCGCCTCCCTCTGGACGCTCTCCAGCAGGCTCTGGTAGTGCTCCTCGGCCTTCTCGGCCACCAACATGCCCACGCGGAGGTGGCTCGGGTCCGGGTGCCCGGCATAGGTCTCCAACTCGGCCAGGGCCAGCTTGAAGAGATCCCTGGAGGTCTCCAACCCGGTCTCCACGGCCTGGACGTAGGCCTCATCCGCTTCGGGAACCTCGAAGATCTCCGCAGCCATCGCCGCAAAGACCTCGTCGAGGGCGTGGGCGGCCGTGCGCATCTTCTCGCCGAACTCCTCAGGCGGGATCCCCCCCGAGTCGACCTCCCCGACCAGACGCTCGAGTCCCGCCAGCATGTCGCTTCGCGGTGGGCTTGGGGAAGTGGAGGCCAAGGTGGAGGCCAGGCTCTCGGCAAAGGAGTCGTCCAGGGTGGAAGGAGCCGGAACGACGGGTGGGCTGGCCGCCCCGCACGAGGAGCACTGGCGGCTGGACAGGGGATTCACCGCCTGACACTGGAAGCAGACCCAGGTTGAATTCACGGGCGTCTCCTGAAACAAATGGAGTGCCAGGACACTTCGCACGAGCCGGCGCGTTGCCTTCCCCAGGAATCCCCCGGGAAGGAATCCAGACCCGGGGCCTGAGGGCCCGTCCGACCTGCCGGCACCCGCGCCCCGGGTCGGCCCCGGGTTTGCAGGAGTGTCCGCCCTCACGGCAGAATCGCGCTCCGTGCTGGAAGTCTGGTGGGTTCGCCACGCCTCGACGGACTGGAATTCGGAGGGCCGCTGGCAAGGGCACACCGATGTGCCCCTCAACGAGGCGGGCCGCGCCGAAGCCCGGAGCCTGGCGACCCGCCTGCAGCCCGTCCCCTTCGACGAGGCCTGGAGCTCCGATCTCGATCGCTGTCTCGAGACCGCCCGCCTGGCCCTTCCCGGGCGCGAGATCCGCAGCGATCGGCGACTGCGCGAGATGCCCATGGGCCTGGTGGAGGGTCTGACCTGGACCGAGGCGCCTCCGTCGACCCGCCAGGCCATCCGCGAATGGTGGAAGGACCCCTATGGCCAGCCCTTCCCCGGCTCGACCGAGTCCCTGCGAGACGTGACCCGCCGCCTGGAGGAATGGCTCTCCGAGATGCCCCAGGAGGGCCGACTCCTCGCCTTCACCCACGGCGGGGTGATCCGCTGCTGCGTGTGGGCCCTGACGGGCCCGCCCCAGGACCGCTCCTGGAGCCTGGAACTGGGCAATACCGGAATCGTCCGAATCCGCTACGACCGGACCCGAAGGACGGCCGTCCTGGTGGCCCACAACGACCTCTCCCACCTGGCCGAGGACTGGAGGCGCCCTCCCGGCCAGCAGGTTCCAGGAGAGCAGCCCCAGGCCCCCTCTGCGGCCGCCAATCCGCCCGAAGGATCGGGCCAAGACCAGGAGACGAGACCATGAACTTCCAGGAAAAGGTCTCCCCCCAGACCGGGCTGACCTTCGACGACGTCCTGCTGGTGCCACGCCGCTCGAGAATCCCGAGCCGACATGCGGTGGACACCTCCAGCCGGATCTCGCGGAACATCCGCTGCCGGCTGCCCATCCTCTCGGCCAACATGGACACCGTGACCGAGGCCACCATGGCCGTGGCCATGGCCCGAGCCGGGGGCATGGGCATCCTCCACCGCTTCCTTTCACCCGAGCGTCAGGCCCAGGAGGTGGCCCGGGTCAAGAGGGCCGAGAGCCTGGTGGTGGCCGATCCCGTCACGATCCGCCAGGATCTGAGCGTGGCCCGGGCCCTGCAGACCATGCACGAGCGCGAGGTCGGCGGCCTGGTGGTCCTGGATTCCGAAGATCGGGTCTGTGGAATCCTGACCCGACGCGACACGGCCCTGGCCCCCTCCACCGAGTTGCCGGTCTCGGAGCTGATGACCCCCCGCGAGCGCCTGATCACCGCGCCTCCCGGAATCTCGTTGCCCGAGGCCCGGGCCCTGCTGCACGCCCACCGGGTCGAGAAGCTTCCCCTGGTCGAAGAGGATGGGCGCCTGGCGGGCCTGATCACGGCCCAGGACATCCTCAAGCTGCAACAACATCCCCACTCCACCAAGGATGAGCGGGGCCGCCTGCGGGTGGGCGCCGCCGTGGGAGTCCGGGCCGCGGACATCGAGCGGGCCGGAAGACTCCTGGCCGCCGGCGCGGATCTGCTGGTTTTGGACATCGCCCACGGACACTCCGATCTGGCCATCGGAATGCTGCGAAGCCTCAAGGCCGAGTATCCCCAGGCCGAGATCATGGCCGGGAACGTGGCCACTCCCGAAGGCGTGCGCGACCTGGCCGAGGCCGGCGCGGATGCGATCAAGATCGGGGTCGGCTCGGGGTCGATCTGCATCACCCGGGTGGTGACCGGCTCGGGCTATCCCCAGCTCTCGGCCATCCTGGAGTCGGCC
Organism: bacterium; assembly: GCA_022839105.1. Lineage (GTDB taxonomy): Bacteria > Vulcanimicrobiota > Xenobia > Xenobiales > Xenobiaceae > Xenobium. The sequence goes on from JALHDH010000053.1 coordinate 7,263, forward strand.
GAGGTGGCCCAGGCCCTGGACGTGCCCCTGGTCTCGGACGGCGGGGTGCGCCAGGGCGGGGATCTGACCAAGGCCCTGGCCGCCGGCGCCAGCTCGGTCATGGTGGGCGGACTGCTGGCGGGCACCACCGAGAGCCCTGGAGCCAGCGTCATCCGGGATGGACGGCGCTACAAGGTGGTCCGCGGCATGGCCTCGCTGAGCGCCAACGTCAGCCGTCTGGAGGTGGATCAGCACCGGGAGGTGGATCCCGAAGACTGGGAGCGGGTCGTCCCCGAAGGGGTCGAGGCCACCGTGCCCTATCGGGGGGATGTGGCGGACGTCCTGTACCAACTGGTCGGAGGCCTGCGCTCGGGCATGACCTATGTCGGCGCCTCGAACCTCGCAGAGCTCTGGGAGAACGCCCGTTTCGTCCGGATCACCGGTGCCGGCTTCAAGGAGAGCGGCAGCCACGACGTCCAGAGGATCTGAAGGCAGGGGACCGGCCCCATCCGGTGAACTCCCCGCCCCGGATTCCGGGCCGACGGCCCGTTTCAGCGGCCTTGCCGCTTCGAAAGGAGAAGGATCGATGTCTCGTTGGACCCTTGGGGGGATGGCCATCGCCCTGTTCCTGGCGGCGCTGGTGCAACCCGCCTGCACCCGCCCGGTCTCAGGTGAAAATCCCCCGCCGCCACCCGCGGCAAGCGCACCTGCCGAGGAACCGGTCTCTGCGGAGCCCGTCCCGGCCACTACCGAGGAGGTTGCAGTGAACTCAGGCACCTATCGCGGGCTGAAGCCCTTCCGGGGAGTCCAGGCTCCCGAAATCACCCAGGTCCAGATCGTCCGATTCCAGACCGAGACCGGGGAGCTCCTGATCGAGGTCTATCCCCAGGCCGCCCCCAACGCCGCGGCCCGCTTCATCGACCTGGTGAAGGCCGGCTTCTACGATGACACCCCCATCTTCCGCATCGTTCCGGGCTTCGTGGCCCAGTTCGGCATCAACTGGCGGCCGGGCCTGCGCGAGTGGAAGGAGAAGAACTTCAACGACGATCCCAGCCTCTTCGAGCTGGGACCCGGGACCCTGGCCTTCGCCAAGGCGGGACCCAACACCAACTCGACCCAGGTCTTCATCAACTACGGCGAGAACAGCAGCCTGCGAGCCCAGAACTTCTCGACCTTCGCCCGCGTCGTCCAGGGCTTCGAGTTCACCCAGAACTTCAAGGCCGTGGGCGATCCCAGCATGGGCCTGGACCAGGGCCGGCTCTGGACCGATGGCGGCAGGTATCTCGAAAGCCTGCCGGCAAACCAGAAGCCGACGCGGATCCTCAAGGCCGAAGTCGTCGAATAGATCGACCCGGTCCCGACCTGCCTGAAGCGACGGCCCGGGAGGATTCCCGGGCCCGACCTGACTCAAGCGAACGGCCCGGGAGGATTCCCGGGCCGTTCGCTTTCCGGATCAGAAGTCCCAGAACCCCTGGAACCAGAGCCGCATCTGGCCCAGGTCGTCGAAGGCGAACCGGGTCAGCAGGTGGCGCTGAAAGCGCCATTCCAGGCCATACAGGCTCTCGTTGCGCCCCTGGTTGCCTCCGCTGCGCATGACCTGGGTCAGGGTCAACAAGAAGCGATCCCGATCATCCAGGGCCTTGGCCACCTTCAGCACGAAGTTGTAGGGGGGCAGGAACTCGAAGGTGAAGTCCGTCAGGAACAGCATCCGGCCGATCTCACGGGAGAGCGGGGCCGTCAGGAACTGGGTCGCCATGGTCAGTCCCTGCCCGGTCACGAAGTTCCCCGAGAGCCCTGGATCCGTCCGCGTGCCCTCGGGTCCCGAGACCCCGGGCACGTAGCCCGCCAATCCGCCGACGGCCAGAAGCTGCTGGATCTGGGCCTCGGCCAGGGGCGGGTTGGAGACCAGGTTCATGCGCAGGTCCGGATAGGTCCCGCTGACGACGGCCGTGATCTCGTGCCCCGCCACCTCGGTCTCGGCCTCGACGTTCTCCAGCGTCGGGACCAGGCTGCTCTCGAAGGTGGCCCGCCCCTGGTGGACCCGGAAGCTGACGGCATAGAAGGGGACCGAGAGGACTCCGCGGGAGAGATCCACCGATCCGGCCAGGACGGGCATGTTGGTGTCCTGGTGCGGGAGCACCCAGAGTTCACCCTGCGCGCGGATCCGCGACCCCAGGGCGTGGACCCACACATCCTCGCCCAGGTTCACCCGGACCCGATAGTCCACCGGCAGGCGACGCCGGGCTGAATCCCCTGTGGCCTCGCCGAAGCCGGAAAGGGGCAGGTTCATGTCCCCCCTCCGGACATCGACCATCCCGGTGATCACGGGGATGAGGGTGGGCGCCGTCTGTCCCGCCAGCCGACCGGGCCGGGCCACCAGATCCACATCCACGTCCGCGACTCCCTGGAAGAGGTCCCCCCAGGCCAGGGGCAGGGCCTGCCCCTCGAGCGAGACATCCACGTTCACGGGCTCCAGGCCGGCCATCTCGGCCTTGCCCTGCACCGTGAAGGGCACTCCCCCCAGTCGGCCCTGGAAGGTCTCGATGGCCAGGCGTGAGACCATGAGATCCTCGGCCAGGACACCCAGGGTGGGTTCGGCCTGGTCCGCCGGGATCTCCTCGAAGAGGGTCCGCACCTGCAGGCCCGAGAAGGTGCCCAGCAGATCGTGGACCACGGTCCCGTTCTGGATGGCCAGGCTCCCCTCCAGGGTCGGGCGCTCCAGGGTGCCCGAGAAGGCCAGTTCTCCCTGGAGGTGACCCGCCGTGGCCGACACCCCGGGGACGAGATCGTCCAGCAGGCGCATGCCGGAGTCGGTCAGCCGGGCCAGCAGGCGCATCTCCCCCCCGCTGCCGACCCGCGCCCCGGTCCAGACGGCTCCCAGGCGCCCGGGGGCGGGACCCGGGCCGGGCTGGATGCGCAGGGGCACGGTGGCCGAGAGCTCGACCCTCTGATCCGGAGAGGCCTGGGCGCCAAAGAAGAGACGGGCGGGACCTCCGTCGGCTCCCACCAGACGCAGCTCGTACCCCTCATCCTCCGAGCTTCTCGCTCCCTGGAGCTGCCCCTCGAACGAAGCCATCTGCAAGGGCCCCAGGACCCCGTCCACCAGCCGCCAGGCCAGCTTGAAGTCGGGGGTCAGGAGCGGACCGCTCAAGGAGAGCAGGAAATCCTCGACCCGACCCAACCGGTCCATCCCCGGAGCCAGGAAACCCAGCTCCACCATGGGGACCGAACGGGCGCGCAGCTCCAAGTGGCTGGATTCCTCCTGGCCTCCGCCCGGAGCCCGGGCCAGGACCAGATCGGCCCGCCCCTCGACCTGCCCCGTTCCGGCTTGTCCTTCGGGCAGGTGGGGGACCATCTCGAAGGGCTCGACGACCAGGCGCCCCTGCCCTCCTTCGCGCCGATATCCGGCCTCGAGGACCCGCTCCAGGGCCAGGCCGGCCCAGGAATCCTCGACCCGCTGCCCCATCTCCAGCCGGGAGACCGCAAGCCGGTAGTCCGGAAGGCCGGGGAGGCCGGAGGGGCCGTGATCGCGGTGCCATTGCCCCATCAGGGCCAGATCCCCGCTGAAGGTGAAGCGGCGCCGGGAGGATTTCAATCCGGCCAGGGCCATCAGGAGTTCGCCATCCAGGTTGCGGGCCTCCAGGCGGAAGGGCTCTCCTTGAACCCCGAAATCCGGGCCGGCCGGGCCCGAGAGCCATCCCAGGGCATCCTGCCCCGTCCCCAGGCCGAAGCGGAGCGTTCCCCGCGCCGAGAGGCTGGAGACCTCCTCTCCCCCGGCCCGTCGGGCCAGAATCTCGGCGGCTCCTTCAGGGATCTCCACCTGGATCCGATCCTTGTCGAAGAAGATCCCGATGCCCAGGCCCGGCTGGGTGCGGGGGGAACCCTGGACCGGGGATTCCAGGCGCCCGAGCCTCAGACGAGGGAACTCGAGGGAGTGGGAATCCGCCTGCCAGGCCACCTCACGGCCCTCCAAGCCCAGGACGATGGAGGGCGCCTGGCGCCCGGAGTCCAGGAACATGGCCATGCGGGCGCCTCCGCTCAGGCGGGTGAAGGGGGGGCCCAGATAGTGCAGATGCCGGAAGGGAAGGTTCTCGGTCCAGAGGCTGGCGGTCCAGCGGCCGGAAGCATCTCGGGTGCCGGTCCCGTCCAGATGGAACTCGCCCGAGTCCATCTGCAGGTCCTCCAGAACGAGTTCCCCGCGATTCTGGACGATGCTCGCAGAGAGCCGGTCGATCGGGATCGGGTGCCCCGAGAATTCGACGAAGCCATCGAAGAGGGAGAGGCGCCCGGTCAGATCCAGGCTGTTGAGGAAGTCCGGACCCAGTTGACCCCGGACCTTCAGGTCTTCGAGTTGGAGGCTTCCGGTCAGGAGATCCGCAGGCACCTCGGCCGCCGCGGGAGCAAAGGCCAGGACATCGGCCAGATCCCAGCCCCTGCCCGAGAAGGCCAGATCCACCGACGAGCCCTCGAGGGTGCCGCCCAGAGAGAAGAGCCCCTCGCCCAGGCCTTCTCCGGTCCGGGCCGACTCCAGGGCTGCCGGGGTCAGGCGGGGGTCGGCCGGCTCGCGGGAGGCCACGATCGGGTCCAGGTGGATCCTGCCAGGCCGACCGCCGAGATTGGGACCCATCCAGACCTGGCCGAGGGCGCTGAAGATCTCGGGGCGCCTGGAGGCATCCCTGGGGCCGACCAGGATCCACGGCGCCTCGAAACCAGAGCCGCGTGCCAGACGAGGCAGGCCGTGGTCGGCCGTGACGCGCCCCGAGGAGTGGATCTGTCCCGCCCGAAGGTTCAGGTTGCCGGCCAGGAGACCCGCCTCGGGAACCCAGTCCTGCCGGGCCAGCCACGCCAGATCGATCCCCGAGGCCCGATACTCCAGATCGTACTGCGGCCTCGGCCCCAGGACGTAGGAGCCGGTGACCCGCAGGGCCCCCCGCTCGGGCAGGGGGGGACGGAAGCGCGGCTGGACCTCCAGGCTCGAAGCCAGGACCGGACCATGCCAGGGCCAGGAGCGACCCCGCAAGTTCCGAGCGGTCTCCCGGGAGAAGTTGCGGCGCTGGTAATCCCAACTGAGCACGTTCTCTCCCAGCAGGATCTCGGCCCCCCGGACCCTCCCTTGTCCGAAGGCGGCGATCCCCTCCCCCTTCAGGCCTGTGACCGGTGAGTCGGACAGCGCGGCCCGATAGGCGAACTCGAAATCCTCCAGGGGCCCCCAGGCGGCGGCCATTCCCTTCAAGTTGCCCCGAAGCTCCAGATCCCGGGTCAGGCCGCGGCGGGCCAGGGGCAGCCCGTCCATCCAGGCCACCGCCCCCAGACCCTCAGGCCCGGCGTATCCATAGCCGGCCACCTGATAGGGTCCATGGCCTCCACCGCCACGGGACTCCGCCGCCAGATGGACCCAGTGGGGGTGCCCGCGTCCCTCCGAGTTCCAGTTGAAGAAGAAGTCCCCCATCCCCGCCAGATCGATCGGCAACGGACGGTCGAGGGCCCCGGCCAGGCGGGCGAGTTGCGCCTCCGAGCCTCGAGCCGACAGATTGCTGCTCCCCCCCGCCAGACCGATCCAGCCTGTCGCCCGCAGGGCTCCTCCCGCCGCATGTCCGACCATGTCCGGAATCAGCAGTTGCCTCCGGCGCAGCCCGACCGGGCCCTGCAGGGAAGAGACCTCCAGGTCGTTCAGGCGGAGATCGGTTCCCTGGCTGAGGCCGAAAGCGGTGAAGGAATCCAGATCCTTCGGGCTTCCCTGCACCTCGAGCTGCCCCCGCACCCGACCGCTGAGCTCGCCGAGTCCGCCCAGCTTCAGGGTCGGGAGGTCCAGGCCCGAGGTGGAGACCATCGCCCAGAGGTGGGGGTCCTTCAGGTCATACATGGCGTAGGGGACCCGAAGCGATCCGTCCCCCAGGGCAGCCAGGGCGTCCATGACCAGGATGTCGCCGTCGTGGTACAGGAAACTGCCCGAAACCTGATAAAGTCGTCCCGCCTCCCCCTCGAAACCCTGGATTCCGCGGCCGCTGCCCATGACCACGGGCTGCCGGGCCGAACCCATCACGGCCAGGTCGAAGGACCCGATCTCCCCTCCGACGGGACTCAGACCCGCCAGCGAGGTCCGGTTCCCGCTCAGGGTCAGGGCCAGCGCCGCCTCGGGGCCCAAGGCCACCAACCCCTGGCCCTCCAGGCTCCCCTCTCCGGAACGGGCCCGGACCCCCTCCAGGGTCAGCAGGTTCCCGTCCATCACGAAGCGCGCTTCGGCCTCCCGGAGTTCCTGCCCCTGAAGGAGGAGCTTCTCGGCCTGGAGCCTGCCCTCGGCCTGGAGCGAAGAGAAGTCGCCCGTCAGGGCCATCTCCAGGCGGGCCTGCCCTTCCACGGGCAGGGATCGTCCCAGCGCCTTCTCCAAGGGCTCGGCCCGCAGACGGGGGATGAAGGCCAGAAGGTCGAGGCGCGACTGCGGAGGCAGGAAGATCTTTCCTCGGGCGGTCGCGCCCATGCCGGCCAGGTTGGCCCGGAATTCCTTCACGATGAGGACCCCGGTCACCAGGTCCGCCCGCCCCTCGACCTGGCGAATCGGCGCCAGCAGGCCCGGAACCCGGACCTCTCCCCGAGACAGGGCCAGGTTCCCGCCGTAGACCATCCGGTCCCCGACCGCCTTCCAGTCCTGCGCCAGGCAGGTGGCCCAGAGCCTCCCATCCAGGAGGCCTGCATCCAGCGAGAGGTGTCCGGCCAGGAAGGGGGACTGGCCCAGTCGGCGCAGGCCCAGGGCCTGGACCTCGACGCGCAGGTCGAACTCGGGACGGACCGGATGAATCCGCCCGCTGAGCGCCAGGCGGGCGGGCTCCTCCTGGACCGGAGCCCAGGCCAGATCCACCCGGGCCGACTCCCCCGCCCTCAGCGCCAGGCTGCCCCGCCAGTCCTCGAGCTGGTAGCGGAACCCGGCCCCCCGCTGGTCCTCGAAGTGGAGGCTGCCCCTCCGGATCTCCAGGGTTCCGGTGTAGTCCGCCAGGAGCGGGCGGGCTCCCTTGCGCGGAGGGGGGGCCAGGCGGGCCAGGTTCAGCGTGCCGTCCGAGGCGACCTCGACCTTCAGGAAGGGCTCCTCCAGGGCCAGGTCTCCCAGAAGGCCGATCCAGTGAAGCTGCCGCACCATCCTGAAGGGATGGAGCCTCAGGCTCCCTCGTGGAACCTCGAGAACCAGACGGCCCTCCGGGTCGCTGAGCGTCAGGCGCTCGAAAGCCAGACCCTCCAGGCCCAGACTGGCCGAGCGGACCTCCACCGAACCCGGAAAGCTCCGACTCACGCGCTCCAGGACGAAATCCACCAGGGTCCCGGCGAAGAGCACGAGACACAGGACACCCAGGACCCCGGCTACGCCTGAGAGGCCCGCAAGCTTCAGAATCCTCCTGGACCTGGCAGGGAGCACGTCTGGTTCTCCAAGGCAGGGGTCCCATTCAGGAAACCCGAGCTTGACCCCGTCCTGGCAGGCCAGCGAGCGGCCTGCGCCGGGCAAGTCCCGATTTCCCGCTTTCCCGGCGCGGTCCTCCCCTGGGCCGCCGATCTGAAAACAGGTGTTCGGCGAATCGGGAGGCAGAGCGCCCTGCCCGTCTGACCCGGGACAGGCCTCTCCGGTTCCCGGGACTACAGGTTTCGGGGATCGGCCAGGCCCGTGCCCAGGGCCACGCAGGTGATCGGGTCGTCGGCCACCCGGACGGGCAATCCGGTGGCCTGATGGAGGAGTTCGTCCAGACCCGAGAGCAGGGCTCCTCCGCCGGTCAGGACCACTCCCTGATCCAGGAGGTCGGCGGCCAGCTCGGGGGGGGTCCTCTCCAGGACTCCGCGGACCGCCTCGAGGATCGCCGCGATGGGCTCGGACAGGGCCTCCTGGACCTCCTGGGAGCCCACCAGCACGGTCCGCGGCAGCCCGTTGACCAGGTCCCGGCCGCGAACCTCCATCTGACGGGTCTGCGCCACCGGCACGGCGGATCCCAGCTCGATCTTCAGGGACTCGGCGGTCTGCTCTCCGACCATGAGGTTGTGGCTCCGACGCAGCATCCGGCTGATGGCCTCATCCAGCCGATCTCCGGCCACCCGGACCGACTCGCTGACCACGGCCGATCCCATCGAGAGCACGGCGATGTCCGTGGTCCCCCCGCCCAGGTCCACCACCATGGTCCCACCCGGCCTGGTCATGTCGATCCCCGCCCCCAGGGCCGCGGCCACGGGCTCCTCGATCAACCAGGCCCGGGAGGCGCCGGCCGCCAGGGCCGCCTCCCGCACCGCGCGCCTCTCGACGCTGGTCACCCCGGCCGGGACGCAGATCGTGGCGGTAGGCCGGCGCAGCTTCGAGACCAGGCGCAGGAAATGGCGCAGCATGGTCAAGGTCACGTCGTAGTTGGCGATCACCCCGTCCCGAAGCGGCCGGACCGCCACGATATGCGAGGGGGTCTTGCCCAGCATCTTCAAGGCCTCCGAACCGACCGCCAGGACCTTGCCGGCGTTGCGATCCAGGGCCACCACCGAGGGCTCGCGGGCCACGATCCCCCTGCCCTTGACGTAGAGGAGGAGATTGGCCGTCCCCAGGTCGATCCCGACGTGCAGCGAGAACAACTGGCTCAACCGACGATCTTCTTGAGGGGTTCCTCGACGCGGCGAATCCGGGCCCCCAACTGCCGCAGGCGCTCTTCCAGGTTCTGGTAGCCGCGATCGATGTACTCGACCCCCGAAATCACGGTCTCGCCCTCGGCGGCCAATCCAGCCAGGACCAGGGCTCCCCCGGCGCGGATATCCGGAGCATCGACCGGTGCCGCGGTCAATCGGGGAACGCCTCGGATCACCACGCTGCGATCCGAGACCCTCAGGTCGGCCCCCAGACGAACCATCTCCATGGCGTACATGAAACGGCCCTCGAAGATGGTCTCCTGCAGGACGCTGGTCCCGTCCGCCAGGGCCAGCATGGCCACGACCGGCGGATGGAGATCCGTGGGGAATCCCGGGAAGGGAGCCGTGGCGATCTCCAACGGCCGGATCGGACGGCAACCGCGGACCCGGATGCTGTGGCCCCGGACGGTCACCTCCTGGCCGGCCTTGATCAGGCTCTCCAGCAGGCTCTCGACCAGCCAGGGTTCGAAGCCGTCCAGGGTGACATCTCCCTGGGTCACCGCCGCGCCCAGGAGATAGGTCCCTCCCTCGATGCGGTCGGAGATGATCGCGTGCCGGGCCCCGTGCAGTTCGGGGACTCCCTCGACGCGGATGGTGGCCGACCCCTGGCCCTCGATGCGCGCTCCCATCTTCACCAGGAAGTTGGCCAGATCGACGATCTCGGGCTCCTGGGCGCAGTTTTCCAGGACCGTGGTCCCATCGGCCAGGGTGGCCGCCATCATGGCGTTCTTGGTGGCCCCGACGGTGACCTTGGGGAAGAGGATATGCGCCCCCTTCAAGCGCGTGGCCCGGGCCTTGACGAAGCCGTGCTCGGAGTTCACCTGGGCTCCCAGGCGCCGGAAGGCCTCCAGGTGGAGGTTCACCGGCCGAGGCCCGAGCTTGCATCCCCCGGGAAGCGAGACCTGGGCCTCCCCATGGCGGGCCAGCAGAGGACCGGCCACGTCGAAGGAGGCATTCATCCGGCGCACCAGGTCTTCGGGGGGAGTGGTGGTGACCAGGCTGGAGGCGTCCAGCACCATCCGGCCATCCCCGTTGAACTCGACCTGGACCCCCATCTCGCGCAGGATGTCGGCCATGACCCAGACATCCGCGATGGTGGGGACGCGCTCCAGCACCACCTGTTCGCGGGTCAGAAGACAGGCGGCGATGATCGGCAAGGCCGCATTCTTGGCGCCGCTCGCCTCCAGGCGGCCCTGCAGGGGGCGACCGCCCTCGATCAGGAGTCTAGCCATGACGTACCTCTTCCCTCGGGAGTGCCTCTGGAGCCCTCAATGCCAGGCGGCCACCCTCTGTCGGGCCATGGCCAGTTGACGTCGGGCCTGCCGCTCCGGGCTGGCCCAGGCCCCACCAGGCGCCTCCTCCAGCCGGGCGGCCTCCTGACGAGCCGCCTCGAGGTCGATCTCCTCGGGACGCTCGGCGGATTCCACCAGGACGACCACGCGGTTCTCGGCCACCGTCACGAACCCTTCACCCAGGGCCAGCGGATGGTCCCGATCCTGGACCCGGTACACCGCGACCCCCGGCTCCAGCAGGGCCAGGAGCGAGGCGTGATTGGCCAGGATCCCCAACTCGCCCATGACCCCAGGCAGGCGCAAGGAACTGGTCTCGCCCTCGAACTTCAGCTCTCGGGGCGTCACGATCTCCAGGTGGAAGGTCTTCTCGCTCAAGTCTGGCTCCCGTCTGTCTTCGTGTCCGACCCCTTCCTGGAGGCGTCCGACAAAGGTCGTCCGAGGTCGGAAAACCGTCCCTGGCGCGTCAGGCTCCCCTGGCTCCCACCTCGACGCCCATCTTCTGGGCCTGATCCAGAGCGTCTTCCAGTCCTCCCACCATGTAGAAGGCCTGCTCGGGGAGATGGTCGAGATGTCCGTCCAACATCTCGCGGAAGGCCTTCACGGTCTGCTGGAGGGGGACGTACTTCCCAGGACGCCCGGTGAAGGTCTCCGCGACGAAGAAGGGCTGGGACAGGAACTTCTGGAGGCGTCGGGCGCGTCCGACCACGACCCGATCCTCGTCGGAGAGTTCCTCGACCCCCAGGATGGCGATGATGTCCTGGAGATCCTTGTAGCGCTGGAGGGTCTCCTGGACCTCGCGCGCGACCGCGTAGTGTTCGTCGCCCAGGTAGCGCGGTTCCAGGAGCCTGGAGGTGGAGGCCAGGGGATCCACGGCGGGGAAGATCCCCTGCTCGACGATGCCCCGGGACAGGACCGTGGTGGCATCGAGATGGGTGAACGAGGTCGCCACGGCGGGGTCGGTGATGTCGTCGGCCGGGACGTAGATCGCCTGGACCGCCGTGATCGATCCCTGGCGGGTGGTGGTGATCCGCTCCTGGAGCTGGCCCATCTCGGTGGAGAGGGTCGGCTGGTAGCCCACGGCCGAGGGCATCCGGCCCAGGAGCGCCGAGACCTCGGAACCGGCCAGGACGAATCGGAAGATGTTGTCGATGAACAAAAGGACGTCCTGGCCCTCCACATCCCGGAAGTACTCCGCCATGGTGACGCCGGTGAAGCCGACCCGGAACCGGACCCCGGGCGGCTCGTCCATCTGGCCGAAGACCATGGTGGTGTTCTTCAGGACGCCGGACTGGCTCATCTCGCGATACAGGTCATTGCCCTCACGCGTTCTCTCTCCGACCCCGGCAAAGACCGAGAAGCCGCCGTGCTCGGTGGCGATATTGTGGATCAGCTCCTGGATCAGGACCGTCTTGCCGACCCCGGCTCCGCCGAAGAGGCCCGTCTTGCCGCCCCGGGCGAAGGGCTCCAGGAGGTCGATCACCTTGATCCCGGTCTCCATGACCTGATCGGTCGGAACCTGGTCCTCCAGGCTGGGCGAGGGCCGATGGATGGGATAAAAGGTCTGCGCCTCGGGTTGGGGCAAGCCGTCGATGGCCTGCCCCAGGACGTTGAACATCCGGCCCAGGGTCTTGCGCCCCACCGGGACCTGGATCGGAGCCCCGGTATCCTCGCACTCCATGCCCCGGCGCACGCCGTCGGTGGTCCCCAAGGCCAGGGCCCGGACCCGATTGTTGCCCAGTTCGCCCATGACCTCCAGGAAGAGCCCACGCGTGGCCTCGGGAAGCTCTCGGACCTGCTCGGGGCTCAGATCCCGAAAGACCTCGCGCTCCATGCGGATCGCGTTGCGCAGCTCGGGAAGCTGCCCCGGGGGGAACTCCAGGTCCACGACCGAGCCCAGAACCTGAACAACCTTGCCTCTGGCCATGCTGTGCCTCCTGCCAATCCTGGGGGTCTACCCCTTCAGCGCCTCGGCGCCGCTGGAGATCTCGAGGATCTCGGTGGTGATGTTCGCCTGCCGGATTCGGTAGAACTCCAAGGTCAACTCCGAGGCCAGCTTCTCGGCATTGTCCGTGGCGTTGGTCATCGCCCGCAACCGCGAGCCCAACTCGGCGCTGCGCGCCTCCAGCAGCACCTGGTGGAGACGGATGCGCAGGGAGTCGGGAAGGATCCGATCCAGGGCCTCCTGGGCCCCCGGCTCGTACAGACAGGCCACGGGCGAGCGGGCCTCGGAGGATTCGCCGACCAGGGGCAGGATCCGCTCCCGGGTCGGCTCCTGGAGCATCGAAGAGATCGCCCGGGTGTAGAAGCAGCGAATCTCGTCGACCTCCCCTCCCAGGAACCAGCCGGCGCAGAGCCCGGCCAGCCGGCCGGCCAGATCCAGATCGGGTTCCCAGCCGGTGAAGACCTGGTCCGGCCGGAAGTTGCGCCTCTCGAAGTAGCGGCGGGTCTTGGCCCCGACCAGGACCAGGCGCTCGGGCCGCCCTCCGGGCAATTCGGCCAGCTCGGGCAGGGCGGTGCGGAAGAGGTTGGAGTTGTAGGAACCGCAGAGGCCCTTGTCCGAGCCCAGGATCAGCACGCCGACCTTCTCGACCGGGCGGGTCTGCATCAAGGGATGGACCCGCTCCTCCGCCTGGGCCGTGATCTGGGCGACCACCTCCTGAAGCCTCCTGGCATAGGGCCGGCTGGCGCGGGCCAAAGCCTCCACCTTGCGGATCCGGGCCGCCGCCACCATCTTCATGGCCTTGGTGATCTTCTCGATGTTGCGCACCGAGCGGATCCTCAGGCGGATATCTCTGTCGCTGGGCATGGCTGGTCCTCCGCCTGGGCTACGCGGGGGTGGCCGCGAAGAAGCCCGGCTTGAATTCGGCCACGGCCGAGCGGATCGCCGCCACGAGCTCGTCGTCGAGCCTGCCTTGGGACTTGATGCGGGCCAGGACCTCCCTGTGGCGATCCCTCATGAAGTCGAGAAGTTCCTTTTCGAACCGAACGACATCCTCGACCGGAACGTCATCCATCAACCCCTGGGTGACAGCGTACAGGGCCACGACCTGGCGCTCGACCGGCATCGGGACGTACTGGTTCTGTTTGAGGACCCCGGTCACCCGGTCTCCTCGGGCCAACTGGTCCCGACTGGCCTTGTCGAGCTCATCGGCAGAGAGCTTGGCATAGGCCGCCAGGGATCGGTACTGGGCATGGTCGAGGCGCAACTGGCCCGCGACCTCCTTCATGGCCTTCAACTGGGCGGCTCCCCCGACCCGCGAGACCGACAGGCCCACATCGATGGCCGGACGGATGCCTTGGTAGAAAAGGTCGGTATCCAGGTAGATCTGACCGTCGGTGATGGAGATCACGTTGGTCGGAATGTACGCCGAGAGGTCGCCCAACTGGGTCTCGATGATCGGCAGGGCGGTCAGGGAACCCCCGCCCATCTCGTCGGAAAGCCGGGCCGCACGCTCCAGAAGTCGCGAGTGAAGGTAGAAGACATCCCCGGGGAAGGCCTCACGGCCCGGGGGACGGCGCAGCAAAAGCGAGATCTCGCGATAGGCCTTGGCGTGCTTGGTCAGATCGTCGTAGATGATCAGGACATGCTTGCCTGCGAGCATGAGGTCTTCGGCGATGGCGCACCCGGCGTAGGGGGCCATGTACAGCATGGACGGAGGTTCGTTGGCCATGGCCGCCACCACGACGCACTTCTCCAGCACGCCGTGCTCGGCGACGCCGTCGATGACCTGGTTGACCGCGCCGGACCACGGCAGGTTGACGAGGATCGCGCCGAGCAACGCCTGCTCGGCCTCGATGTTGTTGGGCGCCTCGCGGTAGAGCGGCGTTTCCGCCGCGCCGAGTTTGCGGATTGCGTCAGCCATGATTCGTCCCGTTCCCTTAACCGGCCACCGGTAGCAGACACGCCCCGGAACGGGTCAATCGCCTTCCCGACCGCACCCGCGCAGCGCTCCCCGATTCGCACGCTATCCCGTCCTGTCCACAGACGAATGCGGCACGCCGGAGAATCACGATTGACTCGAAAATCCTACGCCTGTCGCGGGCATACGACAAGAATATATTCCTTCGTCACGCCGCGCGCGGCGCGAGCAGGATGACGCCGGCCCCGAACAGGCAGATCGCGGCTCCCGCGAGATCGAAGCGGTCGGGCCGCACGCCTTCCGCGGCCCACAGCCAGACGAGCGAGGAGCAGATGTAGATGCCGCCATAGGCGGCGTAGGCGCGACCGGCGGCGTCGCTTTCGGCGAGCGTCAGCAGCCAGGCGAAGGCGGCGAGGCTGAGCATGCCCGGCACCAGCCACAGCGCCGATTTCTCCAGCCGCCACCACGCCCAGAACGAGAAGCAGCCGGCGATCTCGGCAAGCGCGGCGGCGACGAACACCGGAAAGGTCATGGGCGGGCCTCGGACGGACGGGGACAGCCCGTTTTCCGGCAGGCGGACGCCAAACGCAAGAGGCCGCATGCGCCGGAGCGTTTCCGGCAAAGGCGAAACCCGCTTCTGCGGTTCGGAGGCGCGGCAGGAGAAGGCGTCTCCGGGAAACGCCGGGTTGATCTAGGTGGTTTCCTCGGTCCTGCGGCCTGCCGGCTTCCTGCCCGCCGCCGGCGGCTTGCGGGTCGCAGCGCCGCCGGGTTCCAGCGCCTCCAGCGCGCGCTCGTTGGCGGCGATGTAGCCGCGCGTCAGCGGCAGGGTGTCGTTGCGCTTGGCGATCTGGATCTGGAACACCATCATGTCCTGCCAGCGGAACGCGGCCTCGGAGCCCGCGAGATAGAACTCCCACATCCTCGCGAAGCGCTCGTCGTAGATTTCGACCGCCCTGGCGCGATTGGCCATGAAGCGCTCGCGCCAGTGCTTCAGCGTCTCGGCATAGTGCAGGCGCAAAATCTCGACGTCGGTGACGACGAGGCCGGTCAAGCCGGCGGCGACCGCGGTGGGGGCAGGGATGTAGCCGCCGGGGAAGATGTACTTGCGGATGAAGGTGTCGGTGGCCGCCGGCGGGCCGGAACGGCCGATCGAGTGCATCATCATCACGCCGTCGCGCTTCAGCAGCGTCGCCGCCTTGTCGAAGAAGGTGCGGTAATGGTTGATGCCGACATGCTCGAACATGCCGACCGAGACGATGCGGTCGAACTCCTCGTCGAGGTCGCGATAATCGGTGATCCGGAAGCGGACCGTGTCTTCCAGCCCCTCCTGCCTCGCCCGCTCGACGGCGACGGCGTGCTGCTCGTCGGAGAGCGTGACGCCCAGCACCTCGGCCCCGACCGTGCGCGCGAGATAGAGGCCGAGCCCGCCCCAGCCGCAGCCGATGTCGAGCACGCGCTGGCCGGAGGAGAGGTTCAGCTTGGCGGCGAGATGCCGTTTCTTGGCGAGCTGCGCCTCCTCAAGCGTCATGTCCGGCCGCTCGAAATAGGCGCAGGAATACTGCATGTCCGTGTCGAGGAAGAGGCGGTAGAGATCGCCGGACAGGTTGTAGTGGCGCTGCACGTTGCGCTTCGCCCGGCCCGCCGTATTGATCTGGTGCAGCCGGCGCAGCGCGATGCGCAGATTGTCGAAGATCTTCGTCCAGGCAGGCATGTCCGCGCCGGACTCGATGTTGGTGTAGGCCAGCCGCAGCAGCGCCAGCACGTCGCCCCGGACGATGTCGAGATCGCCCTCCATATACGCCTCGGGCACGCCGAGCCATGGATTGAGCATGATCGCGCTTTCGGCCGAATGGGTGCGTAGGACGATGCCGATCGGCTCGCCCGTGCCGTCGCCGAAGACGTGCTCGGTGCCGTCGGGGTCGGTGATCGTCAGGTTGCCGGTACGCACGAGCCGCCCGACAACGCCT
>JALHDH010000054.1 GCA_022839105.1 bacterium
GGCGAGCCGGTTGAGCTGCACCCTCGAGACCTGAGATTCCCAATTCCGATCATCGAACGGCCTGGCCACTGGTGGCTGGCCACTGCGCTAGAGACGGGCGGGAACCTGGTGGTGGTCTTCAGCCAGCTCGAAGTCGCCCCCGGTCCAGGCCCCACGCGCAGGCTGGACTTCGTGGTCGGTGTCGCCTCGACTGACACTCGAGGCTTCGTCGTCGTGGAGATCGACGGGCCCGCGCACGCTGGCCGGACGCAGCAGGACAAGTTGCGTGAAAGAGAGGTCCCACTTCCATTCGTTCGCTTCCGGGCCAACGAAGTCTGGCGCCGGGAGTTCCGCAGGATGCTTCTGGACAAGGTCATCGAGAAGGTCCACAGTTCGGTGGCAACCCAGGGTTAGGCGAGGCGAACCACACTGAGGCGGGGCGCCGCCGGTCAGGCGGTATTCGCTGGCGGGTCGCTGGCGAACAGCCAAGCGAGGAAGGCGAACGCCCGCCACAACGGCGGTCTTCGCCTGGCGCCGGCCCGGTATTCGCTGGCGAGTCGCTGGCGAACAGCGGGTCGTTCGCTGGCGGGTCGCTGGCGAACAGCCGCCAACGGCGGTTCACACGTTCGGTCGATTTTGACACCCCCCGAACCCGATGCTATAGTACCGGTTATTAAGAGAGAGCCCAACCCCCATTGCGGGTCTTGCGGCCCTCCCCGAATCCCTGGCCCGGAGCCTTTCTCCCGGGCGGCGCCCCTTCCAGGCGCCGGGAGCCTCGGGGCGGGCCTCCGTCGTCCCGGACCCGGAACCCTGGAGAATTCATGGACAAGAACAGCATCTGGCAGAAGATCGACGAGAACGTTCAGCGCGTGGCCGAGCAGGGAGAACTGGTCCAGCCGGGCCAGGCCTTTGCTCTGACCCGCCACCAGGAATACGCCATCGGCGAGGTCGGCTCGCGGCTGAGCGAAGGCAAGGACCGCATCCTGCTCAAGGCCCCCACCGGCTCGGGCAAGACCGAGGTCTCGCTGCGCGTCGCGGTGCACCGGGCCCTGGAGACGGGCCGCCACGTGGTCATGCTGGCCCCCACCCGCGACCTGGCCCGCCAGCAGCACCTGTACTTCGCGGATCGCCTCGAGGGGACGGGCCTGGAGTGCGTGCAGATGCATGCCGGCATCCCGCCCCGCGACCGCCAGCGCTCGCTGGAGCAGCTCCTGGCGGGAAGCGTCTCCTTCGCCATCGGTTCGGCCATGCTGCTCCAGCAGCGCAAGTACCGCAGCCTGCTGGAGACCGCCTCGCTGGTGATCGTCGACGACGTGAACGCCTTCGATGAAGAGGAGGACCTGGCCCACCTGCGCGGGCTGACCGCTCCGGTCCTCTTCACCTCGGCCACCCCCGAAGCCGTCGAGCGCTTCCTGAAGCGCGAGGGAGCCTGGCGCGAGACGGTGGCCATGACGGACATGCCCTTCGACTCTCCGCCCACCCGCCGCCACGAAGTGCCCGCCAGTTGGAACGAGAACATCTTCACCCAGATCGACCTGGGCATGGAGGTCCTGCGCCGCCACATCGAGTCGGGCAGCCGCATCTACGTGATCAGCCGCACCCGGGCCCGGGTGCCGATCCTGGCCCGCTACATCGAGGACCGGATCGGCGTCCCGGTCTCCATGCTGCACGGCGAGATGGCCGACAGCCTGGAGCATCGCCGTCGCTCGCGCGGGAAGTCCGCCGACATGCCCCTGGAGGACCGGGTCAGCATGATGCGGCAGTTCCGCGAGAACAAGCCCGCCATCCTGGTGGCCACCAACCTGGTGGGATCCGGCCTGGACATCCCCATGGCCGACATGGTGCTGGTGACCGACGCGGACCACTTCGGAGAGGCCGAGATCGAGCAGCTCGTCGGCCGGGTCGGCCGCCGCGAGCGGGAGTCCGATTGCGTGCTGATCACGGGCACGACCACCTCCTACACCCAGAACAGCCCCAAGATCAAGCAGTTCACCTATATCCGCAACGGGAAGGTGATCCAGTCGTTCAAGGCCCTCCCGCCGGGACGCCGCCGGGTGGATCGCCGCCGGGCCATCTGAGACGGCCGCCGGGGCTTCCCTGGATCGGGGGCCCCGGCGTCCTTCAGTTTACATTCCTCCAACCCGCACCGCCTTCGGGCCTGCTATCCTTCATTCCAGGAGGAGCCTGTCCCCATGACGCTGCCGATTGCCCCCGATCCCACCCCCGGATTCCGGGCCAACCTGGCCCTGCGCCCCGCCTCGGCCCAGGAGCTGCGCACGGCAGCCGAGTCCCCCGACCAGGTGGATCTGAGCGGAGGCGAGATCCTCCGCAGCGGGATCTTTGGCGGGATTGCCAGCACCGCGGCCACCGCCGGTCCCTCGATCGCGGCCCATGAACTGGGGCACGCCGTGGCCGCCAACGCGGTCTACCAGAACGCCAACCCCTCGATCAGCATCCAGCCCTTCAAGGGAGGCGTCTGCCGCTACACCCCCGGCCCTCTGACCGACCTGGGGCAGAAGCTGGGTCCCAACGGCTCCCGGGCCCTGGTGGCCGGCGCCGGAACCCTGGTGGATGCCACTTCGGCCGCCGTGGCCTTCGCCGTGGGCTACAAGATCCGCAAGGAGCACCCGATCCTGGGCCCAGCCCTGATGGGCTATGGCGGCTTCACCGTGCTCAACAGCATGCTCTACGCGGGCACGGCCCTGAAGGGCTCGCTCCCCCTGCTGGCCAGACAGGGCAACGACTTTGCGGCCCTGGCCACCTCGATCGGGTTGCCCCCCGTGGTCTCCATCGCCATCCTGGGAGCCCTGCTCCCCGCCGAATACCTGCTGCTCCGCCATCTGGAGAAACAGGCCGGCTGATACAGGCCCCCCCGGGCCCTCGTCGAAGGGGGCCGCGCGATGAGACAGAACCTGCAAGACTTCGTGCTCCTGGACCGCCTTTCCGGACTGGGCGAGGTGGATCCCCGGCCCATGTTCGGAGGCTTCGGTCTCTTCCTGGAAGGCCGGTTCTTCGGACTGGTGGTGGGCGGCCAGGCCTACTTCAAGACCTGGCCCGAGAGCCTGCCCCGCTATGAGGAACACGGCATGCAGCCCTTCCAGCCCAGCCCGACGACCCGCCTGAAGACCTACTACCAGGTTCCCCCCGAGATCACCCGGGATCCCCGGAGCCTGTGCGAGTGGGCCCGCGAGTCCTGGCAGGGATTCCACTGATCCGGGCGCCGCGCGGCATGGTCTTGTTCCTGGTCGGAATCAACCACAAGACCGCTCCCCTGGTCGTGCGCGAGCGCCTGGCCTTCGGCGAGTCGGGCCTGGAGTCTTCGCTGGCGGAACTCCGGGGGCTTGGCGCGATCCGCGAAGGCGTGATCCTGTCCACATGCAACCGGACCGAGATCTACGTCGCCACGCCCGATCTCCGCCAGGCCCGCCAGCAGTTGATCGGGTTCCTGGCCGGGGCCCGCGGGCTGGAACCCGAGGCCTTCACCCATCACCTGTACAGCCACGCCGAACGCGAGGCGGTGGCCCATCTCTTCGCGGTGGCCAGCGGCCTGGACTCGATGATCCCGGGCGAGAACCAGGTCCTGGGCCAGGTCCGCAAGGCCTGGGAGAGCGCCCACCAGGCCGGAGCCAGCGGCCCGGTCCTGGATCGCCTCTTCCCCTGGGCCGTCCGGGTGGGCCGGCGGGCCCGCAGCCGGACCCGGATCAACCAGGGTGCCGCCAGCGTCAGCCATGCCGCGGTGGAGCTGGCCCGCACCCTCCTGGGTGATCTGGCCCGACGGACCGTGCTGGTCCTGGGGGCGGGCAAGATGAGCGAGTTGACCCTGCGGCACCTGACCCACTTCGGCGTCCAGCGCGTCTCGGTCAGCAACCGCACCGACGAGCGGGCCCGGGAGCTGGCCCGGCGCTGTGGGGTCCATGCCGTCCCCTTCGAGGACCTGGACTGGACCCTGGCGGAGTGCGACATCCTGCTGACCTCGACCGGGGCCCCCCACTTCATCCTGACGCGGGATCGCCTGGAGCGGATCATGCGGGCCCGGCCGGCCCGACCCCTCTTCATCGTGGACATCGCCCTGCCCCGGGACGTCGAGCCTTCCTGCGCCGAGATCGAAGAGGTCCACCTGTGCAACCTCGACGACCTGCAGCAGGCCGTGGCCCGGAACCTGTCCCACCGACACGAGGAGGTGGCCGAGGTGACCCGGATGGTCGAGCACGAGACCGAGGGCTTCCTGCGCGATCTGGCGGGTCGTCGGGCCGTGCCGGCGATCCGGAGGCTGCGCGAACACTTCGAGAGCCTGCGACGCGAAGAGCTGGAGCGAGCCCGGGGGCGAGGGATGACCGAGGAGTCCGCCCGCCTCCTGGAGACCTTCTCGCGAAACCTGATGCGCAAGCTTCTGCACCAGCCGACCCGGAGGCTGCACGAGATGGCGGCGGACGGGCGGGATTCCGGCGAACTCGAGAAGTGCCTGGCCCTCTTCGGATTGGAGGCGCCCGGCGAGACCGCCGTGGAGGAGACCCCGAAGGAGGCTCCGGAACAGACCCTGCTGCGCCTGGGAACCCGCGGGAGCGAGCTGGCCCTGGCCCAGGCCGAAGGGGTGGCCGAGGATCTGCGCCGGGCCTGGCCAGACCTCGAGGTGCGCGTGGAGATCCTCCGCACCGCCGGTGATCGCCTCCAGGACCGGGCCCTCTCCAGCTTCGGAGGCCGGGGCATCTTCACCCGCGAGCTGGAGGAGGCCCTGTTGGAGGGCCGGATCGATCTGGCCGTGCACAGCCTCAAGGACCTGCCAGCCCGCCTGCCCGCGGGGCTGACCCTGGCCTGTCCCCCTCGGAGGGAGGATCCCCGCGACTGCCTGGTCGGACCTCCCTTGTCCGAACTTCCCCCCGGGGCCCGCGTGGGCACGGGGAGCCCCCGGCGCCGGACCCAGTTGCTGGCCCTGCGGCCTGATCTGCGCTGCCTGGAGATCCGCGGGAACCTGCCCACCCGGATCCGCAAGTGGAAGGCCGGGGACTACGACGCCCTGGTCCTGGCCCAGGCCGGGCTCAACCGGTTGGGCCTGGAGAAGCTGGGCTTGGAGCCCGACCAGGTGCATCCCCTGGACCCCGAGCGCTGCCTGCCGGCGGCCGGGCAGGGCCTTCTGGGCCTGGAATTCCGCGAAGACGACCAGGCCACCCGGGCCCGGCTCGAGGTCCTGGCGCATGCCGAATCGAGCGCCGCGGCCCGCGCCGAACGCGCCTTCCTCGAAGAGCTCCAGGGCGGCTGTCAGGCCCCGGTCGCCGCGCTGGCCTGGCCGACCCCCCAGGGGCTCTGCATGGAGGCACGGGTGGCCGCGCCCTCGGGCCATCCGGTCCTGTGCCGGAGGGATCTGGCCGCCCCCGAACACTCCGAGGACCTGGGCCGACGGCTGGCCCGGGAACTCCTGGCCTCGGGGGCCCGACAATGGCTTCCCGGAGCCCCGGGCGCGGAACCAAGGCCCCTGGAGGGTCGGCGCGTCGTGGTGACCCGCGCGGCCGGACAGGCCGAAGAGCTGGCCGAAAGGCTGGCTGCCCGGGGGGCTCTTCCCCTGCTGGTGCCCACCATCCGCCTGGAGGACCCCGAGGACCTCGCCCCCCTGGACCAGGCCCTGGCGGAGCTGGATCGCTACGACTGGCTGGTCTTCACCAGCCCCAACGCCCCGCCCCGGATCCAGGCCCGACTCCAGGCCGGCCTGGAGAAAACGGGCGCGCGCGTGGCCTGCATCGGTCCCTCCACGGCCCGGGCCGTGGAGGAGCACCTGGGATGGAAGGCCGATCTGGTCCCCGAGGAGTACGTGGCCGAGGGATTGCTGGAAGCCTTCAAGGACCATCCGGTCCAGGGCAGACGGATCCTGCTGGCCCGGGCCGCCGAGGCCCGCGACGTGCTGCCCCGCATCCTGCGGGAGCGGGGGGCCCGGGTGGACGTGGTCGCGGTGTATCGGACCGTCCCGTCCGAAGAGCTGTCCGTCGAATTGCGCCAGGAACTTCTGGAAGGGGTGGACCTGGTCACCGTGACGGCCTCGTCGGTGGTCCAGGCCTTCCACCGCCTGACCCGGGAACTGCTCCCCCCCCAGACCACTCCGCTGGCGGCCCTGGGGCCGATCACCGCCAAGACGGCCCGCGAGCTGGGCTATCGGTGCGTGCGGGTGGCCCCCGAGGCCACGCTGGACGCCCTGGTCCAGACCGCGGTGGAGATGCTGGCCTGAAATCCGAGGCGGAATTCCTGGACGACCGAAGGAGCGACCCACCGGACCAGCCCCGAGGAACCCGACTCGAGAAACGCGAAGGCCCCAGCCCAGTCAAGGGGGCCGCATCGCATTGGAGGAGACCACATGGACGCCAACAAGAGCATCGAACTTCTGAACCGCGCCGTCGGCGACGAGCTGCAGGCCGTGCACCAGTATATGTACTGGCATTTCCACCTGGACGACCAGGGCTTCGCGCCGCTGGCCTCGCTCTTGAAGCGCACGGCCATCATGGAGATGGGCCACGTCGAGAATCTGGCCGAGCGCATCCTCTTCCTGAAGGGGGACGTGCGCATGACCGTGCCCGGGCCCGTGCTGACCATCACCGAACCCGCCGAAATCCTGAAGAAGGCGGCCGAGATGGAGGCCGAGTCGGCCCGCGACTACAACCTGGCGGCGCTGGAGTGCAGCGCGAACCTGGACGCCGTGTCCAAGCAGCTCTTCGAGACCCTGGTGGCCGACGAGGAAGCCCACTTCGACGCCTTCGACAAACAGCTCGACAACATCAAGCGCTTCGGACCGAACTACCTGGCGCTCCAGTCCTTCCAGGCCGGCGACGAGAAGAGCGGCGGAGCCTGACCAAGACCCGGAGGGGGGCCGGGGGGGCTGCGGGCGCCCGGACTTCGCATCCGGTTTTGGAGGACAGATGAGCGAACAAGAACCGGTCGACCGATTTGAGGGGTTGGAGGCGGCCTTGGCGGTCGACCCGGACCTCCTGGCGCCGAAGGAGCTGGCGGATCGCCTGATCCTGTGGGGAAGCCGTGCCCGGCAGGTGCTGGCCGAGCGACAGCAGCTCCTGGTGGTGATCGAAGGCGAACTCCAACGCCTTGGGGCGGAACGCGAGGTTGCCGAGGCCCCCGCCGAGCACGAACTCCTGGAACCCCTCCGCGAGGAGATGCGCCGGGGCTTCGACGAGTATCTCCAGGCCTTCCAGTGGCTGTTGGAGGCCCTGCAAACCGAGGACCCGACCCTGCTGGAGCAGGCCCTGGAGCACGGCGAGGGGGCGGAGACACGCCTGCGCCACCTGGATGTGGCCCACGCCGAGACGCAGGAGGGCGTGGCCGCACTCCGGGATGCCGCAGAAACGGTCGTTCGCCCTCAGGAATAAGCGCCACCTCGGCCCAGGCACACCCTTGCCGACAGGTTTCGAAGGCCTCTCGGAGAAACCCTTGACGAAACCTGAAAACCGCGTGACAAGCCAAGCGACTTTGATTTCAGGAGGCGTCCAGATGATCAGTCAAGGCAATTCCATGGCCATGTTCTACATGTGCATGAGCGACTACGAACTTCGCACTGCCATCGAGGCGGGGGGCCCCCAGACCGGCATCCTGAAGCTCATGCAGAGCCAGGGAGCCAACAACTACAACGCGTTGACGGCCGGGCAGGAGGATGGCACCCTCACCAGCGACGAGGTGAACCAGTACTACGCCTCCGCCAAGTCCCCCCAGATGATCCTGGAAGCCCTGAAGGATGACAAAATCTCCCTCAAAGAGTTCGTCGGAATCCAGAAGGCCGTGTTGACCGAGCGCAAGATGCTCAATCAGTTCCGCAGTGGCGAAGAGGGCACCAACACGCGCCCCCAGGCTCCCGCTCCCCAGCCCCATCGTTCCTCGCCGCAGCTCCTGAAGGCCTAAGAGCCTGTGTGAGTCTCCTGACCGAGCATCGGCGAGGGATCTCCTGCTAAAGTTCCTGGCTTCGCGGCCTCCGCCCGAAGACCGAGCGGGGGTTGCAGGCCGCAGGAAGGCCCGGCGAACCGGGCCTTCTTTTATGTCTTCCCGGACGACGGTTGAACCCGTCCTCCCGCTCTGGACGGGGCCTCGCTGGCTTCGACCGCGTGAGGCGGAATCCGATAGAGGCGCAGGTCCCCCCCGTCCACCTCCAGGGAAAGGCTCTCGATCAAAGGAGTGTTGACCGGGAAGCCAGGGTCGTGAGCCTGGAGTTCCACAAACGCAACCCCCATCTTCCTGGCCTGGGAGACCAGGTCTTCCAGCGAGGCTGCGGAGTACAGTCGTCTGATGGCCTCGATTCTCTCGCCAGGATGGACTCCGTGAGAAACGCTGAGCCCCGACTGGGCCAGGTAGACCCTGCGAAACGAGTAGGATGGAAGGACCAGGGCCACGTCCGGGAAGGTTGCGATGGCCTGGTCCCGGGGAACCGACCGTCGAGCCTGGAGGGCGTATTCCAACATCGGCCGGGGGATGATTGCATGGGTGCCGGAGTGCCAGGCCAGGCTGACCAGGCCGGTCGCCACGCTCAGCAGGGCCAGGCCGAGGGCCAGCAGACGGGGCAGCAGGCGCGACGTGTTCCACAGTTCCCCCAGGCCCGCAGCCGTCAGGATGCAGGCCACCAGGAACCACGAGTGCAGAATCTTGATGTTGTTCCAGGGGACCGTGAAGACCAGCACGTTGCACAGCGCGAAAGGCAGCAGGGAGGCCAACCAGAGCCTGCGCAGGTCCCCCCCAGGCCGCCATGCCACCAAGGGAGGCACGAAGAAGAGAACCCCGAGGTTCAGGGTCCAGAACTGCAGCAGGCCCAAGACATCGTGCCGGGGGCTTTCCCAGCCGGGCTGGATCGCCATCATCCCCTGACGCATGGCCAGCAGCGCGGGGAGCTGGAGCGCCACCAGGGCGAGGACCGTCAGCCAGAAGGGCCTGCTTCCACTGCGTCGACCGAGGAGCCACAGCGCCCCGAGACACAGCATGGTCCCGATGAAGGAGTGGACCTGCGAGAAGGGCAGCAACCCTGCACAGAGCCCGGCTCCGACCGCATCGCCCAACTCCAGGCGTCGAGCGGCGGTGAAACGCACCAAGGCCGCCACCCCCAGGCAAAGGCCCAGAAGCGTGGCCCGCGCGTGCACGACGAAATCGCGCAGCGTGCCGGTCCAGACGATTCCCCAATCATGCAGGCGGTCAGGAGGCGAATGCATGCTGGCCAGAGCCCAGCCGGGATCCCGCAGCAGGTCGGGCCAGTAGAAGGCAAAGCCCAGTCCCCCACCCAGCAGGAAGAGCCAGACGGCCAGATGGGAGGCAGCCGGAGACAGACCGTGACGAAAGGCCAGCAGGCCGACCAGTCCGGCAAGGCTCGCGGCCAGAACCATGTCCAACACGTTGAAGACCGCGACCAGGTCCTCCAGGCTGAAGGCTTCCGGGCTTCCCAAGGCGGCGAAACCCGCCGATGCACTGTTGAGGCGGACCGCCGCGGCAGCCACCAGGTCCGCGACGACGTGGTATCGGAGGGGCAGACCAGACATCAGGGGGTGGTCGATCGGGACGCTGGAGGCCTCCGCCAGAATGCCCGCCAGGGCCATATGGAAAGGGAGGTCCGTCATGGGATCGCCCTGGAGGAGAAGGCCGTCCGCCGTGGTGAGGTCGCGGATTCCGATCAGCAACATTACCGCCAATGCAGGGATGGCCATCCACCTGGCCACCTGGGCGCCTGTCGGAGGACGACCCTGCAGGGCGCGAGGACCTCGGGCCCAGCACAGCACTCCCAGGCCCAACAGAAGGACCAGGCCCAACAGGCTGAGGGCATCGGACGGTCCGAAGGCGGTCCACAAGGCGCTGGTCACCAGACCCCAGGCGGCGATTCCCAAAGGTGGACCGATCAAAGCGCGTTCCCAGAACCCCGGGCCTTGTTGTCCCCTGGACTCCCCCACGCTGGTCAACAGGATGCCCGCCGAAATGGCCGCCAGAATTGCCAGATAACCCAATTTGAGAAGGCCTCGCTCCAGGCTTGAGTCGACGTTTCATGGGCCCGGATGACGGGGCCCTTCAGGTCTGTGAACCGTTGAACGTGGGCCTCTTCGCCTTCCCGGCAGGATTCCTTTCGGCCCGGTCCGCCGGGTCTTCTTTCATGTCTTCCCGGACCGGGCCTGGAGGCAGGCCACCAGGGCAGGGACGTCAACCCCAGGCCCGACTCCAGAGATCCGCCTACTGCGCCTCCTCGGTCCAGGAGCGGATGTGCAGCTTCGGGAGCATCGGGAAGAAGGGAGGCGGCGCCTTGGCCAGGTTTGAGTCGTAGAGGATGTCATAGACCGGGAACCCCGAGGACCCGCCGTAGCCCCACGGCTTGTCCTGGCCTTCGATCAGCCCACCGTGGATGATGAACTTGCCGACCTCTCCCCAGCGCTCGTCCCATCCATCCACGGCATACCCACCCGAGCCATCCTTCCGCCCGGCAAAGATCGTGCAGTAGAGATAGAGCGGGTCGTTGAGGTTCCGGGGGATGGCCCGGCCGAGTCGGACGTTGTAGCCGACCAGGCCCAGCACGTCGCGGCTTCCGCTCGGCTTCTTCCCCAGCGGCGTGTCCGCTCGGGTGAGGTCCCCCGACACCACGATCTCCTTGTCGCGCTCGATGTCCACTGCCACGGTCCGCGCTCCCCGATTGACGCCGCGCAGGCTGTGGATGGTCCCCGTGACGTAGACCACTCCGTTGGTGGTCCCGGAGACGACCTCGTATCTGCCATCCGCCTTCTTGAGAACCGTGTGTCCCGCAGGAATGTCCAAAGGCTTGGGCAGGGCCAGACCGTTCACCTTCGTCCCGGCGGGCAGGTTCGTGCCGCCCTCGGTGTAGACCGTCAGCAAGGACTTCTTGCCGCCCTGGGTGATCGTCACCGTCGAGTTCCCGCCCGAGACCCCCAGTTCCATCGCGTCGACGTCTCCCTGGATGAAGACGCCTCCCAGCGCCTCATTGAAGTCCCCGGTGCCCACTGCCGAGTTCAGGTAGATCCCGGCCAGGGAGATCGAGCGGTAATATTCAGGAAGGGGGCGGCGTTGAGGTCGGGGAGATTCTCGAAGGGCTGGTTCGGCGGGTCGTTCAGACCCGACTCCTCGGGGGGAGGCAAGGGGACGGTGAAGGGGAGGTTGCGGACCGGATCAACTCGAGAACCTGCCGATTCCAGGTGACGGCCTGGGTCATGCGGCCGCTGAAGCGCGTGGACTGGATGGCGAAGGCGAACGAGGCGAAGACACCCAGGATGCCGACCGCCAGGACCACCGCGGCGATGGCGATCTCGATCTGCGTGAAGCCTCCGGGACGGCGAGAGACAGACCTAAGAGAATCCCCCGAAGTCTGTCCGAGCCCCCAGAAGCCTGCCGTCAAGCGATCGCCCTCCCGCCCGAAAACGGGGCCCACCCGCCGGGCATTCCTTGATCCATACAAGGGAATACCGACAAAACCGGGATTTGTCTACACTGGAGAGGCCCCTCTCCAGAATCCTACTTCCAGGAATCCCGGCTGATCGAGCCGTCCTGGACCCACAGGCGGATGGGCCGCTCGTGGGGGTAGATGGGCCAGTAGATCAACAGACGGAGACTCCCTCCGGCCGGGAGGGGTCGGGGCCCGAAGACCCGCTTGAGGCCGCTCCCATCGTCCACCCCCACGTCGGTGGGAGGCCGCAGGCGCTCTCCGGTGGTCGTGAGGGCGGCGAACCAGGACTGCCAGGAGACCGTGGCGGGGCGACCGAGCCTCTCTCGAACCTGCACGTGGGCCAGGAAGTTGCGCTGGTCCGGGGTGACCTCGGCTCCGACCACCCGCAACTCGATCCCGTCGACCGTGAAGGTGTAGGGGATCCGAAAGGAGGGCAGCGCCTCCTCGGCGGCCGCGGCCAAGGTCAGGCTCCAGACCAGCCCCAACAGGATCATGCCCCGCAGAACCATCCCGGCAGGATTCGACGAGGGTCGGCCGGCCTCCCGCCCGACCCGATGGCCAGACGCGGTGCCGGGACGGGCAGTGATCCCGCCACGGATGTGGAAGCCCTCCCCTCCGCCTCCGACCGAGGAGAGCGAGACCTCTCCCAGGAGCCCCCATGTCCACCCTTCACCCCTTCCCCGGAGCCGTCTTCCCCCGACTTCGCCTGCGCCGGCTGCGCCGCAGCGCCGAGCTGCGCTCCATGATCCGCGAGACCCGGCTGGACCCGGCCAGCTTCATCTATCCCCTCTTCGCGGTGGAAGGCGAGGGGATCCGCCAGGAGATTCCGGCCATGCCCGGCCAGTTCCACCTGAGCGTGGACGAACTCGTGCGGGAGGCCGAGGCGGCCTTCGCGGAGGGGGTTCCCGCGGTGCTGCTCTTCGGCATCCCCGCCACCAAGGACGCCCGGGGAACCTCGGCAGCCGACCCGGAAGGTCCGGTCGCCCGGGCCGTCCGCGAGCTCAAGAGGGCCCTGCCCCGCCTGATGGTCCTCACCGACGTGTGCCTGTGCGAGTATACCGACCACGGTCACTGCGGGGTGCTGGACGGCCAGCAGGTCGACAACGACGCCACCCTGCCGGTCCTGGCCGAGACCGCCCTGGCCCATGCCCGGGCCGGCGCCGACATGGTCGCCCCCTCCGACATGATGGACGGCCGGGTCCAGGCCATCCGGGAGCGCCTGGACCAGGAGGGGTTCGAGCAGGTCCCCATCCTGGCCTACGCCGCGAAGTTCGCCAGCGCCTTCTACGGCCCGTTCCGCGAAGCCGCGCAGTCGGCCCCGCAATTCGGAGACCGCCGTTCCTACCAGATGGACCCCGCCAACCGGCGCGAAGCCCTGCGCGAGGTCCAGGCGGACCTCCAGGAGGGGGCCGACCTGGTGATGGTCAAGCCGGCCCTGGCCTTCCTGGACGTGCTGCGGGAGGTCCGCGAGGCGGTCGACTGTCCCCTGGCAGCCTACAACGTGAGCGGCGAGTATTCCATGGTCAAGGCCGCCGCCCGCATGGGCTGGATCGACGAGAAGGCGGTGACCATGGAGATCCTCACGGGGATCAAGAGGGCCGGAGCGGACCTGATCCTGACCTACCACGCCCGCGAGGCGGCGCGCTGGCTCTCCTGAACCCGGCGGCGCGCGGTCATGGTGACGGGACAGCATCCGGATGGCGAGGGAACCCGGCACGGGCCGGGATGGGGAGCACTGAAGGCCCCAGATGAGATTCGCCGACCGGTCGTGGAACACCCGGAAACCAAGACGGCCTCTTGCGCAGAAGGAGTCATGTTGGTACAATAGGCACACAAAGGAGGGGCTTGGTCTTGCCGGTTCCGTCACGAAAGACCCCGCCAGCGAAGGTGGAACGATTCGCCTTCCGCCTCAGCCTGGAGGACAGGAGCCTCCTGGAGAGGGCTGCGGCTTTGCGCACCGTCAGCCTGACGCGCTTCATCCTGGAGAGTTCTCGCGAGGTCGCCGAACGAGCCCTCGCCGACCAGACCAGGTTCGTCCTGGACGCCGAGCAGATGGCTGCCTTCTACCGAGCATTGGACGAGCCTCCCCGAGAGATCCCGGAGTTGCGCGATTTGTGGCAACGTCCGGACCCCTACGGGTCTTGAGCCTCCTGGAGCGCCCCGTCCCGCTGCGCGCCGACCACGAGGTCGCGGACTTCCGCTGCGGACATGAGGCACTGAACGTGTTCCTGGTCCGCTACGCCCTCCAAAGCCAGCACAGTGGCGGAGCCCGGACATACGTGGCATGCCGTGGCCTGCGTGTGGTGGGCTACTATAGTCTGGCTGCAGGGGCCGTTCGCCTGGAAGAGGCACCGGCCCGGGTTGCCAAGGGTCTGCCGCGCCATCCCGTGCCCATCGTGATCCTGGCCCGGTTGGCGGTCGACCAGCGCGAAAAATGTCAAGGATTGGGGGCGGCCCTGCTCAAGGACGCGTGCCAGCGATACCTTCAGGCCTGTGAGATGATCGGGAGCCGGGCCCTGGTCACCCACGCCAAGGACGAGCCGGCCCGCTCATTCTACCTCCGCTTCGGCTTCGAACCGTCGCCAACCCACGAGAACCACCTCTTCCTGCTGACAAAGGACATGAAGAAGACCTTGGGCCTGGAGGGTTCAAGCCCGCGAAACACCAACGCCCCCTGACATTGAAAGTCTTCTTCGTGGAGGTTGCGAGCAATGAACCCCGATGCATTGATCCACACCTTCG
This sequence comes from bacterium, assembly GCA_022839105.1. GTDB lineage: Bacteria > Vulcanimicrobiota > Xenobia > Xenobiales > Xenobiaceae > Xenobium. The sequence continues at coordinate 14,123 of JALHDH010000054.1, forward strand.
AAGAATTGTACAGGCTGCAGAAACTGGGTTGTGCGGTCACATGGAGCGACGTTCCGCTGTTATTGAGTCGCGACAGACAAGTTGCAGAATACTACCCTGGCCTCTTGAAGGCATCTGCGGTTGCAGAAAGACTGGCGAACAGACTATCAGCTCGGAACCCAATCTATTGGAACCTGGCCGCCATCACAATCCGGGAATTCAGAAATGCGTTTCGCACAATCGCTGCACTGGAGCATATCGGGGCCTCAGTGAATGAGCTTCGAGGTCAAGGGAAGAAGATTCCAGCCAGAACAACCGAGGACATCATCCCATACTTGAACTACACAATCCAACAGCACCGGGGCTCGCCATACAGCATACCACCGAGTCAAAGTTCCAGAGCTGACGAATATTGCCGCCGCGGGATCTTGATGGCTGCTTCCATTGTGGAGCACGGCTTGTCCGGCTTCCATTGCGACGCAGCGTGGCAGGTGACGACTGAGAAATCCAGGCGCAATGCCCGATTTGCGATGGAGCGGTTGGCCGAAACCCTCCGAGACCTGGGTGGGGCCTGAAACAGGTGGTATCGGGGGTCAAGTTTCCCCCGCCCTGCAAGTCAGCTCGACCCCTCACTCCGCACTGGCCAGGTCCAGGGGATCAGCTCAGGCTGGCCTGGATGACCGGACGGCGCGCTGGCTCTCCTGAACCCGGCGGCGATCCGAGGGCTCACCAGCCGAACCAGTCACCCCCCGGGGGCAGGCCTCCCTTGCGCCACACGGCCAGGAGGTCCATGGTCAGGGCCACCGACCAGTGGACCGCCACCCCCCCCAGGACCGACCCGGTTCGCAGGGCCAGAAAACCCAGCACCACGCCGGCCACGATGGCCCCCAGGGTCTCGGGGAAGGGCTTGAGGAAGTGGATCATGCAGTAGGGGACCATCGAGACCAGGATGGCCGCCTCCCCCATGCGCCGATGCAGGCTGAAGATCAGGAATCCTCGGAAGAAGAACTCCAGGGCCAGGAACTGCAGGGCGTAGGCCGCCTCGAAGACCAGCCACGGCCCCGGCGCCACCCGCGCGTAGGGATAGAAGGGGTAGGTGGCCAGGAAGGCCTCGGTTCCCGAAGCCCACCACAGGGGCCCCAACATGACGGCGAACATCGCCGGATAGATCCACAGGTGCCTGGAGCGCCGGGGCATCCTCAATCCGTAGTCGCGAAGCGAGCGTCCCCGCCACTTCAACCACAGGGCCGGGACTACGAAGTAGCCCGTGCAGGTGCACCCGGCCCACCACAACAAGGCCATGAGATGGTAGACCGGCTGGTCGGCCCGGACACCGGGGAAGAGCGCCGGAAAGCTGGTGGCCAGCCCGAAATACTGGATCAGGGTCAGGACCAGGGCTGCGATCCCCAAGGCGCCGGCCACCTCGAGATCGACCCGAGGAGGGGTGAGCACATCGCCGCTGCCCGCCAGGCAAGGCTCGGAATCCGGCGAGGGGGAAGACCTCATCCGCGCTCCCATGCCTATTGCATCCCCCACCACCAGGGGAAGTCGCCCCGGTCATCGGTCAGGGGGGCCTCGGGGAAGGGATGGTGCAGGTTCAGGGGACGGTCCTCGTGCCCCGACCAGCCCAGTTCCAGAGCCAGCCGCCGGGGGCCGGCCTCGTCCAGAGGCCTGTCCGAGCCCACCGCCACGCGCTCCAGGAGCGCCGCCTCGGCGAAGGCCACCCGCACCGAACCCAAAAGCCGGGAATTCAAGGGAGGCGGCGCATAGACGGCGACCAGGCCGCCCGGTGAGAGCCGCTGGTGGAGCTCGCGCATGAACTCCTGGCTGCTCAGGTGGACCGGGGGCGTGGCGCCCACCGAGACATCCACCAGGATCAGGTCCCAGGAACCCGGGAGGCGTCGCAACCAGGCTCGCGCATCTCCGACGTGGGTCTGGAGCCCCAGTTCGCCCAGGCCGAACCGTTCCCAGGTTCGCGCCAGGAGGGTCGGATCCAGCTCGACGCCGTGCAGCTCGGCCTGCGGCCAGGCCTCTCGGGCCAGGCGGGCCACGGTTCCCCCTCCCAGGCCCAGGACCAGGACCCGCGAGGGGGCCTCGGTTCCCACCAGTCCCCAGGCCAGGAGCATCTCGTCGTAGTAGGTATTGCCCCCCGAGCTGGGCGGATGGGTGGACAGGACGGGACGCATGGGGATCTCGACGCGGAGCCTCTGCGAGTCCTGGTCCCCTTCCAGTTCGTAGCGGGCCAGCGGAGACTCCCAACGCTCCAGGACCCCGGGCGGCAGCTCCCGAGGGCTCAGGATTCCGACCAGGAGCAGGGCCGCCAGGCCCAGGGCGGGCCAGCCGGTGGCGGCCAGGGCGGGCAGGACCGCGAAGGCCCAGAGGGTGTCCCGGGTTCCCAACACCTCCATCCCCCACAGGGGCGGAGCCAGCGCACCCAGGAGGCTCCCCATGGCCGAGAAGGCGTACAGGGCGCCCGCGGTGCGCCCGGCCCGCTCCACCCCGGCCAGGGCCCCGCGAAAGGCCAGCGGATAGACGATCGCCAGCAGGGCCGCCGGCGGACCGAAGAGCATGGTGCAGGTCAGGAGCAGGGCCAGCAACTGCCCGGCAGGCTGGGGAGAAAAGGCCCCGGACAGGCTCCTGCCGACGGGCCCTGCGACCAGGCCTACCAGGACCGAGGACAGGGCGCCTCCCATCAGGGCGATCCGGATCGGTCCCCGCCAGGGGAAGCGATCCGCCAGGACCCCGCCCAACAGGTTGCCCGCCCCCATGGCCAGCAGCGTGCAGGCCAGGATGGCCGACCAGACCAGGGTCCCGTTGCCGAAGGCCGGAGCCAGGAGGCGGGGACCGCAGATCTCCAGGGCCATGATCAGGGCCGCGGCGGCAAAGACGGGGAAACCGGCCGTCCTCATGGTCCCAGGACGGGCCTTCCAGGGGATCTGCCCGGTCCGCCGGATTCCAGGTCGCGACTCACCCCTGACGCATCTCCGCGCGAGCCTGCCAGGTCCGGGTGAACCAGGCCACCATCCGACCCAGCCCCTCGCTCATCCCGACCCTGGGCGCGTAGTCCAGATCCTCTCGGGCCAGGGTCGTCCGGGCCGAGGTATGCCCCACGTCGCCGGTCTGGGTCTCCTGGTATTCCCGACGGATCGGGCGGCCCAGGTGTTCTTCGAGAAGCTCCAGGGTGCGGGCCAGGGTGGTGCGCTCTCCTCCCCCGATATTGTAGACCCGGCCTTCCCTGCCCCGGACCATGGCCGAGAACGTGGCCTCCACGGCGTCCTCCACGTAGGTGAAGTCGCGGGTCTGCTGGCCCTGCCCGTACACGGGGATCGGCTGGTCCTGGAGGGCCCGGCGCAGGAAGCGATGGAAGGCCATGTCGGGCCTCTGTCGGGGTCCGTAGACCGTGAAGTAGCGCAGGCCGACCGTGGGGACCCCGAAGGAATCGTGGTAGACCCGGGCCAGGTGCTCGACGGCCAGCTTGCTGACCCCGTACGGAGAAATCGGCCGCAATTCGGATTCCTCAGAAGTGGGCAGCGTCGTGGCATCGCCATAGACCGAGGAGGAGGAGGCATAGACCACCTTCTCCAGGCGCCGCCCCCGACAGGCCTCGAAGAGCCTCTGGGTGGCCAGGACATTGTCCCGCGTATAACAGTGGAACTCCTGACCCCAGGAGCTGCGAACCCCGGCCTGGGCGGCCAGGTGGAAGACCCCGGCGCATCCCTCCAGCAGCGGCTCGAGTTCGGCCGTGGCCAGATCCAGTTCGAGGTTCTGGAAGCCCGGCCGGCCTTCCAGGCCCTCCAGGTTGAGCCTCTTGAGGGCCGGAGAGTAGTAGTCGCGCAGGCAGTCCACGCCGCGGACCCGATGTCCGGCGGCCAGCAGGCGCTCGGCCAGGTGGCTGCCCAGGAAACCGGCCACGCCGGTCAACAGATAGGTTGGCATGGCCCCCGGTTCGCCCACCGGCATTCGAGTCCTCCGGCCCGGAAGGGCCCCTGCCTCGAAGCGTGAAGACCCCTCCCCATGCCCTGGCGCAAAACGCTCTCGAGCCTGCTCCTCTTCCTGTTCCTGGCCGCCGCGGCCCTGGCGGGCCCGGACCTGGTCTGCACGGCCGATCTGCTCTCCTCCGGGCCTCTTCCGGAATCCATCCCCACCGACGTCGCCGTGGCCTCGGAGGGCACCCTTGCGGTGCTGTACGGTCAGGAGGGGAGGGTCGGCCTGATGCGCCCCGACGGCACGCTCCTGCAGCACCGGGGCGTTCCCGGCGCCCAGCAGGCTCCCGCCCGCCTGGTCCCGATCCACCTCTGGGTCGGCCCCTGGGCGCCGCCGACCATGCTGGCCTGCGAGGCGGGAAGGCGCCAACCCGAATGGAGGTTGACCCTGAGCCAGGGCGTCCTGCGCGCGCAGCGCCTGGAGGGAGCCGGATTGGAGCCCCCGGCCGTCGCCGCGGTGGGACCCGAGGGGCGCTTCTACGCGCTTTCCGGACAGACCGTGCAGGTCTTCGGGGCCAGCGGGAACCGTCAGTACCAGGTCGCCCTGGGAGGCCTGACGGCCCCCCGGGCGCTGGCCCTGGACCGCCAGCGGAACCTCTACGTCCTGCACGCCTCGGGGCTCTCGGTCTTCAGCCCCAAGGGCTCGCCCCGCTACCAGATCGAGGGGGCCCAGGCCTTCGACCTGGCCGCCGACGATCGACTGCTGGCCGTGGGCCGCGGCTGGATCCGCAAGTATTCGACCGATGGCCGGTTGCTGGTCGAGAGGGCCGGACAGGACGCAGGGCGGCAGGTGGTGGCCGCCTCCCTGACCGCCTCGGGCGAGATCTTCGTCTACCAGGGCGACATGTTCTCGGGGGCCGGTCGAATCCTGCGGCTGAGTCCTCAGGCCGAGCTTCTCGAGGAGTTCGCCCAACCCGCCCGTCTTCGCCCGGCTCAGGACCCGGGGATGCGCCTGGACTCCAGGGGCCGGATCCACCTCTGGGATGCCTCCGGCGCCTGGCTGAAGAGCTTCCACCCGGGAGGCCGGATGGAGACCAGCGCCGGGTATGCCCCCCAGGCGGCCCCCAGGGGTTCCTTGTTGCGGCCGACGGATCTGGCCTGGGATCGGGACGGAGTGCTCTGGGTGGCCGACACCGGCAACTGCCGCCTGCAGCGCCTGGATCCCCGGCGTGGCTGGCTGGAGCCGGTGGCCATCGGGATCCGGGGGGCGGCGGGGCGAGCCGAGCCCCGGCAGGTCGCCGTCGACGGGCTGGGATCGATCCTGTGCGTGGTCCATCCCCCCTCGGGCCAGGGCCAGGTGGTCCTGCAGCGCCGCGACCGGGCCGGCAGGCTGCTCTGGCAGGGCGACCTGGGCGAGGCCTCGACAAACCCGGTGATCAAGCTGGCCGCAGGCCAGGGCGGCAGCCTCTTCCTCTACCGCTCGGACTCCCGTCTGGCGGTCCCCGTCCTCACGCGGCTGGACTCGCGCGGCAAGACCCTGGCCCGGGTCGGCGGCGAGGACCGCAACTTCCACCTCCCCGACCAGTTCGCCAGCCGGATCTCCCTGAAGCCTGAAGAGGACATGATCCCCTTCCGAGGCGGGGTGCTCCTTCCCGTCGGAGGCCAGTTGGCCTTCGTGAACGACAGGCTGGAGGTCCATCAGGTGCGCGCCATCCGCCACCCCCGCGGGGCCAGCCCGCACACCCTCCCGGACTTCGGAGGCGGGGCCGTCTTCCAGGACCGGATCCTCTACCTGTCCGACCTGGCCAACGGGGTGATCCATCGGATCCCCCTGGAGGCCCGGTGAACCTCGAGGCCCGGCTGGACCGGGTCCTCCCCCTGGTGCGCCAGGCTTCCGAGCTGGCCCTGAGCCACTTCGGCCGGGTCCAGGGCCGCACCAAGCAGGACCAGACGGTGGTCAGCCAGGCCGACGAGGAGGTGGAGCGCCTGCTGGTCGAGGGCCTGCAACGGCGCTTCCCGGGCGAGACCATCGTGGGCGAGGAAGGTGGAGCCACGGGCTCCCTCCAGGGCCCGATCTGGTCGGTGGATCCCATCGACGGGACCTCGGCCTACCTCACCCGCCTGCCCCATTGGGGAGTCAGCGTGGGGCTGCTCGTGGAGGGCAGGCCGGTCCTGGGGGTGGTCGACCTCCCCCTCCTGGGCGAGACCTACCTGGCCGTCGCGGGGACCGGCGCCTGGATGCAGACCCATCGCTGGGGCCGCCAGGCGCTGCGGGTCCCCCCCTGGTCCGAACCGGGCCCGGAGTCGATGCTCTGCATCCCCTCCAACCTCCACCGCCGCTTCGGGGTCCGCTTCCCGGGCAAGCTGCGCAGCCTGGGGAGCACCGTCGCCCACGTCCTGCTGGTGGCCCGGGGAGACGCCTGCGGGGCCCTGATGCGCGTGCACCTCTGGGATCTGGCCGGCTGCGCCGCAATCCTGGCCGAGGCGGGAGGCCGGTTGGAGACCCTGGACGCTCGCCCCCTGGACCTGCTCGAACTCCTCCCCGGGGGACCTCCCCTCCCCGACGTGCTGGCCTCCTCACCCGCGGGGCTGGCCGAGATGCGCGCGCGCGTGTGGAACCTGGCGCAGGGGAGCGCCCAGGCAACGTAGAAAGGGCCGATCCCATGAGCAACGAGCATTACAAGATGGCCGAACTCCACCGGGAGCGCGGCAAGCGCCTGTACCAGGAAGGGCAGGTCCAGGAAGCGGTCCAGGAATTGACCGAGTCCTACAAGTTCGATCCCCGGGACGCCGACACCCTGTACTACCTGGCCGAGATCTACGGCGCCGCGGGCTTCGTGGACCCGGCCGTGGACTTCATCCAGAAGAGCCTGCGCGAGAACTTCTCGAACATGCCGGGCTGGCTGATGCTGGCCAACCTCTACGCCCAGAAGGGCGGGGCCTACCTGGACCTGGCCCTGGAGCAGTTGGATCTGGCCGGCAGCCTGGAGCCCGACCACACGATGCTCCACTACCTGAGGGGCAATATCCTGGCCCAGAAGGGCGAGACCGAGAAGGCCATCGAGTCCCTGAAGAAGGCCCTGGAATCGGACCCCGAGAACGCCTACGCGCAGCACGACCTGGAGGCCGTCGCCGGCCAGGCGGACTGAGTCTCCCTTCCGGACAGGAGCCGAGCCGGCTGGCGTCGCATTGGGCCGGATGAGCCAGACTCCTCCCGAGATCCCCGAAGCCCAGGCCCTGAGACGAGCCGGCCTTCTTCCCCCCAGAACCGGCGGTTATCTGGATTCCTCCGAGGCCGAAATCCAGAGGGTCGTCGACTTCTTCGAGGCCGCCGCCGATTTCTGGGAGTGTGCCCCCTGGGAGGTCCTCTCCTGCGAGGAGATCCTCCACGTCGAGGGTCTGGGCCCCGCTCCTCTCCTGCTCTCGGTCTGTGGGGGTGAGGAGGACGAGGTGCCGGGTCTTCTGGTCCGCCCCCTGGAGTCCGGCCCCGCCCTCCCGGAGGCGGGACAGGTCGCCTTCCACTTCGTCCCGACCGAGGCCCTCGGGGAGGCCCTCCCGGCCGAGATCCGAACCCATGGGTTCCGACTGGCCCACCCCGAGGCCGTGCCGGTGGCCTTCAGGGAAGGCTGCGCCGGTCTGGCCAGTCCGGCCGATCTCTCCTCCCTGGTCCGCTGCATGCACGTGATCCTGGCCTTCCTGAAGGCCGGATTGGACGAGCAGGAGTCCGTGGAGCGCCAGGCGCTGAGCCTCCCCGGCCGGGGCCGGGTCCTGGTGACCTGGAAGGAGGCGCCCGACGCGGCCCGAGACCCTCCCGGAGGCCGAGAAGCCGAAGACCTCCCCGATCCGGCATGACCCCCGACCCGGACGCAACGAGCCTTGCTGGTGCGGCAGCGGCCAGAAATACAAGAAATGCCACCTGGACGAGGATCGCCGCCGGGATTCCGAGGCCCTCCGCCGCGGAGGCGGTCCGGTCAGTTCCCCAGGCTGATCGACTCGATCCTTCCCCGGGAATCCAGCCGGATCCACAACCCCGGGTAGATCAAGGCCTGGAGCAGCTCCTTGGAGGGCGGTCCCAGGGCCTTCTTCACCCCCTCCGGGTTCGAGCCGACCCAGACCCCTTCGGCCGTGGATCCCTGATAGGCCTTCCAGGGGGGAAGGGTGGGATGAAGCACCACGGTGCCCACCTTCTCTCCGTCGTAGGAGATCTCCAGGCCCCTGCCATGATAGAGGGCCAGGGTATTCCGCGAATTGAAGGGGTTGGTCTCGCTCAGGTCGGGCTGACCCAGCCGGGCCTCGACCTCGGCGCGATCCTGGCCCAGGCGGACTTCCTCCACGCCCACTCCAGGCTGGATCCTTCCGGGATTCGGACCCGGAGGAGAGGGCGAGGCGCAGCCCAGGAGCATCACGAGAACCAGGATGGAGAGGGTGGAGAGGGTGGGAGAACGCATGGGAACCTCCGGGAAGGCCCCGCCTTCGCGGCGGCGCGCGAACGCACCTTCAAAGGGGGCCGGGTCAGACCTCGACGTACAGGACCCGTTCGGAGGCCTCCCAGCGGAAGGGGACCGCAAAGGTGTCCAGCAGGAGTCGGACCGGAAGGAGCGCCCGCCCTCCCACCATCCGGCAGGGTCCCTCCACCCGCCAGGCCCCTTCCCACTCCCCTTGCGTGCCCGGCGCCTCTCCCGGAAAAGCCGGGTTGAGCCCTGCCGGGACCTGGGGCGACGGGTTCGAGCCCCTTCGGGGCCCTGCCTGCAGGACCAGGAGCCGATCCCCTCCGCGCACCTCCACCTGCCTGGAGTGACCATCCCAGGAGACCTCCAGCCCCAAGGCCCGAGCCAGTTCCGAGGGGGCCCACAAGGCATCGCCCAGCATCAGGGCCGGGAACTCCATCTGCAGCGGGACTCCAGCCATGCGGACCTCGACATCGGCCCGCAGGATCGGGCGCGCCACGCCTGTGGGCCGGGCCAGGTCGGCCAGCATCGGCTCGGACCAGATCCCCGCCAGGCCGACCCTCTCCAGGGCCCTTTCGGCCGCCAGGCGCGGGGGGGCTTGAGCGTACACGTCCGGGAAGGCCACCAGGCAGATCTCGCCGGTGCGAGGGTCCTGGCCGATCTTGGCGGTCTCGTACTCGATGCGGACGGGCATCCCGACCCGCACCTGTTCGAAGAGCTCCCGGGCCGAGGCGGGGTACATGCGCATGCAACCATGCGAGACGGCCTGTCCGATCGACATGGGACTGGTCGTGGAGTGCAGGCCGATTCCCGGCAGGGAAAGACCCATCCAGCGGTCGCCCAGGGGATTCTCGGGTCCGGCCGGAACGGCGATCTCGCCCAGACCGGCCCACTCGGGGGGAAGCCAGGTGGGGTTGATGACCCGGCTGGCCAGGGTGAAGGAGCCCTGCGGCGTGGCGAAGCGACCCGGCTGGCCGATGGCCAGGGGGAAGAACTTGCTGAAGCGGCCCTGGCGGAAGAGGAAGACCCCACGCTCCGGGAGGTTGATCACCAGGCCTTCGGCGGGCGGGGACTGGGGCAGGACCCTGCGCCCGGGGATCCGCAGGCGCGTCCCGGGCGCGACCCAGACGCTGGAGGTTCCCAGCCCATTGGCGAAGGCCAGGTGCTCCAGGGCCAGGCCGTGGTCCACGGCCAGCCGGTAGAGGTTCTCGCCGGGAGCCACCAGGTGCTCGCGATCCTGGCCCACCACCTCGCGAAGCTCCTGGCCCAGGGCAGGCCGGCCGGAGGCCAGGGCCACCAGGAGGGCGGCCAGCAAGACGGGGAGCAGACGACCGAGGCCAGGGGCTTTCCGGGACATGTCGTGCAATGTTTCGCCCTCGGGGAGAGAAGCCTGTGGCCCGAGCTTCGAGCCAGCCGGGAGGACTCCTGTCCCTGGCTCCTGAGGAGCCAGGGACCCGGGGGGCGTGCCCAGAACCCTCCCCCCGATGCTGCACTATCTTCTCGGGGAACCCACCCAGCCCCAAGCCCAGGGCAACCAGATCGTGGCCCACGTCGGCGACGACTCCGGACGCCTGCAATCGCGCAACGTGACCCGGAACTGGCCTCTGGTCCGCAAGGCCTGGCGGGCCTGGCAGGAGGAACCCGGATTCGCCCTGGGCGAGACGCAGTTCGTGCCGATCACGCCCGATGTCTGGGTCGCCAGCATGGTCGCTGCGCGGGCCGGGGATCGTCCCAGCCAGGCCTCGAGATTCCCCCTGCGCCTGCCTGCCCTGCGCAAGTGCCTGCGGGCGGTGGCCGAGAAGGCCCTCCAACTTCAGGCCTCCGTCCATCTGGCCCGCCTGCCCGACTGGCCCGGGGTCGAGAGCATCCTCCTGGAGGAACTGGCCCCGCGGCTGGAGGTCTACGTTTATGATGAGCCTCCCCGCGAAGCATAGGGGCCGGCCCCGAACGAAGCGAAGACCGCCCCCATGAGCCCGGGGTCCGCCATGGTCCGCCTGCTGGGGCAAGAGTCCCGCCGTTCCCAGCGCTGGACCATGTTCACCGTCTTCTTGTTCCTGACCCCCGCCATCGGGGCCGCGCTGACCGAATCGCAAGCCTTCCGCACCTTCCTGATCCTGCTGGCGGCCACGCTGGGCGTGCTGGTCCCCCTGGCCCAACTGGCCGGAGACGGGCTGGCGCTGGTCTCGCTTCGTCGAGGGCGTTGCCTGGAGGAGATCCTGCTCACCCGACTCAAGGCCCGCGAGGTGGTGGACCAGGTGGCCCTTCACGGAGTCCTCTCGGTGCTGGGTCCGGGACTGGCGGTCTTCCTTCCCCTGATGGCGGGCCTGCTGGCCTTTGTTCCGGTCGAGTCCCGCCCGGGGGTCCTGGCGGCCACCATCCTGTGGTTCCCGGCCACGGCCCTGCTGACCTGGGCCGCCTCCAACACCGTCCAGGCCGCCGTCGCCTGGTCCGAGGGCCAGGAACCCCTGGTCTGCGCCGTGCTGGTCGGAATCCTGGGAGCCACGGCCGGTCTGCTCCTCCTGGCCGGCACCCTCCCAGGGGCCGTCCTGGTGGCGGCGACCCTTCTCGCATGGGGATTCCTGGCCCGCGAGATGGCCCGGACCGGACTCGAGAGCCTCCCCACCCGGCAATCGGCCCGGCGCCACCCGGCCCTCTCCCCCGAGAAGGCCCGCCGCCTGCAGAATCCCATCGCCTATCGGGAACTCTCCCGAACCCGCCCCGAGGGGCCGGCCCGGCTCCTGGCCCGGCTGCTTCCCGGAGTCGTCCTGATCCTGTTCTGCCAGGCCTCTTCACCCGACCTGCTCCAGCCTCTGGCCTGGATGCTCCTGACGGTGATCCAGCCGGCCCGGGCCTCGCTGGCCACGTTGGGCGCCCTGACCGGAGAGCGCGAGGGACGGACCCTGGAGGTCCTGGCCCTGACCGGGATCCGACCCGCCGAGTTCCTGGACGGCTGGGCCCTGTGGGCAGTCCGCCCCCTGCTCGTGGAGACCCTGGCCCTGGCGGGGCTGCTGGCCCTGCTGGCCCTGCCGGGCGATCCCTCGGAAGCCCAGGCCGTGAAGGTGGGACTTCCGGACCTCCTGTTGAAGGTCGCCTTCGGGGCCTGGCTGGGCCTCTTCGTCTCGGCCCTGACCCGGACCCGCCGGGAGGCCTTCGGCGGACTCTTCCTGGCCTGGGTCGCAGGCGGGCTGTACCTGGCGCTGGCCCCTGGGGCCTTCGGCAGCCTGCTGGCGATCCGGCTGGACGCGCCCGACCTGCGAACGGCGGCCCCGACCGCGGGCCCGCTCCTGGGGCTGGCCGGCACCGCGCTGGGAGTTCTGGCCTTGCGCGCCCTGACCCTGGTCCGGACCCGGGCCGCCTTTGCCCCTCAGACGCCCAGAACCCGAGATTCCGAGAAGCCTCCTGGAGGAACCTGATGAGCGAAACCCTGATCCGGCAGACCTGGTCGGTCTGCCCCGAGTGCCTCGAGGAGCTGCCCGCCCGGGTGGTGGAGGACGGCGGCGCGGTCTACCTTCGGAAGGACTGCCCCGAGCACGGAGCCTCCGAGTGCCTGCTCTCGCGCCACGCCTGGTACTACGAGGCCCTGGATCGCTACTACTTCTCGGTCATGCCCGAGGAGATCCGCCAGAGGGACTACCTGATCCGGGTCAACGAGCGCTGCAACCTCAAGTGCCCGATCTGCCTGGCCTCGGCGGTGGACACGAAGGATGGCCCCCCGCCCACTCCCGACATGGAGCTCGAGCGGCTCGAAGCCTTCATGGACACCCACCGCCCGGGGTCGCTCAAGATCGACCTGATCTCGGCCGAGCCCACCCTGCGCCAGGATCTCCCCGAGATCCTGCGCGCCATCAAGAAGCGCGGGCATATCTCGTCGCTGCACACCAACGGGCTGCGCCTGGCCGACCGGGACTACCTGCGGACCCTCAAGGCCGCCGGGCTCGACGAGGTCTTCCTGCAGATGGACGGCTTCGACGACGAGGCCTACCTGAAGATCCGGGGAGCCCGCCTGGCCCGCACCAAGGTCCGGATCCTGGAGAACCTCGAGGCCGAGGGGGTGGCCACCAGCCTGGTCATGGTGGTCATGCCCGGCTGCAACGAATCCGAGATCCCCAAGGTGCTGGACTACGCCGCCTCGCGCCCCTTCATCCGGGAGGTCATGTTCCTGGGCACCCGGGCCCTGGGCTATTTCCGAGGCAACGAAGAGCTCCTGATGCCCGACCAGGTGATCGACCTGGTCGAGGAGCTCTGCGGCGGCTTGTGCCCCAGGCCCGAAGTCTTCCGGTTCCAGAAGCTGTACTTCGCCCTGCTCTCGGTGCTGGGGGTGCGCAAGTGCCTGTACGTGCAGCACTACCTGTTGGTGCGGGACCGGGAGGCGGGGGGATTCGTCAACCTGGACCGCTTCATCGACTGGAAGAAGGTCGAGCCGATCCTGGACGAGCTGCCCCGGACGCCCCGCACCCTCCTGGGCCGACTGGCCTGGCTCTTCCGGCTGGGGCTGGCCCTGCTCAGCCCCCGAGCCCTGCGCCTGCTTCCGGACTTCCTGTCGCTCCTGATCCGCCTGAAGTTCGGCTGGAGGCTGCGCCGACTGCCCTTCCGACCGCTCCTGATCGGCTACATCACGGCCTGCGACCCGATCAACCTCGACCGGAAGGTCGGCCAGCACTGCGGCAAGGGTGAGCTGGCCATGGACCTGGGCCTGCACGAATCCGGCTCGGACGCCAACATCGAGCGCGAGCGGATGTGGGCCCGGCTGCGGAAGTCCTGACCCGCCTCCGCACCCGAGTCGATCCTTGTGTTTCGGGTCGTCGGTGCTGACCAGGAAGATCGAGCCAGTGAGGGGTGGCGCCAGGGTTTCCGGGGGCGACAGGGAAACGCCATCCCCTGTTCTGCCCCCAACCAGCACCGCTGAATCAGGGGACAAGGAGAAGCCATGCCGATCACCCGAAGACTCTCGCGCCTGTGCCCGCCGTGGGGCGGATTGGCGTTCAGCCAGGCCTCTCTCCGCGTCCTCATGACGCTGGTCTGCCTGGCCTTCCTGGCGGTGCCCGCCACCGCCGGCGACCCTGCGGCGCTGGCGGTTTCGGTCCGGGGGCCCGCCCGCGTGCTGGTCCTGCCGCCTGGCGGAGGAACGCTCCGGCAGGCAACCGTCACCCGACTCCACAGTCTTGACACCTTGCCGGCTGGGGTCTTCGTGCAGGTCGGGGCGAGTGGCCAGATCTGCCTGATCTACCACGCCGACGGCCATCGCGAGGACCTGACCGGGCCCTGCCTGGTGCGCGTGGCGCCGGGGGGCAGCCACCTGGTGAAAGGAGCCGCCCAGGCCATCCAGCACTCCGAGAGCGAGGTCGCCGAGGCGGTCTCGCCGGCACCGGTGGTTCGCGCCCAGGGCTCGCCCGGAACCCGGATTTCCGTCAGCAATTCCCAAGGCGTCCCGAAGTTCACCTGGTCGACGGACTACCTGGGCCCGCTGCTGGCCGTCCTCTACCAGCCCGGCCCGCCGCGCGTCAACGTGTGGTCCTCCGAGCAGAGCGGCAAGTCAATCCTCTACTCGGGGCCCACCCTGATGGCCGACACCCCCTACGTGTTCCAACTCGAGCAGGACGACCGAGCCCTGGCGGCGGTGCGGCTCCAGGTGAGTTCCTCTGGGGCCATGGCCTCTCTGGGGAACGCCCGGGCCGAGGTCCAGAAGTCGCTTGACGACCCGGCGTCCCTGGCGCTGCTGGCCCTGGCCCTGGACCAGAGGGGTGACCTGTCCGGCGCCGTGCAGACCATGCAGTCGGCCCTGGACAAGCAGCCGGACGACGCCGCCTTCGTGCGCCGCATGTCGGAGATGGTCGCCGAGATGGGTGACGAGGCCCGGGCCAATGTGCTGCGCAACCGGGCCAAAGGCCTGGAGGACTCCTTCCCGGGCCTGAGCACGGCCGACGCCAGCGGGTTGGACCTCTACCTGGAGGGAGTAGTCGACCCCTTCATCTGGTAGAGATGCGGAGGCTCATCGAAAAGCGCGTGAAGGGCCTCCATCACGAGGCCAGCGGATCTGAGCATGCCCGGAGGGGGATCCTCGGCGGGACCCGAAGTCTCCGCTCATGTTCGGTTTCCTGAAGCCCCGGGCCGGCCTGTGCTGTCACGTGCGCAGCGCCCTGAACGAGCACCTGTGCGCGGCGTGTCATGGGATGGCAGGATTTGGCGGGCGACCCTTGGCGTTGCTGACCAACTACGACGCCACCTTCTGGCTGGTGGTAGCCAGCGCCCTCTGCGGGGCCCCGTCCCAGGCGGCGCCCCAGGCTTGCACTTTGCTGCCCTTCCGCAAGGTGGCTGTGACGGCAGCGCCTCCCCGGGCGGTCGCGGTGATGGCGGCTTTGAACCTGTTGCTGCTGGCCGCCAAATTGCGGGACGATGTCTCCGATGGGGAGGGCTTCGGACGGCGGGCGGCCGGCTGGGCTTTGGGGCCCTGGACCCGGCGGGCGCGGCGGTTCCTGGCCCGGGAGGGTTTCCCGGTGCAGGCCGTGGACGGGCTGGCGGAGGCCCAGGCACTGGTGGAACGTCGTGATTCCACCCTGGAGGCGCTGGAGGCCCCGACTGCAGGCGCCCTGGCGGCGTGCTTTGGCTACCTCGGCATTCTCTGCGGAGGCTGGCGGGCCGAGGCGTCCCGCCTGGGTGCTGCCCTGGGGCGACTGCTGTACCTCTGGGACGCCGTCTCGGATCAGGAGGAGGACGCCCGTCGGGGGAGGTTCAATGCCCTGACGGCTTGCGCCGTGGAAGAGGCCTCTGAGAGGCTGCAGGCGCACCTGCTTGCCGTGAAGGAAGCCCTGGCGGCCCTGCCCCTCGGCGAGCGGCAAGCCCTGACCGACGGGGTGATCGGAGGGCTGGAGCGCGAGATCCTGGGTCTCCCGCCGATCCGGGCGACCAGCGACTGCTGCGACTGCTGCTCGTGCTGTTGCTCGGATCAGGACGCCTGCGAGGCCTGCGGCTGCTGCTGTGACCTGGGCGAATGCTGCCAAAAGTGCTGCCCAGACAACCCCTGTCAACGGCGGAGGCGCTCCCTGCTCGGCTGAGCCGGGGGCCTGTGCCAAAGGCAACCCCAAACCCTCGCTGAAGGAATTCGTCCCCGCCCTGGGAAGGGATTCTCTCCATGCCCCCCTCCTCGCCCTGGGCCAACCTCTCGGATTTCGGCGCCATCGTGGTGGCGGGGGCCGTGATGATCTCCCTGACCCGCCGCCTGAAGGTCCCAGGGATCATGGCCTGCATCCTGGCCGGACTCCTGCTGGGACCGGTGCTGGGGCTGGTCGAGGTCTCGCCTCTCTCGCACACCATCGCCGAGGTCGGCACGATCCTGCTGCTCTTCCTGGTGGGCCTGGAGCTGAGCCTGGTCAAGCTGCGCGACATCGGCCGGGTGGCCGTGGTGGCCGGCCTGGGTCAGGTGGTCTTCACGGCCGTGGGAGGCTTCGGCCTGAACCTCCTCCTGGGCTATCGACCCGTCGAGGCCCTGCTGATCGCCACGGCCCTGACCTTCTCCAGCACGGTGGTGGTGGTCAAGCTGCTGGAGGACAAGGGCGAGCTGAACGCGCTGTACGGACGCGTCGCGGTGGGCATCTTCCTGGTCCAGGACCTGGTCGTGATCGTCGCCCTGACCATGCTGGCCGGACTCTCGGGAGAAAGGGGCCTGGACCCTGCGGACCTGCTGGAAGGGCTGGCCGGGAGCTTCGCCGGCATGGCCGTCCTGCTGGGCGTGGCGGTCTTGAGCTCGCGCTACCTCCTGCCCCGCCCGGCGGCCTGGATGGTCCGCTCCTCGGAGGGCTTCCTGGTCTGGTCCCTGGTCTGGTGCTTCGCCTTCGTGGCCGGAGCCCGCCAGATGGGGCTTTCTCCCGAGATCGGAGCCTTCCTGGCGGGTCTGAGCCTGGCCCAGTTGCCCTTCAACG
The DNA here is from genome assembly GCA_022839105.1 of bacterium. Lineage (GTDB taxonomy): Bacteria > Vulcanimicrobiota > Xenobia > Xenobiales > Xenobiaceae > Xenobium. Next base: position 30,389 of record JALHDH010000054.1, read on the forward strand.
AGAACCTTCGACTGCGGGTCCGGCCCTTGATGAACTTCGCGATCGCGATCTTCTTCGTGGTGCTGGGCGTGCAGATGGAGTTGGGAGCCGCCCTGGACCGCTGGGGCACCTCGGTGCTCCTCTCGCTCTTCGTCCTGGTGGGCAACCCCTTGATCTTCCTGGTCCTGATCGCGCGCTGCGGCTACTCGGAGAGGACCGCCTTCCTGGCCGGCGTCACGGTGGCCCAGATCAGCGAGTTCTCCTTCATCTTCATCGCCATGGCCGCGCGGGCCGGCCTGGTGGACCACTCGGCGGTGGCGGTCACCGCCCTGGTGGGCCTGGTCACCATCGCGGGCTCGGCCTACATGATCCTCTACAACGAGCCCCTGCACCGCTGGTTCCACCGCCGGGGCCTGCTGCGCTGGTTGAGGGCCCCCGAGGACGAGAAGGTCGAGGTGTCCCCCCACCTCCACCGGGAGGGGCACGTGGTGGTGGTGGGCATGAACGCCATGGGCCGCAAGCTGGCCCAGGACCTGATGCGTTGGGGAGCCGAGGTGGTGGCCGTGGACACCGATCACCACAAGCTGGAGGGCCTGAGCTGCACCACCGTGCTGGGCAGCGCCGATCACCTGGAGATCCTGCGCGAGGCCGACGCCGAGACGGCGGGGCTGGTGATCACCGCCCTGCGGATCGAGGACTCCAATCGCCTGCTGGTCCGGCGCTGCCGCGACATGGGGGTCCCCGTGGCGGTCCATGTCTTCGACCGCTCGGTGGGCGAGGGCCTGGAGGAGCTCCCTCCAGAGGCCCTGATCCAGCCCAAGGAAGCCGGCTATCGGGTGCTCGTCGAGCACCTGGGCCGCCTGGGGGTGGCGGTCTCATGAAGGAACTGACCGCTCTCCTGCTGGCGGCGGCGGCCGCCTTGGGCCTGGCCCGGGCCACCCGCCTGCCGGCCGTCCCCTTCCTGCTGGCCTCCGGGCTGGCCCTGGGCAGTCTGTGGCCCGCCCTGCACGGAGGCCTGGACGGCCTGCTCCTCCTGGGGCTGACGGTCCTGATGTTCGCCGCGGGCATCGAGTTGAATCCCAGCCGGGTCGGGAGTCAGTGGCGGCCCGCCCTGGAAGTGGGCCTGTTCCAGTTCGCGGTGCTGGGCCTGGCCGGGTGGGCCCTGGCCGGATTCTTCGGACTCCCCGCCCAGGCCGCCCTGTACGTGGGGATGGCCACGGCTGCCAGCTCGACCCTGGTGGTCGTCCGCCTGCTGGCCCTGCGCGGGGAGCTGGCCCACCCCACCGCCCGGATGGTCCTGGGGGTCCTGCTGCTGCAGGATCTCCTGGTGATCCTCCTGATCCCGATCCTGGCCCGTGGGGGACAAGGCCTCTCAGGCTTGGCCGGCGGGCTCCTCGGGACCCTGGGCCTCGTGGCCCTGGCCTTCTTCTGCCAGCGCCAGGTCTTTCCCCGGCTGATCCTGGCCCGCCAATCCGAGGACGAAGGCCTGGTCATGTCGGTGATGGCCATCCTCTTCGGCTTCCTGGGGCTGACCTGGTGGCTGGGGCTCCCCCTGGTGGCCGGAGCCTTCCTGGCCGGGTTCGCCCTCTCCGAGTTCCCGGTCAGCGGAGTGGTCCGAGGCCAGCTCGGATCCCTGTGGGACTTCTTCGGGGCCCTCTTCTTCACGGCCCTGGGAGCCATGGTCCAGGTCCCCGACCTGCAGATCCTCTTGAAGGCCCTCGCCCTGACCACCCTGCTGGTGGTCCTCACCCCGATCCTGGTGGCCCTGCTGGCCGAGCGGGCGGGGTTCTCGGCCCGGGCCTCGGTGGAGGCGGGGCTTCTCCTGGCCCAGACCTCCGAGCTCTCCCTGGTCCTGGGCCTCCACGGCCTGGGTGCGGGAATCCTGGACTCCCACACCTTCTCTCTGGTGGCCCTGGTCACCGCCCTGACCATGCTCCTGACTCCGCTTCTGACCCTGCCCCAGGTCACCCGACGGCTGATGTATCTCCACCCCTCCCGACGTCGTCGCTGTCACGCGGCCATCTGTCGGCGCCCTGAGGAGCCGCTCCCCTCCCAGGACCACGTGGTCGTGCTGGGATGCGGCGAGACCGGAGGGCTCCTGCTCGAACACCTGGATCCCGAGACCACCCTGGCCATCGACCAGGATCCCTCGGTGGTCGGGGACCTCTGCGAGAGGGGCTTCCGATGCGTGCGCGGGGATGGCGTGGATCGGGCCCTGTTGGAGCGGGTCGGGGCCTGCCGGGCCCGGGTGGTGGTCTCGACCATGGCCCGGGTGGAGGACAACCTGAAGATCCTCAAGTTGGTGGCCCCCGTCCCCGTGCTGATCCGGGTCTTCGACAGTGCCGACGCCCGACGCCTCGAGGAGGCGGGCGGAACTCCCATCCTGCACTCGGAGGCCGCCGCCTCCGAGTTCCTGGCCCACCTCCAGGCCTCTCGACCCGACCTGGTCCGGACCGGGTTGGTCCTGGACGCGGGCAAGCCCAACCTGGCGGAGGTGCAGGCCTCGTGACCCTGGTCCTCGGAACCGACTTCCACCCGCCCTCGCGCCGCGCGACCCGCGTGGGCGCAGCCCTGGCCGAGAGGCTGGGCCAGGCCATGGTCCTGCTGCACGTGCTGGGTGGCCCCTTCGCCGAGCGCTCGCTGGCGCATTCAGGAAGGCGGGCCCGGCGCGGCCTGGCCATGCTGGAAGCCGAAGCGGCCGCCCTGGCGGGCCCGGGCCTGGACGTGGGGGCCGAGCTGCGCTCGGGTCCTCCCTCCCGGGTCCTGGCCCAGACCGCCGAGGAACTGCAGGCTTCCTGCCTGATCCTGGCCACCGAGGGCACGGCCGCTGCCGAGCCGCTCTGGCCCAACTCCACCCTGGAGCGGACGGTCCGGAGGTCCACCCGGCCGGTCCTGATCCTGCGCCGGGAGGGTCCCCTGCGCTCCTGGGCCACCGGGGATGCCCGTCTTCGCCTCCTGGTGGCCACCGACCTGAGCCCGGCCAGCGAGAAGGCCCTGAACTGGGCGGCCTCCTGGCAGGCGCTTGGCGGATGCTCGCTGACCCTGGTCCGGGTGGTCCATCCCCCAGAACAGCACCGCCGCCTGGGCATTCCGCCTTCCCCCGCAGGCCTGAGCCCCGAGGCCGGGGTGGTCCTGCTTCGCGAGATGCGCGAGAGGCTGGGGACCCTGCCCGAAGGGACGGCGCTTCGGATCGTGCCCGCCACGGGCCGCGTGGCCGACGCCCTCATGGATGCCGCGGAACGGGAAAGGGCCGACATGCTGGTGGTCGCCTCCCGCCGCATCGCCACCCTGCGCCGCCACTGGGAGGGTTCGGTCTCCAGACGCCTGCTGCACCTGGCCCCCACCAACCTGGTCTGCGTGCCCGCCGGTCGCGAGCCCGTCCCGGCCGCCCCCGCGCACCTCTCCCGACTGCTGGTGGCAACCGATCTCTCGCCCCAGGGGAATCGCGCGGTGGACTATGCCCGCTCGCTCCTGCCCAACGGCGGGGCCCTCCACCTGCTGCACGCCACCGATGCCGGCTCCGCAGCCGAGGCCTGCCGACGGCTGGCGACGTTGGTTCCCCCGGAGGCGGGCCTGCAGGTCCACCTCGAGACCCCGCCCTCCTCCGACCCGGCCCAGGCCATCTGCCAGGCGGCCGAGAGGTTGGGGGTCGATGCCGTCTGCCTGGCCATCCGCCAGCGCGGTGGCCTGGCCCGCGTCCTGGGCGAATCGATCTCGACGCGAGTGGTCAATGAGGCCAGCGTGCCGGTGCTGCTGGTCCCGCCGGCCTCGCCGCCCGGGCCCGCCTGGCTGGGCCTGCACCGCCAGGACTGAAGGCCGCCGGCGCACCGCCGGGGCCGGCAGCCTCAGCAGGGTCTACTCGGCCAGCTCGAAGCGCGCCTCGTAGCGCGGCTTCTGGTGGCGCTCGAGGGAATACACCAGGGTCTTGCCGTCGGGGCTCAACTGCAGGCACCACACGTTGCTGACCGCTTCCGGCAGCATCCGGGCGGTCTCGGCGTCGGCCGGGAACAACTGGATCCCCGACATCAGGCCGGGGACGGCCAGGCCCCCGTAGTGGGTGACGGGGTCGGGGCTGCCGTCGGGAAGGCGATGATCATGCTTGAAGAGCAGGCCCTCATTCGTCCGCTTGAGGATCCAGGTGCGCGAGGTGTCCTCCCCCACGGCGAAGGGGACGTGGACCTCATCGGGGGACAGGACCTTCACGCGCAGCACCAGGGGCTTGCCCACCATGTCGTGGTCGGGATCGGTCGGATAGGCGGTGGTTCCGGTCAGGACGCGGCCATCCATCTGACAGAGCCGCTGGAAGAAGGCCTCGGAGGCCGGGTCGAGGGTCGCCTGGCAGCGTCCCGGGGAGGCCAGGCAGAAGGCCACGGCCACGAGGGTCAAGAGGATCTTTCGCATCCATTCGCCTTCGCGCCGGGCAGATGCGGTCCTGCGTGCCGACCTCAAGCCTCGCAGTAGGACTGCAGCCCCCCGCGCCGACGGATGTCCAGCGTGGCGCAGTGGAAGGACCCCCCGAAGGGCGCATAGTTGCGGAAGCTGCAGGGGACGGGTTCGAAGCCCCAATCCTTCAGGGCCCGGATCAGCGAGAGCTGGGAGCGCTCGACCACGACCCGGGTGGGGTCCAGGCTCAGGACGTTCAGGCTCAGCCAGGCCGAGCACATCGACAGGAAGGGTCCGGGCAGGGGCTCGGGGGGAGGGGGAACCAGGATCTCCCAGCCCTTCAGGGCGCGCGGCAGTCGCTCGGGATCGATCAGTTCGGGGTTGATCATCATCCTGCCGGGGGCCAGGGGGACCAGCGTGGTGTCGATGTGCATCGGTCGGTTGCAGCGGCTCTCGACCAGGTGGATCCGATAGCGATCTCCCAGGTGGCCTCGCAACCACTCGATCCCTGAGAGATTCGTGACGTTGCTGCGAATCCCGAACAGGTCCCGCCCGCAGCGGACGAAATCCGCCGCATCGAAGACCGGCTCGTGCTCGGTCAGGGCGTAGTCGGTCGGCGGCCCGACCCGGGGGACCCGGTAGTCGTTGCGATAGAGCGCATCGGAGAGGGCCGGACGAGGTGCCGCGCTCCAACGGGCCCCCGCCCGGGCATAGGATCGGAACAAGGGCCGGTAGGCCAGCCCTTCGAAGTGCCGACAGCGCCAGGACATGGGCGTCTCGAGGATCTCGTCGCCCAGGACCAGGAAGCCGTCTCGGGGACAGGCCGTGGCGAATCCCCGGGAACTCCACAGAGGAGTCCGGAACTTCCGCCGCCCCTGCACGATCTCGGGCCGGCGGACGGTGATGCCCTCCGACTCCAAAAGGCTCACGAACTCGTCCAGGTCGCGCTGGGCCGCCCGGGTCAGGAAGGGGGGATAGGGCCAGCTCCCCAGGATGGGCAGCAGCATGCCCAGGGTCGGGGGGATCGAGCGACGCAGCCCGGGCTGGTTGGGAGGCATCACCGCGCCCTCGAGGCGACCCACGAGGACCTCTTCGAGGGGGTCCCACTCGTTGTGGGAGTTGACCGGGCACTTCATCACGAGGGGATCTTCCTGGATCCCTGGTGGGTTCCTCCAACCCTCCAGGGACAGAGGGGGAAGCGCCCGCAGCCCGAAAGCCCGGCCAGCCTGCCTGGCCTGGAGAGGAACCCCTGATGGACCTGGTCGCCTGGATCGATTCGCTTCCCAAGAGCGAGCTGCACGTGCACCTGGAGGGCTCGATCCCCTTGTGGGCCCTCTTCGAGATCCTCACCCGCCACGGAGGCGACCCCGGTGTTCCCGACCTGGAAGCCCTCGAGCGGCGCTTCGCCTATCGCGACTTCCCCCACTTCCTGGCGATGTGGACATGGAAGCACGGCTTCCTGCGCGACCAGGAGGATTTCGCCTTCCTGGCCGAGGCCGCCGCGCGAGAGTGGCTGTCCCAGAACATCACCTACGTCGAGGCCCACTACTCCCCCACCGACGCCTCGCACACGGGTCTGTCGGTCGGAGATCTCACCCGGGCCGTGCGCCGGGGACTCGACCGCGTCGCCGGGATCGAGGTCCGGCTGATCTGCGATGTGGTGCGCGACTCGCCGATCCCGCGAGCCCTGCGCACCGCCGAAGAGGCGGCCGAGCTGCAGGACCTGGGCGTGGTCGGCATCGGACTGGGTGGACCCGAGCACTCCCATCCCCCCGAGCCCTTCGCCCCCGTCTTCGCCCGGGCCCGAGCCCTGGGCCTGCGCACCACCGCGCACGCCGGCGAAGCCGCCGGCCCGGAGAGCGTGCGCGGCGCCGTGGAGGTCCTCCAGGCCGACCGGATCGGCCACGCCACCCGCGCCATCGAGGATCCCGGACTGGTCGATCTCCTGGCCCATCGGCAGATCCCCTTGGAGCTCTGCCCGATCTCGAACCTGCGCACCGGGGCCGTCTCGTCGTTGGAGACCCACCCGGTCCGGACCTACTTCGAGCGGGGCCTGAAGGTGACCCTCAACACCGATGACCCGCCGATGTTCAACACCACGCTTTCGGGTGAGTTCATGGCCCTGCACCGGGTGCACGGCTTCACGCGAGAGGAACTGCTGGCCCTGCTGCACAACGCCCTGGACGCCTCCTGGATGGACGAATCCGACAAGGCCCGCAGACACCTGGAACTCGACCAGGCCGCCCGCCTCTGAGACTCCTCTCCTGTCGGGTTCCAGGCGAGGTTCCTGAGGCGGGGAGGGGATCCGCCCCGCGCGGGCAAAGCCTCCCCAGAGGCTGGAACCGCTCCAAGGAGCTCTCGCTCGCCAGATGGCGGATCCGACAGGGAGGGCCTGGCTTGATCGAACTCGACCGGGTCAGCAAGGTCTTCGGGGGCCCTGGTGGAGCCGTCCGGGCGGTCGAGCAGGTTTCCTTCCGGGTGGAGGACGGCGAGACGGTCTGCCTGATCGGGACCAGCGGCTCGGGAAAGACCACCACCTTGAAGATGGTCAACCGCCTGGAGGAACCCACCTCCGGGCGCATCCTGGTGGACGGGCAGGATGTCCAGACCCAGGACCTGATCCGCCTGCGCCGGAGCCTGGGCTACGTGATCCAGAAGGGGGGCCTCTTCCCGCACCGGACCGTGGCCCAGAACATCGGGTTGCTGCCCCGCCTGGAGGGATGGCCGGCCGCCCGGATCCGCGCCCGCGTCGAGGAACTCCTGGAACTGGTCAGCCTGCCCCCGGAGCGCTTCGCGAAACGCCACCCCAACGAGCTTTCCGGTGGCCAGCAGCAGCGCGTGGGCGTGGCCCGGGCGTTGGCCCTGGATCCCTCGCACATCCTGATGGACGAACCCTTCGGGGCCCTGGATCCCCTGACCCGGGACAGCCTGCAGGAAGAGTTCCTGCGCCTGAAGAGCCGGGTGGGCAAGACCATCCTGCTGGTCACCCACGACCTGGCCGAGGCCTTCCGCCTGGGCGACCGGGTGGCCCTGATGCACGA
>JALHDH010000055.1 GCA_022839105.1 bacterium
AGGGAGCGCAGGGCCTCCACGTGGTCCACGTTGACCAGCAGGCGCTCGTCGGAGCCCACCGACAGGCACAGGGCATCCCGGAACCAGGAAAGGAGGTTCTCCAGGACCCGGGTCAGGTCGGCCTTGGGGTCGCTGGAGCCGGTCTTGAGGGCCTCCAGGGAGGCCGCGGCCTCCAGGGCCTGCCAGGTATCCGAACCCGGCAGACCAGCCGCCAGGCCCAGGACGGCCGCCCGCAATTCCCAGATCTCGCCCGAGCCCACCAGGTCCAGGGCGACCCCGGGTGAGCCGGCGCTGATCCGCGCCGCCACGTTGGCCCGCTCGGTGGGGATGCCCCGCCCGACCAGGAAGGCGGCCACGGATTCCGGTTCCACCGGCCCGAAGCGCATGATCCGACAACGCGAGGTGACCGTGGGCAACAGGGCATCCTCTCCTCCAGCCACCAGGACCAGGACCAGGTGGCCGGGGGGCTCCTCGAGGGTCTTGAGCAGGGCGTTCTGGGCCTCAGCGGTCAGCCTCCCGGCCTCCGAGAGGATCCAGAATCGATAGCCTCCCTCATAGGGCCGCAACTGGACCGCCGAGATGCCCTCGCGCACCTCGTCGATGCCCACGCTGGCCTTCCCCTCGATGCGGTCGATCGCCAAGACGTCGGGGTGATTGCCCGAATCCACCTTGCGACAGGCCGGACAAGCCCCACAGGGAGGCTCGGGCCTGGTGCACAAGAGCCTGGAGGCGAGCCAGGTGGCGGTCAGGCCCTTGCCCACTCCCCGGGGGCCCAGGAACAGGTAGGCCGGAGCCGGCGGGCCCGTGCGGAGGGCCTGCTCGAGGCGATGACGCAAGGCCTGATTGCCGAGAATCTGCATGTCGACGGGCCCCAAGGGCTACTGGAGCCCCTCCAGGTTCAAGGTGAGTCGCCGCCGGTTGGGGATCCGGCGCTGGACCTCGCGCATGACGCAATCCACGATGCGGGCGTGCAGAGCCTCGCGCTCCAGGCTGGCATCCAGGTAGCGCATGCGCCCGGGTTCATCGCGAACCAGGTCCATGTAGCCCTCCCGGACCCGCGCATAGAAGGCCCCATCCAGGCGCTCGAGGCGGTCGGGGCCGCTCTGCAGCTCGCGATAGCGCTCGTTGAGACGCGAAAGGCCCAGCGTCGGCTCGATATCCAGGAAGAAGGTCAGATCCGGCTGGATCCGCCACAGGCACATCCCGTTGACCTCGCGGATCTGGGTCAGGTGGACGCCCCGCCCGTATCCCTGATAGGCCACGGTCGCATCGGCGAAGCGGTCGCAGACCACGATGGTGCCCTCCGAAAGGCGGGGCCGGATCACCTGCTCGACGTGCTGACGCCGCGCGGCCGCGAAGAGGAAGACCTCGGCCAGGGGATCCATGTCCTCATGGACCGGGTCGATCAGGAGCTCGCGGATGGCCTCGCCGATGGCCGTGCCCCCGGGCTCGCGGGTCAACCGGACCGGGTAGCCCTCGCGTTCCAGGTGGCGGACCAGCATCTCGGCCTGGGTGCTCTTGCCAGCCCCTTCCAGGCCCTCGAAGGTGATGAAGAGCCCTTCGGTCTCATGACGGTTCATCGGTCAAGCCATCCTCTGTCGGCGCTCCGGGCGCCTGCTTGTAGATGCGGACGTGGCGTTGAGGCTCGGTCCCCAGGCTCCGCGAGCCGAGGTGGGCTCCCTGGGCCAGCTCGTGTTGAAGTCGGCGCAACTGCAGGTCTTGCGGAGACAGGTCGACCGGCTGGCCCGAGCCCTGCACGGCTCGAATGGCCTCTTCGGCCTCTCGGGCCGCGAACTCCTTCTGATCGGCCCGGGGCAGGTGGAAGTAATCCTCCAGGAAGGCCTGCATCTGGGCGGTGGTGTTGGCCCGCAGGGCGAAGATCGGCATGTTGGCCTGCCGCATCCTGTCGAAGACCGCAGAACGGCGGCGTTCCTGGCCCCGGATGGTCAGCACCAGGTCCCCTTCGTCCCAGTTCCGGACGATCCGGGCCGGAACCCCGAGGATCCCGATGGCCCGCGAGAGCCGATTCCGACTCACCGCATAGGGGAAGATCCGGGGCCCCTGGAGGGGCTCGTGCCCGGGCGGGGGGCCGGCCAGCCGCCACGTCGGCTCCTCGGAGGGTTCGAGCCGGGCCGGATGGGCGGGTGGAGGCGGCGACGCCGGCCGGATCTCCACCTCGCCCTCCTCGTTGCGGGTGCGGATCTCCGGTTCGGGAGTCTGGCCCCTCAGCATCTGGTCGATCGTGCCTGCCACGTCCTCGTGCAGCACCAGCGTGGATTTGTCCCGGATCTCGACGATCACCTCGAAGGTGGGCGGGGCCTTGCGCTCCAGGACGGCCTTCTGGGTCTTGCGACGCCGCGCCTCCTCGTCCGAGAGGGTGACCACCTGGATCCCTCCGACCAGATCCGAGAGGGTCGGGTTCATCAAGAGGTTCTCGAGCGTGTTGCCATGAGCCGTGGCCACCAGCATCACGCCCCGCTCGGCGATGGTCCGGGCCGCATAGGCCTCGGCCTCGGTCCCGATCTCGTCGACCACGACGACTTCGGGGCTGTGATTCTCGACGGCCTCGATCATGATCGCGTGCTGCTGGTCGGGTTGGGGGACCTGCATCCGACGGGCCATGCCGATCCCCGGATGGGGGATGTCGCCATCGCCGGCGATCTCGTTGGAGGTGTCGACGATCACGACCCGCCGGGTCAGATCATCGGCCAGGACCCGGGCGACCTCGCGCAGCATGGTCGTCTTGCCCACCCCGGGCCTCCCCAACAGCAGGATGCTGCGCCCGGACTCGATCACGTCGCGGAGGATGTCGATGGTGCCGTAGACGGCCCGCCCTACCCGAGCGGTCAAGCCCACCACGTCGCCGACCCGGTTGCGGATCGCCGAGATGCGGTGCAGGGTCGCCTCGATGCCAGCCCGATTGTCCTTCCCGAAGTCTCCGATGCGTTCGACCATGTAGCGCAGGTCTTCGCGAGTCACCGGATCTTCGGTCAGCATCACGAAACGGCCGGGGAAACGCGCCTCGGGCCTTCGGCCCAGATCGGTGACGACCTCGATCAGGTCCACGAGTTCCTCTTGACGGGACTCCAGGCTGCGCCGCACGGCTGGAGGCAGTCTCTCCAGCAAGCGGTCGAGGTCGTCGGTGATGCGCAGGGTTCCCCTGTTCTTCTTCCTGGTCAAGGGTTCTCCGGATCTTCAGAGGGATTTGGGGGCGGGGGCCTGGAGATCATGGGTCGGAGGCCACCACCCGGACGGTCTGTAGGGTCGGATCGGCGGACCCTTCCAGGGGAATGCCGGCAGCCAAGGCCCGGGTCAGGTACTCGATGTGGTCGGTCCGGAGGACCTCGCCCGGACAGAGAAGGGGAATCCCCGGAGGGTAGGGGGTCAGGAACTCGGCGCACACCCGCCCTGGCGCCTGGGCCAGGGGCAGGACCCGGGTGGAGGCGAAGAAGGCCTCCCGAGGGGTCATGGCCAGCTCCGGGGGAGGTGGGGGCTCGGGCAGGCTTGGCATCCGGACCGGCCCCTCGCGGCGTGCGAGACGGCTCAGGGCCCCGACCAGCCGTTCGAGATCCCCTGCCTGATGACCCGGGGCCACCATCACCACGATCTGGCGCAGATCCGACATCTCGACCTGGATCCCCTCGCGCTCGCGCAGGAGACGCTCCAGTTCCACCCCGGTGTATCCCAGTTCCACCGCCGAGATCACCAGGCGGGTCCGGTCGTAGCGAGCGCCCCGATCCGGTCCCGGGCAGCGCAGCCCCGGCACCCCTGCCAGGGCCTCCCGGGCCCAGTCGGCCAGGTCCAGGGCGTGCTGCCAGTCTCGAGCCCCATGCAGGGCCACCTGCCGGCGCGCCGAGTCCAGCGAGGCCACCAGGAGGCAGTTGGGACTGGTGGATTGCAGCATCCGCAGGGCCACCTCGACCCGTGCCGCATCCACCGCCGGCCCTCCCTGGTGCAGCATCGAGGCCTGCGAGAGGGCGCTGAGCAGCTTGTGCGCGCTGTGCACCACCAGATCCGCCCCCGCCGCCAGGGCCGAGACCGGGAGGTCCGGATGGAAGGCCAGATGGGGCCCCCAGGCCTCGTCCGCCAGCACCGGGATTCCCCGATTCCGCCCCAGGGCCACCAGTTCCTCGACCTCTGCGGCCACCCCATAGGGGGTCAGGCTGGTGAAGAGGAGGGCCCGGGCCTGGGGATGGGCCTCCAGGGCTCGGGCCAGGGTCCCAGGCTCCACGGGATGATGGACCCCCATCTCTTCATCCAGGGGGGACTCCAGGTAGACCGGTCGGGCGCCGGAAAGGACGAGAGCCCCATGGATCGAGCGATGAGCCGTCCGGGGCACCAGGATCTCCTGGCCGGGCTCCACGGTGGCCAGGATCATGGCCATGTTCCCGCAGGAGGAACCGTTCACCAGGAACCAGGTCCGGTCCGCCCCCCAGGCCCGGGCGGCCAGTTCCTGGGCCGCCTTCAAGGCGGTCCGGGGACGATGGATGTCGTCAAGATCCAGCACCTGGGTGGTGTCGGCGGCCAGGGCCGGCATCCCCATCAGGGCGCGGAGATCCTCGGGCGCACCACGCCCCTGCATATGACCGGGCATATGGAAAGGCAGGATGCCCCCTTGGGCATAGCCCAGGAGCGCATCCAGATAGGGGGCCGCCTCCTGCCCGGTCGGTCCGCTCAGGCCCTGTTCTCCCGGCGGGCCTGGACCTCCAGCAGGTGGTCGCGCATGTCCAGGAGCAATTCCAGGACGGCGGCACGCCAGCGGCTGTCGGCATCGGGGCTGATCTCCCAGACCCCATCCAGGTCCCGTTCAGGGAACTGTGCCAGGATCTGCTCTCGGGTCCGCATGGGGTCTCCTCCTTGAGGTGGGTGGGCCAACCAGATTCGGGCTCGAAGGCCATCGTCCTGTCGTGCCCCGGATCGAGGGTCCGAGAGGCCGGGCTCCCGGCAGGAAGAGTCCCGCCCCTCCCCGAGGTTCCGACTCTCGAGGCTCTTGAAGGTCGCTCCGACCTTCTGCTAGATTTCTGCAGTCAGGCCCGCACGGTTCGGGCCCGGAGGAGGCGACTTGGGCAGACTCAGGAACCTGACCAACCGGGTGTTCTCCGACCCCGTCTTCTGGATCCTCGCCGTCCTGGGTGCGATGGTCGGCTTCATCAGCTTCTTCGAGCGCTTCACCCAGGTCGGGCTGAACAGCACCTACAACCTGTTCTGAGGCCCGGCCAGGAGCACTTCGACGGAGGCCTGCCCGATCGGTCCCAGTTGCTCGGCCGCCGAACCCCGATTCACGGCGATCTCCAGATAATCCGCCGAACCCCAGCATGCCAGAAGCTGGCCGGGGCCCACCTCGCCGTAGGTCGCGCAGACGGGGATCTCCACCTCGCCCACCCGGACACTCCGGAGGCCGACGCCCACCTCACTGCGGTGAAGAAGGGTGACCAGGTTTCCGAAGGCATCCTGGTGGATCACCCGGGTCAGGACCCGACCCTCCTGATGGCAGTTGGGCTCCAGGTCCAACTCCACGGGATCGCTGACGGGGGCTCCCAGGTTCTCCAGGGCCACTCCCCGCGCCAGGTGTGCGGCGGCGGGAGCGAAGATGTCGCGACCGTGGAAGGTGCGGCTGATGCGTTCCAGGCTCCAGGGGCCGGGGCGGAGCTCGACCACGGCCACGGGACGGTCCCGGCGCATGGCCAGGGAGAGGACCCCGTTGTCGGGACCGACATAGAAATGGCGCTCTCCCTGGACGGCCAGGGCCCGGCGCTTTCCCCCGACTCCAGGGTCCACCACGACCAGGTGGACCGTGCCCTGGGGGAACCAGTCCACCGCCGTGGCCAGGAGGAAGGCGCCCTGGCGGATGTCCTGGGCCTCCACCTGATGGGCCAGGTCGACCAGGCGAGCCTGGGGGTGCAGGCCGAGAATCACGCCTTTCATGATCCCCACGTAGGGATCCCGCCCGCCGAAGTCCGTCAGGATGGTCACGATATCGGAGCGCATCTGCCTGGATTCGCAGGTCCCGGGAAGGTCCCTTCCGGCCTGCCACGACATGGAGGATCGCGGCAGGAATTCACACCGTGGTTGCACTTGCCCCCCGGCAGGGTGCTACAATCCGTTGCAAGCCATGTCAGAGATTCGTCCCCTCCTCCCCTTCTGCGTGTCCACGCCCGGCGTGGCTCCCCCTCCGACCGCGCCGGCTCCCCAGGAGGCGGCGCCCCGGCCGGACCGAGTGGACCTGCAGGGCCTGCCTCCCCTGCAGACCCCCAAGAAGGCCGTCACCGTCCTGGCCGAGTCTTTCGGCTATGCCGAATTCCCCCAGGCCTCACCCGACGGCAGGCACGTGCTCTTCAACGTGGTGGGCGACTACGACACCTCGCAGATGATCCTCATGAAGGCCGACGGAAGCGAGAAGCGGGCCCTGTTGACGGGCGAGAGGGTCCGGGCCCGCGACCTTCCCGAATTCCTGGCCAGCCAGCGGGGTCGGATCGACGAACAGGGAACCTGGACCGCCGATGGGCGTTCGGTCCTCTACCGGACCAACTCCCAAGGCCAGTTCTCCATCGCCCGCTTCGACCTCGAGGACTCCTCGGCGCGGACCGTGGTCCATCTGCCCGAGATGAACCTCAAGCACCCCGTCGAGACCTCGGAAGGCTACATCCTGGGCTACGGAGGCCCTCCGGACGCCACCTACAAGACCTCCGAGAGGTACTCCGACATCTTCCTGGCCGATCCCCGGACCGGCCAGATCGAGTTCCTGACCCACTCGGATGGCAGCGTCTCCTACAAGCATCCCTCCCAGATGAAGGGCGCCATCCTGGCGCACGTCGAGCCCAAGAAGGGCGAGGATCCCAAGGCCGACCTGGTGGCTTTGGACCCGAAGGGCGGGGCTGAGCGCAACCTGACGCGCACTCCTGATTCCGACGAGAGGCACCCCTTCTACAACCCCCGGATCGACCTGGTGGCCTACCACTCCGACGACTCGGGAGACAAGAACCTGTGGCTGGCCACCCCGGACTTCGAGCGGCGTGTCCAGGTGACGTTCTACGGAAAGCCGGCCCAGTCGCCGTCATGGTCTCCCGACGGGCAGACCCTGTACTTCGTCAAGAAGGACGCCCGTCAACCCGAGGGCGAGCCCTTCTACAAGCGGCAGGCCGACATCCGCGCCCTGGACCTGCCCAAGGCCCTCAAGGATCTCTGCTCCCAGGCCCGCGAACGCTGCCACCAGCTTGAAAAGGAGGGAGCCCCGGAGACCCTCCAGTCCGCCGCCCGGGAGGCCCTGGAGGATTATCGCTTCTTCCTGGAGCGTTCCCGCACAGCCGGGGCGCAGGACTGAGGATCTCCAGACCACCCCGCCTGGCTCCCGGATTCCTCCCAGCCTCAAGGAATCCAGGTGTGTTCGACTTCACAGCCCCCTGAGGAACGGGGGTCTAGACTGAAGTCAACCCAGGGAAGAGAGGTGCTCCGCGTGGTCCGAGCCGCCAGGATCTCCAACCGCCTTCACCGCCTTCTGTCGCCTCTCCGGAGGCTCTGGGGCCTCCAACCGCCGACCCCGGAGCAGGCCCCCGAGATCCCGGCGTTCTCGGACGAACCGGTGCACCTGGACCGCATCCTGATCCTCCTGGCCCGTCGCACGGGCCGCCGGGAAGAACTGCGACTGATGACCCGGCAGATGAGCCTGCGAGAGGTCTCCTTCCAGACACGGGAGGACCTGCGCGAGGGGCAATCCCTGCACCTGCAGATGCTTCTGGAGCCGGGATTCGCGCTGCGGGTCCAGGCCCACGTGGCCGAAGCCGCCTGGTTCGAGGGCGAATGCCATGGCCGGCTGCGCCTGTCCTGCGGGCCTTTTGAGCAAGGCGCCCTGACCGCCTACCTGGCCAAGCGGAACCTGCGCCGCTTCGGCTGATTCCGAACCTGGAGTCCGGCCCGGGTCCACGACCTGTCGCGGCATCCGGTCGCTCGCTCCAGGCCTGGTGGTCTTCCCGTCCGGGTCCAGGAACTTCCGGCTCGGGATGGAACCCCCAGGGCATGAACGCCGAGCTGATCTCTGCCGCCTTCGCGGATCGCCTGCTCCTGCCCCAGGCCCGGGAGGCCATCCTGGAAACCCTGGAGGCCCTGGATCAGGGCCGGATCCGGGTGGCCGAAAAGGTCGGGGAGGACTGGGTGGTCCACACCTGGATCAAGCAGGCCATCCTTCTGTACTTCACCATCGCCCGGATGGAGGTCCTCGAGGTCGGTCCCTTCGAGTTCCACGACAAGATCCCGCTCAAGAAGGGCCTGGCTGAAGCCGGGGTGCGCGTGGTGCCTCCAGGCGTGGCCCGCTACGGATCGTTCCTCGAGCCGGGGGCCATCCTCATGCCGGGCTACGTGAACATCGGGGCGCGGGTCGGCCAGGGGACCATGGTGGACACCTGGGCCACTGTGGGCAGTTGCGCGCAGGTGGGTCGACACGTCCACCTCTCGGGAGGAGTCGGGCTGGGAGGCGTCCTGGAACCGGCCTCGGCCCGGCCGGTGATCGTCGAGGATGGGGCCTTCATCGGCTCGCGCTGCATCGTCGTGGAAGGAGTCCACGTCGAGGAAGAAGCCGTGCTGGGCGCCAACGTGGTGCTCACCGCCTCCACGCCGATCGTGGACGTCACCGGAACCGAGCCCGTGATCCGCAAGGGCCGGGTCCTGGCCCGCTCGGTGGTGATCCCGGGAACCCTCCCCAAGCGCTTCCCCGCAGGCGAGTTCGGGGTCCCCTGCGCCCTGGTCATCGGCCAGCGCAAGGCCTCGACCGACCTCAAGACCAGCCTGAACGAAGTCCTGCGCGAGTTCGCGGTGCCCGTCTAGCCATGGATCTCGCCCGCAAGACCTTTGAACTGGTCTCGATCCCCAGTCCCACCGGAAACGAGCAGGCGCTCTGCGACCATGTCCAGGGCTGGGCTCACGATCTGGGCCTGCCCGTCCGAAGACTCGGCCAGAACCTGGTCCTGGCCCCTCCGCCCCGCAAGGATCGCCCCGTCCTCGGCCTCTTCGGGCACCTGGACACCGTCCCACCCGGCCCCGAGCAGCCCCTGAAGGTGGAGGAGGGCCGGATCTACGGATGCGGCGCCAGCGACATGAAGGCGGGCCTGGCGCTCATGATGGCGGCCGTGGAGGAGCGCGATCGCCAGGAATGCGACCTGGTGGTCGTGTTCTACGCCGGCGAGGAGGGCCCCGACCAGGGGAACGGGCTGCGGGAGGTCCTGGACCTCCTGCCCGACCTCGACCTGGCGGTGATCCTGGAACCCACGGACAATCGCGTCGAGGCCGGATGCCTGGGCGGAATCCACGCCCGGGTGGTGGTCGAAGGACGCCGAGCCCACTCGGCCCGTCCCTGGCAGGGGCAGAACGCCATCTATCGGGCCCTGCCGCTGATCGAGCGCCTGCGCGACCGGCCCCGACGCAAGCGAGTGGTGGAAGGGCTGGAGTTCTTCGAGGTCATGTCGGCCACCATGGCGCACACCTCCAACGCCGCCAACGTGGTCCCCGACCGCTTCGAACTGAACGTCAACGTGCGCTTCGCCCCCGGGCGGACCGAGCGCGACGCCCTGCTCGAACTGCAGGAGGTGGTGGGCGATCTGGGCCGGGTCGAGCTCACCGATTCCAGTCCATCGGGGGCCGTCTGCCTGGAGCACCCCCTGCTCCAGGAGTGGATCGACCTGCGCCGGCTCGAGGTCCGCCCCAAGCAGGCCTTCACCGACCTGGCCCGCCTCACCGCCCGAGGGATCCCGGCCATCAACTTCGGACCGGGCGACCCGGCCCGGGCCCACCAGGCCGTGGAATGGGTGGAGGAATCCGCCCTGCGCGAAGGCCATCGCCTGCTGAGCAGCCTGCTCCGGGAAGTCTGCCGCGCCCAACCTCTCTAGCCCAGGGGACGGACCCGCCCGCAGGAGGATCGCGTGCCGATGCGTACAAGATCCCGGCTTCCCAATCCAGAGGAGCACCCCATGAACGCGACCGAGATCCGCCAGTCCTTCCTCGACTTCTTCCGGGAGCGTGGCCACGTGATCGTGCCCAGCGCCCCCGTGGTCCCCCTGGACGACCCGACCTTGATGTTCACCAATGCCGGGATGAACCAGTTCAAGCCCTACTTCCTGGGTCAGGCCACGCCGGCCCACCGGCGGGTGGCAGACACCCAGAAGTGCATCCGGGTCTCGGGCAAGCACAACGACCTGGAAGAGGTCGGGCACGACACCTATCACCACACCCTCTTCGAGATGCTGGGGAACTGGTCTTTCGGCGACTACTACAAGCGCGAGGCCATCGAGTGGGCCTGGGATCTCCTGACCCGGGTCTGGGGCCTGCCCAAGGAGCGCCTGTACGCCACCGTCTTCGGGGGCGACGAGGAGCGGGGTCTTCCCGCCGACCAGGAAGCCGAGCGCCTCTGGGCCGAGGTGACCGACATCGATCCGGGGCATATCCTCCGTTTCGGAGCCAAGGACAACTTCTGGATGATGGGCGATGTGGGCCCCTGCGGCCCCTGCTCGGAGATCCACATCGACCTGACCCCGGAGGGTTCGGGGGGCTCGCTGGTCAACGCCGGCTCTCCCCAGGTCATGGAATTGTGGAACCTGGTCTTCATCGAGTTCAACGCCGAGGCCGACGGGAGCCTGAAGAAGCTGCCCTCCTGCCACGTGGACACCGGCGCCGGGCTGGACCGGATCTCGGCGGTGATGGAGTGCACCGGCGGTGGACGCGACTTCACCCGCCAGGTCTCCAACTATGACACGGCCCTCTTCCAGCCGATCCTCCGACGCCTGGCGGAGATCTCGGGACGCACCTACACGCCGGGGCTCTCGAACGACGAGGATTCGATCGCCATGCGGGTCTGCGCGGATCACCTGCGGATGGTGGCCTTCTCGATCGCCGACGGGGCCATCCCCTCCAACGAGAGCCGGGGCTACGTGGTGCGCCGGGTCCTGCGCCGGGCGGCCCGCTACGGCCGCAAGCTGGGCCTGATGGATCCCTTCCTGTACACCCTCGTCCCCGTGCTGGTCGAGACCATGGGCGAGGTCTTCCCCGAGCTTCGCCGCGAGCAGTCCAAGATCGAGCAGGTCATGCGGGGAGAGGAGGCCTCCTTCCACCAGACCCTGGATCGGGGCATCGCGCTCTTCGAGGACCAGGCCGCGGGGCTGGAGGCTGGCGAGGTCTTCCCCGGCGAGGTGGCCTTCAAGCTGTACGACACCTTCGGCTTCCCCCTGGACCTGACCGAGGTCATGGCCCGCGAGCGCGGTCTGAGGGTCGACGAGGCCGGCTTCCGCGCCCGGATGGAGGAGCAGCGGGCCCGGGCCCGGGCCTCCCAGGTCAAGGTGGCCCAACTGGCCGAGGACGAGGAGTTCTGCCTGGAGCCCACGCGGTTCACGGGATATGAGCACCTCGAGGAGGAGACCACCGTGGTGGCCACCCTGGGCAAGGGCGACCAGAGGGCGGTGGTCCTGGAAGAGACGCCCTTCTACGCCGAGATGGGAGGTCAGCTCGGCGACACCGGCGTCCTCCTGACCGCCCAGGGCGAGCTCCGGGTGGCCGACACCCGAAGCCGCGAGCATGTCGTCCTGCACCATCTGGATCCCGTCTCGGCGCGCGCCCTGGAGCCAGGCGAGAAGGTCGTGGCCCGGGTGGACCGCGAGCGCCGGTTGCAGACCCAGCGACACCACACGGCCACGCACCTGCTGCACCACGCGCTGCGCGAGGTGCTGGGCGAGGCCGTGCGCCAGCAGGGCTCGCTGGTGACGCCCGACCGGCTGCGCTTCGACTTTGCCTGCCCCGAAGCCGTGGCCCCCGAGAAGCTGCGCACCATCGAGAGGCTGATCAACCAGCGGATCCTGGAGAACTCCAACGTCGGCTGGGCCGAGATCCCCTTCGACCTCAAGCCGCCCGAGGTGATCGCCTTCTTCGGCGAGAAGTACGGCGACCGGGTGCGGGTCCTGAACATCGGCGGGCGCTATTCCGGCCTGATGCCCGAGCCGCTCTTCGACGGCTACTCCAAGGAGCTCTGCGGCGGAACCCACACCTCCCGGACCGGGGATATCGGCCTGTTCCGCTTCCTCTCCGAGGGAGCCATCGCCTCAGGCGTCCGCCGCGTCGAGGCGGTGGTCGGCTCGGCCGCCGAGGAGTCGGTGCACCGCGATCTGGAGTTGCTGGAGCGGGCCTCGGCCCGGCTGCACACCACTCCGGCCGAACTGGAGCGCCGCCTGGAGGCCCTTCTGGAAGGCCACAAGAAGCTGGAGCGCGAGCTGGCTGAAGCCCGCAAGGCCTCGGCGCGCTCGCGGGTGGCCGACCTGGCGGCCTCGGCCCTGCAGGTGGACGGGGTCCCCCTGCTGGCGACCGACGTGGGCGATGGCGACGCCGAGTACCTGCTGCAACTGGCCGACGGGCTGCGCGAGAAGTTCCAGGGCGTGGCCGTGCTGGCCGGAGTCACCGGCGAGCGCGTGGGCCTGCTGGCCCTGGTCACCCCGGCCTACGTCAAGGCGGGCTTCCACGCCGGCAACCTGATCCGTCAGGTGGCCAGGGAACTGGGAGGTGGCGGCGGAGGCCGCCCCGACCTGGCCCAGGCCGGGGCCAAGGACGCCGCGAGGCTGCCCCAGGTGCTGGCCGCGATCCCCGAGATGCTGAAGGCCACGGCGAAGAAGTAGACGCGACCCGACCGACCCGTTTCCTCCACGAGCATGTGGAAGCGCCACGAGGCCATGGAGGAAACGGGTGGCGACGGCTTCCCGTTGGAGAGGGCCGGGCGCGGGCGGGGCGAAAACCGGGCGGTGCAGGCCAGTCCTTCAAGCGACCGAACCGCCCGGTTTGCCCTGCTGGCGGGAGGTTCCACCCTCCTCTTGCTGAGCGGGACGTTCATTGCGGCCGACCTGGGAATGGCCTTGGGCCTGCCCCTGAACGGGCACCTGGCACTCCTGGCCGGCAGCAGCCTGGCTCTCGGCTGGGTCCTGTTCCATGAGAAGGACTGGCGAATCGCGACGGCAGCCCTGGCGGCGACCCTGACCTGGCTAGTGGCCGGGACCATCCTGTCCACCTGGTTGGTGGACTTCTCCTACGACGGCCAGACCGCCCACCTGGTGGCGGCGGGCCTCCTGGCCCGGGGCGAATGGAACCCCTGGGTCCAGCCTCCCCACTCCCTGACGGCCCACGGCCTCGTGGCCAACATGCCCGCCTACCTCTCGCACAACCCCAAGCTGGGTTGGGTCCTGTCGGGAGTCGCGATGCAGACGGTGGGAACCCTGGAGGCGGCCAAGGTCCTGAACCTGGCAGCCCTCTGGATGGCCTTCTGGTGCTGCGTGGCGAGCCTGGCCACCCGGGCCCCGTCGGCCCGCGGACTGCGCTGGCTTCTTCCCCTGGCCCTGCTCTCCAATCCCGTGGTCCTCACGCAGATCGCCACCTCCTACGTCGACGGCCTGGGCTACCTCTTCCTGGTGACGACCCTGGCCCTGGTGGCCTTCCCCGGCCCCGGAGCCCTGCCGCTCGTGGCCCTGGCCACGGCGGCCACGGCCAACGTGAAGTTCAACGTCACCTTCTTCCTGGCCATCCTGCTGCTCAGCCTCTGGGCCTGGAAGGGCCTGCGCCCGCCCCTCACCCGAGTCGCGCTGTCCGGCTTCCTGGGCGGAGTGCTGGTGCTGGGCTTCCATCCCTACCTGACCAACTGGATGGGCTACGGCAGCCCGGTGCACCCCTACCAGGCCCAGGCCCTGCGCTCGAGCGAGGGAGATCTGAGCGCCCTGGAGCTCCGCTCGGCCTCGGCCACCACCTCGGATACCCCGCCTCCCCTTCGAGGTCGAAACCGGGTGGAGGCCTTGCTGATCTCGCTGGGTTCGGCCTCCCGCAACGGCGTCGCGCCGGGACCTCTCCAGCCCCCCTGGCCCCTCACCCCGGCCCTGGAGCAGTTCCGGGTCTTCCGGATCCCGGACACCCGAATCGGCGGATTCGGCCCGTTCTTCCTGCCCGCGCTGCTCCTCTCCGCGGGATTGCTGGGCTGGAATGTCGTCAGCAGGAGGAGGGGCCGAGGGCTGCTTTGCCTGGTTGTAGGCGTCCTGGTCTCGGGGGCCTTCTTCCCCGAGGGGTGGTGGGCCCGCTACGTGCCCCACCTGTGGCTCATCCCCGCGGCGACAGCCGGATCCGCCCTGCTGGCCACCCCTCGTGCGCCTCGCCTGGTCCAGGGGGTCGGTGCCCTGGTCCTGGTCCTGCTCCTGACGACGGGCCTGGCCGTCGCCAGGGTGCAGGTCCGCCACCAGTGGAACACCTCGGTGGGAATCCGCCGCCACCTCGGGGAGGTGGCTCGACAGGCCCCGCTCGAGGTCGACTTCGGCCCCTTCCTGGCCAACCGGGACCGCTTGAAGGAAGCGGGAATCCCCTTCGTCGAGGTCTCTTCCTCGCGCGCCAGGGCCATGCAGGCCTTCCCCTATTCCGAGGCCCGCTACGCCCCGGCCGGGGCACCGCGCAACTGAGCCTGCCGCATGCTCCCGGCGGAGGGGTGCGTTCTCAGGAAGGTCCCCTCCGGAAGGTCCTGCCCGCCCAGCGGTTCAGGTCGTCCAGGTACGTGTGCATGATGGGAATGTCGAAGAGACTCAGGATCGTGCCGGCCAGCAGGCCGCCCACGACCGCCGTGGCCAGGGGCTGGTAGGCATCCAGCCCGGTCCGGGGGGCCAGGGCGATCGGAAGCAGGACCACAAGCGAAATGCCGGCCGTCATGAGGATGGGACGCAAGCGCTCGGGACCGGCCCGGAGGATGGCCTCGTCCCGGGGCACCCCCTCGTCCCGGTAGCGCTGGATCAGGTCGATCAACAGGATGGCCGTGGTGATGTCCATGCCCGTCAGGACGATGATCCCCAGGATCGACACCGTCGAGAAGGCCTGCCCGGCCAACCACAGAGCCGCGAACACGCCGGCCAGCTCCAAGGGCAGGGAAGCGACCATCTGCAGGGGAGCCAGGAAGCCCCGGAACTGGATGACCAGCACCAGGTACATCAGCCCCAGGGCGAAACCCAATCCGAGCAGCAGACGACGGAAACTGTCCATCATCTGGGTCATGTCGCCCCGCATCTCCATCCTGTAGCCAGGGGGGAAGTTCAGCGCCTGGACCCCGAGCTCGCGATTCCCCCCGTAGGCGTTGGCCACCAGGTTCATGACCACATCCATGGAGGGCAGATCGCCGATCCGGTAATACCCGGTCACTCCCATCACGCGCCTCAGGCCGTCGCGTTCGATGACCGTGGGGGCGCTGCGGCGCTCGACGGTGGCCACCGACTTCAGGAGCACGTTTCGGCCGTCCGGGGTGGCCAGGTACAGGTTCTCCAGGTCCCGAAAGTCCTGGCGCTGGTCCTCACGGTAGCGCACCTGGATGGTGTTCTGCCGGAGATTGGGCAGCCTCCAGAACTCGTCGGTGAGCCCTCCCCGCAGCGAGACGTAGGCCTGCTGGGCGATGGCCGCAGGCGACAGGCCGACCTCCTGGGCCCTCTGGGGATCGACCCGAATCTGGTAGTCGGGGACGCCCAAGGTCCAGGTGGTGCCGGGCTGGTGCAGTTCGGGCATCCTCCGAGCCAGGGCCAGGGCCTCGTGCCCCAGGCGGTCGAGCTGGACCAGGTCCGGGCCCACGATGTTCACGTGAATCGGAGCCGCCGCGGTGGCCATGACGTCCGACCCCATCTCCTTGATCTGCAGGCGACGGATGCCGGGGATGGTGGCCATCGCCTCTTCCTGAAGGGAGTCCATGACCTGCCAGATGCTGCGGTCTCGGGTGTCCTTGTCCGAGAAGGTCAGCATCATGGCCGCACCGTTCACCTGCGGCATCTGGTAGCCCGTGTAGAAGGGGGACCAGCTTTCGAGCATCGACTCCTGGCCGATCTGGATGCTGGCCTTCTCGATCTCGGGGTGCTGGAGCATCAAGGTCTCCAACCTCTCGACCGCCTGCTCGGTCTGGCTGAAGGAAGTGCCGGGCTGCATCTCCAGGAAGGCGTTGGCCTGACCCACGTCGGCCAGGGGCATCATCTCGCTGCCGATGAAGAAGTAGAAGGTCATGCCCAGGATCAGGGTCGCCATGACCCTGGCGAAGTTCGCGAAACGGTGGCGCAGCGTCCATTCCAGGGCCCGGTGATAGGCCCGCTCGAGTCGATCCAGGCCGCGCTGGAAGGGGTCCACCACCAGGTACAGCCAGCGTCCCACCGGATGTCGGCGCTCGGCCTCGCGCACCGACTCGGGACGCAGGACATGGGCACACAGCAGGGCCGTCAGGGTGAAGGACACCACCGTCGAGGCCACCAGGCCGAAGATCAAGGGCCAGACCAGCTCGACGAACATCAGGCCCACGATGCCGCCCGAGAAGAGCAGCGGAGAAAGGGCCAGCACGATCATCAAGGTCGAGGCGATGACGACCACCCGCACCTCGGCAATCCCATCGATCGTGGCCATGCGCGCGTCCTTCCCCATGCGCAGGTGGCGCTCCACCGAGTGGATGTCGATGATGCTGTCATCCACCAGACGTCCGATCGACAGGAGCATCCCGATCAGGGTGCCCGAGTTGAAGGTCATCCCGAAAGGGACCATCATCAGGATGGCCATGGCCAGCGAGGTCGGAACCGTCACCAGGGCGATCAGGGTGCCGCGCCACTCGCCCAGGAAGAGCAGGACTGCCAGACCCGTCAAGAACACCGCCAGGCCCAACTCGTGCCAGACGTTCTGGAAGAGGATGTCTACGAAACGGGCGTTGTCGTAGGCCACCTCGAAGACCAGCCCGGGATTCTCGCGCTCCAGGGCTCGGATCACCTCCATCACGGCCGGCACCACCCGGGCTGAGGAGGCCCCGGGATTCTGGATGACCGAGACCTCCAGGCTCCTGTACACCTGCCCGGGGGTGCCCGGCTCGTGCTTGAGATAGTGGTAGGCGCTGCGGCGCTCCCAATGCGAGTCGAAGACCTGGGCCACATCGCGGATGGAGACCACCCGGGGCGCGAGCGTCTCGGAAGACCCGACCGAAGCCGTGCTGCGGACAGGGTAGTCCAGCACCTCCTCGGCGCGCCGGGGGCGGGTGTCCACGCGCACGATCCCCTCGCCGGCAGCAGAGGTCAGGGTTCCTCCCGAGGCGCTGACGTTGAAACGGTCCAGGGCATTCTTCACATCCAGGATCGACAGGCCATGGGCCGCCAGCTTGTGGCGATCCACCACGACCTGGAGCTGGCGGCGATAGCCTCCAAAGGGGACCACGGAGTACACGTCGGGGACGGCCTTCAGCCGCGCCACCACCGTGTTGTCGGCAAACTCCCGCAGGCGCACGGGATCCCAGCCCTGGGCCGGGTCCCCCCGCAGCGACAGCGAGAGCACCGGCAGGTTCAGGGGGTCGATGGGCACGATGAAGGAGGGTTTCAGGTCGGCCCCGCTGATGGGCAGATTGGACCGGACCACGTCCATCAAGCTGGAGACCTGGACCTGGGCCTTCTCCATGTCGGTCCCGTACGGAAACTCGAGGGTCACGATCGAGATCCCGTCCTGGGAACTGGAGCGGATATAGCGAAGCCCCTGGACGTGGACCAGTTGTTCCTCGATGGGCTTGGAGATCGTGCTCTCCATCTCCAGGGAGGAGAGGCCGGGCATCATGGTGACCACGCCGAGCATCGGGCTCTGGACATAGGGGGCGAAGCGCCGCGGGATCACCTGGGACATCGAGACCCAGGCCAGCCACAGCAGCGCCGCGTAGACCGAGATCACCGCATAGGGATGATCGATGGACCAGCGGTGGATGTCGTGGATCCAGGAGGAACCGGTCCTCATCGGACCAGCACCTGCCCCTTGAGCATGTCCATGCCGCAGGAGAAGTCCAGCTTCTGAGCGCCCTGGGGGGGGATCTCGACGACGACCGGCTGGTTGAGCGGCAGGTCCCGGCGCAGACCCAGGCTGGGGAAGACGACCTCGGTGCCGCAGTTCTGCTCATCCACCCGGAGGAAGGTCAGCCGGGCGGGGACGCCTGCCTGGAGTTCGAGCCGGGCGGGCGTGAAGCCCCGGGACGAGACCCGGATGGTGACGGCCTGGACCTCTCCCCCACCGGATTCGGCCAGGCCCCGGGGGGTCGCCTCGACCACCGGCCCCTCGTCCTGGAGGTTCTCGTACCCTGAGGCCACCACCAGGTCGCCTTCCGCCAGGCCCGAGGTGATCGCCGTGTGAAGGCCGTCCGAGGGCCCGAGCGTCACCTGGACCCGCCGGGCCCTCAGCTCCGGGGCCTGCCCCCGAGCCACCCAGACCCAGGTTCGCGAGTCCTGGGGCACGGAGGCCCCTTCCGCAGGCGCGACCCGGCTGAGCAAGGCGCTGGTGGGCACCAGCAGGGCCTTCTCGACGCGTCGCGTGAGGATCTCCATGGCGACGTAGGAACCCGGAAGGAAGCGGTTCTCCTGGTTGGGGAGCACGGCCTCGACCAGACCCTGACGGGAAGCCGGCTCCACGGCCGGGCGGACGGCGCTGAGGCGACCCTCCACGGTCCCCCCGCCCGGCCGGGAAACCCGCACCCGATTGCCGACCTGGACCTCCTCGAGGTCCCTCTCGGCCACGTTGGCCTGCAGGCGGATCGGATCCACGCGGGCCACCCGCAGCAGGACCTGGCCGGGTTGCACCAAGGTCCCGGGGCTGACGGCGCGCTCGGTCACCACTCCGTCCAGAGCGGCCTTCAACTCGCTGTAGCCGCGCTCGGCAGCGGCCGCAGCGCTCTGCGAGCGGGCCATCTCCTGGCCGGCCTCGGCTTCGCCGAGACGGCCGGCTGCGACCTGATGGGCGGCCGAAGCCGCCTCGACGAGGGCTCCACCGGCCGCCAGTTCGGCCTCGGCCTGTCGCAGACCGGCCCGGGCCTCGTCCAAGCGCGCCCGAGCGGCGCGCACTCGGGCCTCCGCGCCTGCAGCCTCGGCCTGATCACGTTGGAGCTCCTCCTCGGACAGGGCGCCCTCCCGGGCCAGCTCCCGCGAGCGGGCCAGGAATCCGACGCGATAGTCCTGCTCGGCCAGAGCGGCCTGCACCTCGGCCTCGGCGGCCAGGATCCGGTTGGCGGCCACCTCGCGGGCGGCCCTCGCCGCCTCGCTCTGGGCCCTGGCCCGCTCCAGCTCGGCCTGCTGGCGAAGTCTCTCACCTTCTGCCAGCGAACGGGTGTTTTCGGCCATCCGCTCGGCGGCCCGGCTGGCGGCCAGGCGCGGCTCCAGGAGGGTGGTGTCCAGGCGGGCCAGGGTCTGGCCCCGGGTCACCCGGTCTCCCAGATAGAAGGGCATCCACTCGACCACGCCCGTGGTTCGCGCCGTGACCACCTGCTCGTCGAGGGGCAGGGCCTGCCCGGTGTAGCGGAGCACCTCCTCGACCGGGCCGCGCCGCGCCGCGACCAGGACCACCGGAGTCACGCCCACGGGGGCAGGCATGTCCATCTCCATGACCTGGGCTTCCAGGGGGGTCATGGAGCCGGGGCGACGGAAGTGACGGACGGCCAGGACCGAGCCCAGCAGCATCACGCCGATCAGGAAGAGCCCGCCCAGCACCTGCCGGTCCAGGAACCTTCCGGGTTCGAGGCGCTGACCCGTGACCCGCATCCTCCAGGCGATCAGCACGAGGAGGATCAGACCCACGGCGGTCGGCAGGATCCAGCCGGGAAACCTCCCTGCCGACACGTCCTCCCCGGTGGCCACCGAGAAGGTCGTCTCTGCCGTGCCGTGGGGGCCGGAAACGGTGACCTGGACCTGGTAGGCGCCCCCCATGGGGAAGGCCGCCCGAGCCCTGTACACGCCCGGTTGGCCTGCGACCGGGCGAGCCGTCTCAGGACGCTCCCCCATCCGCATTCCGGGCATGTGGGTGAAGGTGGTCACCTGGACCCCTTCGAGCGGCTTGTCGTCCAGACTCACGGTGATCACGAGTTCCGCGGTGCCGACCGGGATCACCGCAGGGTCGGTGGTCAGCGTGAGGTCGTAGTGTCCGGCCGCGCCGGGGAGCGCCGCCCGGGCGACCCCCGCAAGCAGCAGGAAGAGGATCCAGACTGCGCGGCGCATGTTCATCAGAACCTCCCGGTGACGTACAGAAGGTCGGCTCGAGCCCGACCGGCCCGGGCGATGGCCTCGGCCAGCGCGCCGCGCGCCCGCCTCTCGGCGGCCACGGCGTCCAGGATCTCCAGTTGGATGCTGCGTCCCGCCTGGTGACGCAGACGAGCGATCCTCAGCCCCTCGCTGGCGGCCGCCACCTCGGCCTCGGCCAGTTCCAGGGCCCGCCAGGCCGCCTGGGCCCGGGCCCGGGCCGCGACGACCTGGGCGGTGACCTCCAGTTCCAGGCGCTCCAGCTCCAGCTCGCCGATCTCCTTCCTGGCCTGGGCCTGCTCCAGCCTGGCGGCGCGCTCGCCGCCGTCGAAGAGGGGCCAGGCGATCCCCAGCCCCACCTGGTAGCCGCCCTCCAGGGGTCCGCCCTGGAAGGCCCCCCTCTGCATCCGCTCGGCCATGGCCATGGCATAGACCTGGGGAGAGAATTCGGCCACGACCTGGGCCACGCCCCGATCCTTCGCCTCCAGGGCGTAGCGGGCAGCCACCAGATCGGGACGATCGGACAAGGCCGTGCGCAGGTCCTCCTCCTCGGTCGCCCGCGGGGGCGGCTCGGGTGCCGCGCTCTCATACTCGAAGTCGGACTGCACCGAGACGCCCAAGGCCGTCTTCAGCTCCGCCTCGGCCTCAGCCAGGTCCGCCCCGGCCAGCTCGCGTCGCCCCTCGGCGGAAGCCACCTCGGCCTGGGCCCGCAAGACCACCACCCGGGCCACCCGCCCCTGGTCGAGCTGAAGGCGGGCCAGCCTCAGGAGTTCCTGTTGCTGCTCGAGTTCCCAGGAGGCCACCTCCTGCAGAGCCCGAGCCTGCTGGACCGCGTGCCAGGCGGTGCGCACGGCCCGGGCGGCCTGGCGCAGGGCCAGGAAAGCCCTGGCCACCGCCGCCTTCTGGGAGTATTCGGCGGCCTCCAGGCGGGCCGCCAAGAGCCCCCCGGTGAAGACGGGCACCATCAGCGTGGCGTTCAGGCTGACCGCCCCCGGAGGCAGGACGGTCAGGAAGCCCGGCTCGGCGCCAGACGGCGCGGACCAGACCATGGGAGCCGTCCCCCCGGCCCCCACCGCGCCCAACGAGAGCTTGGGGCGGCCCATGGCCGCTGCCTCTGCGGTGTCGGCCGCCGCCACCCGGCTCTCGACCTCTCCCAGGGCCACGGACAGGTTCTCGCGCAGGCCCAGGTCCAGGGCTGCGGTGAGGGTGAGGCAGCCCTGGTATCGCGGGCGCCCCGCGGCATCCAGCCCGACCTGGACCAGGGGTTGGGAGGACTCCTCCACGGGCGGCGACGGGCCCGGAAGCGGAGGCGGCGTCTCCACCGGGGCCGCCCGCAGCGGTGGGGCCATCAGCAGCAGCACCGCCAGGGCCAACCCGCTGAGGGCGGCAACGGTTCCGGATCGCCTGGACCGAGGTCTGCGGTGCATGGCTTCCTCCGGTGGTTCAGGGCCCACCCGGTGGCGACGCCCGTCGAGAATCCTGGCTTGCGATGAAGAGCAGGACCCGGCCTGATCTCTGCCTCCTCGCGGCCTGGATTGAAGCCTCCCATGGGAAGAACCGCCCCAGGACGGATGGGTTCCAGGACAAGGGGCAGATGGCCGAGAGCCGGGCACCTGAATCCGCCACCTGGCGTGGCATTCGGAAGCCGTCTCGGGCCCGTCTGCGTCGTCAGGCGCACCTCTGTGGTGCTCACGTAGTTTCCAACTACGCTCCGCTCCTCGATGCACGCCTTCCTTGCATCCAGACCCGCTACAGATTTGTAGATGATACAATCATGTAGAACCATTGAAGGAGGCGACATGGAGGCCACCACGCAGATCTCCGCGCACATCTCCGGCGAGGCCAAAGCACGCCTGGAACGCTACGTCCGGGCCACTGGCACGACCCGTGCCTACGTGATCGAGCAGGCTCTCCTGCACCATCTCCAGGCCCTCGAGGAGCTCCCGGTCGACGCGATCCTGCCCGCTCGGGTCGTCCTGTCCGAGGAGAGCGCCGTGCGCGTGCGGGACCTGATCTCCCGCCCGCCCCAGCCCACGGAGGCCATGAAGAGCCTCTTCGATGACCGTTGAAGTCCGGGCCCTGCGGCCCGAGGATGACCGCCAGTCCTTCCGGTCCGGGGACGAGGCCCTCGACCTCTTCTTCCATCGCTACGCGGGGCAGAACCAGTTCCGACACCATGTCGGGGTCACCTGCGTGGCCGTGGCCAAGGATCGGATCCAGGGGTTCGTGACCATCTCCCCCGGACAACTGGAGGCGCCGGCCCTTCCCTCGGGGCGGAGGATGCCTCCCTATCCGGTCCCCATCCTGCGCCTGGCGCGTCTGGCCGTGGACCGGGCGGTCCAAGGTCGTGGCGTCGGCAGGGTCCTGCTCCGGCACACCTTCGAACTGGCGGAGCGGATGCGAGACGAACTTGGCTGTGTCGGGGTGCTGGTCGACGCCAAGCCGGACGCCGTCGACTTCTACCGACTGTATGGCTTCGAGGAGATCCAGGCCGTCGAGGGAGAGTCCCAGCAGCGCCCGCGTCCCGTGCCTATGTTCCTGCCCCTGGCGGCGGTGCCCCCCAAGCCCCGGTGAGCCAGGTGGGTTCGGCCTTGAATTTCGGCTGGAAGCCCGCCGCATCAAAGCCGCGATGGACTCGTCCAGGGAGCGACTGACCTCGACAAGTCCCTGGCCGGGAATCCACCCCTCATGCAGCCCGCGCGATGGCCTCGGCAACCTCGGTCCGCGTGGCGCCGAGGTGCAAGAGCGACCTGACCAACAGGTCGATGGAGACAGAGGCGTCCGCTGCCTCCATCTTGGCGACCCTGGACTGGCTGGACCCAAGCAACTTCGCCACATGGGTCTGCGTCCAACCGCGCTGGGTGCGGATCCCCCGAAGGTGGTCCGCCAGCGCCAACTTCAGTTCGACGAAGGCCGCTTCCTCAGGGCTCAGCTCC